>CAZABK010000049.1:0-23135 GCA_964483355.1 uncultured Verrucomicrobiota bacterium | reverse complement strand
GCAAAGTGTCCGCTGACGGAATGATGAATCACGCCCTTACGGGTGGAGACAATCGGCTGGCCTGACAAGGCTGGCAAAAAGCTGACGCTGTCCTCCGCGCTCTCCGCCGGCAGCGGCGTTCCCGAGAGCTCGGCAAGCGTGGCCAAAAAGTCGGTCAGGCAGATCAGCTGATCGCTGATTGAGCCGGGCTCAACTTTTCCCGGCCAGCGAACGATAAACGGAACGCGGTGTCCGCCGTCCCAAATGTCCGCCTTGGAACCGCGCATATAGGCGCTGGCATAATGACCGGCAGCTTCCAGTTCTTTGAAGTTCGCCGCTTTGGAGCAACCGTTGTCACTGCTGAACAGGATCAGCGTATTGTCGCTGAGGCCATTGCGCTCCAGCGCATCTAGGATTTCGCCGAAGGCCGCGTCGGTCTGCATCACAAAGTCGGCATAGGCGTTGATGCCGCTTTTTCCCTGCCACTCTTTGGTCGGAACAATCGGGGTATGCGGCGAGCCAAACGGAACGTAGAGGAAGAAAGGCTGGTCCTTGGTCTTTGCGCGTTCGTCGATATACTGCACGGACTCACGGGCCAAACGCGGAAGCATATTGATTTCAGGATCATGCGCAATCACCGTGTCGTTTTCGATCACGCCCTTCATGTCGCGGGCATGGTGAAATCCGTGAAAAAAATCAAACCCGCGGGTCAGCGGGCCGTCGGGAATTTTTGTACCGACCGGCGCAAGGGCGCTTTTTTTCTTTGGACGTTTCAGCAGTTTGCCGGTGTTCGGATCCTGGTACAGAAAATCAAGATGCCATTTGCCGATGACAGCCGTGTGATAGCCCTGCGCCTTCAGGAAGCTGGCGACGGTCGGGCGGTCCGCCGCAATCAGGTTGGGTTTGTATCCTTGAGTCACACCGCTCTGCAGGCGGGTCCGCCAGCTGTAGCGACCGGTCAGCAAACCGTAACGCGTCGGCGAACAGACGGATGATCCGGAATGTGCATCCGTAAAGATCATCCCTCCCTGGGCCAGCTTATCGACATTCGGCGTCGGAATCTTTCCGCGCTCCGGATTCAGGCACTGTACATCGCCGTAGCCCAGATCATCGCAAAGGACAAAAACAATATTAGGTTTCACCGATTCCGCAGCACGCACGGAAACCGTACCAGCCAACAAACCGAGGATTAATAAACACAATGGGCTCTGCACGGTCTTTCCCCCTTCACTTTTCATTCGGAGCAGGTCTATTCCTCAACTCTGCTCATCATTAAACGCCACGGCAACTCCATCTAAGACAGGCATAGATTTATTTTCTGTCCTATCTTTGATTGTTGTTCGCGTTGGATGAAGATCGATAGAGGAGCCGGATACGATGCGAATATGCCAGCTCTCATCCAGCCAAACATGCCGCAAAGTTTTTTCACCGCTTTCGGAACATTGCGTTAATTGGTGTTGGCAGCGTCGGCAAACGGCTCGGGCGGCGTCGGAAGGCAGCGGTTGCACTCTTTATCGAAATACCAGCCCACACGTATATTCCTTAGGTTGTCCAGATTCCGGTAGAGTTTCTCGCTGGGCGTCTGGTAGGCAATGATCTCTCCGCGGGAATCTGTAACCACCACCAAATATCCGCCATACCGCTGACCGCGGCGTTCGTTGTTGATCGTGTAATCGAGCATTTCTACAGGAGCTCCGCTGAATTTAAAACTGTAGTCGGATTCCTCCGTCAGGGTAAAATTGGTTTGCTGATAATCGAGCAGGATATGCTTCTGACCTCCGATTTCATCGCCGATCGCAAAAAACTCGGCGGTCAGCGGATGGCCGTAGAGACGCCTGGAGGTTTGTTTGACGCGGGCGGTGAATGTATAAAAACTTCCGCGAACCGGAGGAGCGGTACCGTTGAATGTTTCGCCGAACTTCCGCGGTTCTGTTGTTTTTGAGAAGTTAATATCCAGCTTGGGCGGCATGGAAAGGGAGATATAGTGACGGTCTTCCTCCGACAGTTTTTCCAACGGCACCTTGACCTGCTTACGCTTTGCTGTTTTAAGGATTGCGTTTCCTCCTACCATGGTCATGAACTCCGCTTCCCGAGTCCTGCCGTCGACCATCGTCCACAACCGCAGGTTCGACTCCTCCTGCGTATCTTCCAGATTTACCTGGGGTTCCGGAGTGGTGTCGACAGCAATCGTGGATGCTGATTTCCCGGAGTGATAGTCATTAAAAACGGGTCCGTTTGTAAGCGAGCACTCGTCTTCCGCCAGGAAGCGGGAAATCTGCGTGAGCGTGTCCCACGAAAATTCTTCGGTCTTGAATGCGGGCAGCAGCGGTCCGCCGGTCCGGGCGGTCGGATAGTCCACGCCATCGACTTCCACAAGTAGCATGCCGGTAACCGACCCACCCTTCCATTCGCCGAACAGCACCTTCATATCGAGCGGCTCACCGGCCTTCAGTTCAACCCAGTCGCCCACCACCATGCGCTGGTTGCCCAGGACATGCGAGCGGTCCCCTGCGGCCGTACTGCTCCACCATCCAAACCAGGGGTGGTGGAAATGCCACGCGCTCATCAGCACTTCCTTGCCGCCGACATTCACGAAGATATAGGCATCGCCGACGCCCCAGAAGCGAAACTTGATATCCTCGGGATAGACCAGCTTGCCTTCATATTTAATGAACAGGAAATAGTCCTCCAACTCAGGAGCACCGAATACCCCGGGAGCCAGCGCCGTGGGAATTGGCGGCACCATGACATGCGTCGAATACAGTTTTTTCGGCGAGCGGTAATAGCGCGAAAGCACTGACTCCTTCCAGCCGCTGAGCACATACTTGCGCAGCACATCCCGGAATGAATCCACATCGATGGATGCCGGACCACCGCTGCGGGTGCGCAGCAGTGAATACACCGTGCCTTCAAGCTCATTCCCGACCGATTGCCCGCCACCAAAGACGCTGACATCGCTCAGATCCGGCAGCAGGTCAAACCCGCCGACATTGCCGACCAATCCCTCCCCTAGGCCGCTCATTTCCGGCAGTTGGATGTCGGGCATGCTGGCTTTTTGAACCTTTGTAACAATTCGGGTCGTCGCCTTGGGCTTGGCGCTTTTTTTAACCTTCACCTTCGGCTTCTTCAGCTTCATTTTCGGCCGTTCGACCGCTTTCGGCGGCTCAAACTTGGGCTCTTCCTTCTCGAACACTTCAAAAACAACAAACAAACCAGCCAAAAGAAACGCCGCCGCATGAATCAGCAGACTGATCACAAGCCCGCTCGGAGCCCCTTTAATTACACCTTTTGACTTCATCCTTGTCCCCAAACCTGTTGAAAAATTCGTTTTTCACTTCAAATAGTCGGCATCAACATATCCTTTAAACAGCGGAAAGGCGCGCGTAGTGACACGAACCACAGAATTCATCTCGCCGTGTAAAGCTATGTTGTACCTAATAATGCGTCCCTGAATTTATAAAGGACGACATAACAAGTTACCATAACACGCACGCTCAAAAATAAAATCAGAAGTTTATCTATAAACCTCAATTTTTGTCTGACAACCGCACATCCAGTTCGATTTGCCGGGCGGAGTTGCCGTTAACGTCCAGTTCAACTTCAATGCGTTTAAATCCTTCGATCTGCTTATCCAGCGTCATCGGTGGTGGGTTCAACGAACCCACGCGCAGTTTGGCCGGCACACTGGATTCCACCCGCAACTCGAGCTGTTTGCCATCCTGCATCAAAACCGCACCGCCTTTGCTCAATTCAACATCGGCCAGCGTTACCATCTGCCAAACCATTTTTTCGGTCGCTCCGGATGTTTCGATGCGGTCCTGAATCAACAACGACGTCGGGCTGTCTTTGATGAATCGGCGGGAGGCCTTTTTAAGGTTTCCGGCATAGAGCGCCGACAGATCAAATGCCGCCTCCGGTCGCTCGCCCTCCTTAAAATCGATCAGCGGCGCATAGCCTTGGGCCTGAAAGAGCTGATCATTAACCGTCAACGTGCTGTGGCCGAAATTGTTTTTAATCAGCAGCTTCCAGCGATCCGCGGTCTGCCCCCGCCCCCACTGCCTGAAGCCGGCCTTTTCCAACACGCTGTAGCTCTGGTTGCCGGGATCGATCGACCAGCGCACGCCGTTGAGCTCAAAGATAAAGGAGCCGGCGTCCATGTTGCCGTGGCTGATCCCGGCCTGCCCGCCTTTGCAGCCGACATAATAACCGTACGGATCATTCTCGCCGCCGGTAAACACCGCAATGGGATTGTGGCCCTTGCCGGCCCAGGCCGTCGGCAGGCCGCTGCCGGCTTTATCCTCATATTGCGAGAGCCACGCCATCGCCATACCGCTGATATTCGACAGCTTGTCCATCTCGGCAATGGGCCGCAGAAAACGCTCCTTTTCAAAGAAGGTTTTATTGCCCGTCCGCATGGCAAACCAGGCCAGCAGTTCATCACCGTTTTTCTGCCGCCGGTCGCCGCAGTCCGCAAAATTAAAATACCAGCCCGACGGCGCATTGCACATGGCGCGGAACATGGCGCTCGCCATGAATCCCGGGAAAGCGGAGATCCCGAAATCGGTTCCAAAGCAGCTTTCCAGCATCGAAATGGTGACGATTGAGTAGCTGGTTCCATAGCCCCAATAGGATGCGCCCTCCGGATAGATGCCATCCGGCATGTAGGCAATCAGGCAGTGCGGCAACCCTTCGAGCGCGCGGTGGATTGTTTTGGCGGCCAACTCTGGCTCCGCCTCAAAGACCGTAATGGATGCGGCGATCAATCCGCCGTTACAAACCTGATTCCAGTTGTTGTCGCCATAGGCCCGACCGAAGCGCTTGCCGTTTTCCGGCCAGCTCGGCTTGATGCCCTTTTCGATCAGCGCCGTCTTTGCTTTTTCAACGGTCGACTCCGGAAGATCGCCGGCCGTCCAGTCGAGCGCCAGCGAAACGGCCAGCGACATCTCGGCCACATCCAGAAAGTGCGACGGATTCCACGACGAGAACGAACACACATTCAGGACTTCTTCATTAATGCGCTCCAAGGCGCGCGGATCCTTTTCCATCAGATAGACAAAGCCCAGCATGTTGATGCGATAGAGCGTCTCGCGGGATGTGCCAAGCAGGCGCCGGCCGCGAATCTTTCCATCCGGCAGATCCTTGGTGTAAATCTGTTCCGCATTTGCGCGGATCGCGGCATACATATTCCGCAGCACCGGATCGGTTTCCAGCTTCCCCTTGATCTCCTCCACTAGCTTGGGCGTAAAACCCAAACGCGGCTGAACCGGATTCAGGGTTTTGCGGATATAGCTAGTCGTTACCGGATTTTCCAGCTGCGGCATGAATGCTTCCAGATATGCGTTCCACTCGGTGGCCGTTTGGATCCCGCCGGCCTTGGCCCAGCCGTAGCCGGCATAATATTCCACCCGCCCGTCGGCATCGGTTTTGGTGATGATCAACGCGTGGTCTTCAAGCTTTTTGCCGGTTTCCAACAGCTCAAAACCTTCAATGCGCTTCGGATCAATCACCACGCCCGTTCCCAGCTCGGAGTCATCCATCGGCTCCCAGATGCTCATCCAGCCTTTTGAAAGATTTTTGGAAACCAGATCGGTTTTATGGTGCCGCACCAGCCCGATTGCAACCGGCAAACCCTTTGCGACCTCGCCGTTCTTCCTGAATATAGACGATGACTTGAACAGACGGCTGCCAAGCCGAAGCGAGATCTGCTTTTCCTCCGTATAGATATCGTCACCATGCTTCCATTCATAACTCAGCATAAAGACCGATTCCTGCGGCTCGCACCGGAGAATTTTCCACTCCTTAAAGACATTGGAGGGAACCATTTTACCGTCGATCCAAAGCGCCAGCCCGCCGCATCCGCGCGAACCGCCAACCTTATAGGGATCGTACCCTTCACCATGGTCCTTGTGATAGGAGATGCCCTTCAGGTTCCCCGCATACCACTTGTCGATGATCGGATATTCAACGCGCTTGAGCCACGCATCGAAGCCACTGTTCTCGCCTTTTTCATGCAGCGCCGGGCCGTAGGCGCGAAAAGCAATCTTATCGTTCTCCCACGCAAAATCATCGGCACGCTCCGGCACAAAACGGCAGAAGGTACGCGGAGATCCGGCCAGCCCGGATAGAGATAAGCAGCAAAACCCAGCAATCAGAATGTGAACTTTCATTTAACCATCACCTGCTTCCCCCGTTCTGCACCTTGCGGCAATTCAGCACTATATGTTTTTCCATTCATCTTAATTTCCAATGCGTCGAGCGAATGGGTTGGATCGGCAACAACCACCTTTTCAGCGGCGATGATCAAGAGGCACGGGCCGTTTACCTCAACCGCCCCCTTCTCCCCGGCCATCAACTTCCCGGCTTCATAAAAGACGGCATAAACCACCCCATCATGTTCAACGGCCTGAACCGTCGAAGAGTTAATCAGCAGCCGGCTTTGATCCATCGGGTTTATGTTTTCCTCTGCCGACAGCCCGGGAAAGATGCGATAGACATAGCGACAGTCCGCCGGCGAGTTCCCATGGTTAATCCATAGACTGAAAACATTCCCTTCGGCAGGCCGATCACCGCGCGTCGGGAAGCTGGTGTTCCAGTTGCCATTAACTTTTCCCGTCACCACTTCCGGACGGCCCATGAGAAACTGACAGCCAACATTGTTATGCCACACCCATTCGTTCTTCTGCGTCACATCGCCTTTCAGCCAGCACTGCTCAACCGAGGTTATCACGTCACCCTTCGTTTCACCGGCGATGCCTGCTCCTATGCAAAAGATATGATCCTCGAAAAAGAACCATGATTTCCGGGCCGCAAGTTGGCCGCGCTGATAGATCATGGCGGCAAGGCCGGTTTCGCCATGGCCGATCACGCCCGAAAAGTCAGAGCCGCCATAGCCTTCGAGTGTGCTGGGCGTCAGCTCATCAAGCCCCTGATCGCAGGTGGTGCCCGGCAGGCGCTTCCAATCCCAAAGCGGCATAAGGTCTTCATATTCGTCGCCGGCGACATAGGTCAGCAGCACCCCGTCGCCCAGATGCAACCCCAGCATATTTTCCGAGTTGCAGGATTCCGATCCGATCACGCGACTGGACGACATTTTCACCGAGGCATACCAGTCCGGCCGGCGCTGCACCGCCATCTCCGAACGCCAAAACGGTTTAAAACCGACCCGCTCCGCCGTCGAGCCGTAGGCTGTGGCAAACTGCGGATCGATCGTCTTCATTCCATCCAGCTGGTCAAAAAGCCGAAGGGCTTTGCTCTGCTGACAGCCTTGGTTCACGTGCCGGCCGCAACCGCTGAAATCCATCCGTCCATTCCATAAAATCCACGACGGGCCTTCGAGCAGATAGTTGCGCAGGGTTTCGAGCGTTTCACCGGCGAGCGCATACTCCGAACCTCGCAGCACGGATGCCCACAGAACCATGTCGTCGCCAAACGAGAGTCCATAGTTGCCGAACTGCTGCTGCGGACCGTGCTGATGAAAACTCCAGTCCGGCTGAATCCCTTCGCCGGTCGAAACCCGCAGCTCCGACCAGATATCCGCCACCGCCCGCTCAAGCAGTTCGCGATCTGCATAGAGCACGCCCTTCATAATTCCGATCCCGGCGCACCAGACTTTGTTCTGGCCGGTCAACCCCAGCTCACTGCGGTATAAAATCGGTCGCGCTTCAGCCAGCATCTCTTCCGAGACCGCATCGCCCATCAGCACCAGCACGCTGCCCAGCCGATACGGGACGCCAATGCGGGGGTTATACCAGTTGAGGTTCGCATAATCCTTTTGAATCCAGTGATCCAGCCCGTTCAACACCGCCCGTTTCATCGTGCCATCCTGATAGAAATCCGATTGCGGATCCGCAAATGCGGCCGCCATCTCCTTCAGCCGATCCAGGTGCGTTCGGGTCGGCCATTCGCCGCGCCGCTGACTGGCATAGTCGATATCCGGCCACGTGCCATCATCCCGAATGCGTTCCAGGTTTTTCGCGGCGGCCGATTCCGTCTCGGACTGCTGAACAAAATAGTCGACGAACTGCCGCCGGATGTTTGCCGGTGCTTCGGCAAACGACTGCAATGCAATCAATGCAATCCCAAGAACCAGACTCCTCAAAACCCAACTGGTTTTATTCATCACACTGTCTCTTCCAAAATGTCGGCACAAACCCGCACATGATCATCTGCGATCTCAGCGCACACTGACTTTGCCGTGGTCACCGGTCATTTTCACCCGCGGATGTTTCACCACGGCACGCCATTGGTAGGTTTTACCGCCCGGCAACTCAATGGTTTTCGCGAAGTCGCCCGGCTCTGTCATCTCAACCAACTCGGTGGAGAACCATTCGTCATTATACATGTTTTCCGTAAACCCGAGATATTCCTGATATTCAAACCCGACGAGCACCGAGTCGGCATCACCGAGATCCTTCAGTTCGCCCTTGAGCCCCGCGCTCCCCGTACGCCCTTTGGATTTTCCCGTCAGCACCAGCGGCGGCTGGCAGGAGGCCTTAACATTCGTCAGCTTAACGACCACAGGGTTTCTCCATGCGCCATGGTTCAACAGGCGCTGCCCCGGAAGCAGCGACAGATGAAGGCCGTCCTCCTTCTGCTCAAATCTCGGTGCTGCTTTTTCAGGTTCCCAGCCGGTATATTCTACCACCTTCCCGTTATGCCCGAGCACCGTCATTACGGTATCGGCAGTAGCTTCCACCGAACCGATCACAAATTCCCGCCGCTTCTTTCGCTCCCAGTCCTTCTGTTTCGTCAGGAAAACATAGACCGTCTCTTCATCCTTGTTTTTCGTGAACCAGATGTTGTCCTCATTGGTGACAATCCAGGGACGCACATTCAGCACGGCCTCACGGTTAACAAAATTCCACAGGGCGACCTCGCGCATAATGTCTTCCTGCAGCTCGTTAATGGAACCGTCCGGACGCGGCCCGAGGTTCAGCAAAAGCGCCCCGCCCTTGGCGCGGGTTTCAATCAGGATTTCAACCACCCGGTTTCCATCCTTCAGCGTATCGAGCTGCTGCGGCTTGTACTGCCACTGCGTCCCGAGCGTCATGCAGGTTTCCCACACTTCTTTCGGCGGCAATCCGGGCACCTTCTGTTCCGGGCTTTCGATCGCACCGCGCGTGATCAGACAATCCGGCTGCAGCGTCCAGACCACCTCCTTCGTGGTCTTCTTGCCGCGACCATCAATGAAAAACACATCGACATCACCGTAGTTCGACATCAATTCCGTTACCTGATCCTGAACATATTTCACATATTCCGGGTCCGAATCAGGGCTCGGCCGATGCGGCCGGCGCTTAATCAGTTCCCCCCGGCTGCGCGCATACAGAAAATCCTCCGGCGAATAATAGAGCCCCACCGCAATATCATACTTATGGCAGGCATCGACAAACTCCCGGACAATGTCTTTGCCGTACGGCGTGTTCATCACATTGAAGTCCGTCGTCTTGGTATCCCACAGGCAGAATCCTGAATGGTGCTTGGTGGTGAGGGCGATGTATTTCATGCCGCAGGTTTTGGCCAGCAGGACATATTCCTCGGCATCCCATTTTTTAGGATAGAAGCTTTTCGGGAGCTCATTCACATAACGTTCAACATATGCATCGTCTGCCCCGACCAGTGTATGGCTGATTACGGAACCGAGCTGCGCATCCACGCCCCAGTGCAGGAACATGCCAAAGCCATTATCGCGCAGCCACTCAAGACGTTCGGGTTTATTCCCCAACCCCGCGACCTCGCCGGTATCCCCGGCCGCGTTAGCCTGCGCGATAACATCCTCAAGATTCTCCGGCTGCGCCGCAAATCCAAATCCCGCTCCGCCGGCAAGAATCAGGCCGGACAACATCATCTGTTTAAATTTCATCTATCTTCTCCCATCAGAATTTATTCCAACGTGGCTTCAACCACAAACCCGTCGGCATCGGTTGCGATGCCGGAAAAATCGATTTCAAGCGCATCATCGCTCTGCGTCCACTTCAGCTTCATATCACTGCCCAGCAGGCGCACGGCGGTCACGCTGCCGGCCGACTTGTTCAGCGATTCAACCCGAACGGTTTCGGCCGCCGGCGTGATCGACATCGCGTAGACCTTGTTGCCCTTCGCAGTGAACCAGAATTCGCCCGGAACCGATACGGCGCCCTTCTTCGGATTTACGTTTTCGGTGAACTTCGTCCAGCGGGTCGTACCATATACGGCGTCGGCATTGGTTTTCACCCACTTGCCCATTTCTCGAAAACTGTCGGCGCACGGTTCCGGCACGTAACCTTTGCCGTCGGGGCCGATGTTGAGCAGATAGTTTCCGCCCTTGGAAATGATATCGACAAAGTTGCGCAGCAGCTGGTTGGTGCTTTTCCAGTGGTGGTCGTGGGCCTTGAAGCCCCATGAATGGTTGGCCGTGCCACAGGTTTCAAAATATTTCGCCACCAGCTCGCCGGCCTTCGGCGTCGAGTTGTCGCCGGCATCCATGTAGTCGCCATACTCATAGCCAACGCGACGGTTGACGATAATGTTCGGGTTGAGGTCATAGATCATTTTATAGAACCGGAACGCCTGCGCCTCCGTAATCAGTCCGTCGCCGTCAAACCAGATCAAGCGCAACTCCGGCATCAGATTGATCAGCTCAACAATCTGCGGATAGGCTTTCCCCGCCAGATAATCCTGATAACTGTTCGGGCTCGGATCCCATAGATTTTTGCCGTTCGGACGCGTCGGCACATTGTATGCATCGCGCTCCGCTTTCACCTTGGCATAGTTGGCATCGCAGCCGTCCATCCAGTCATGACCGTGCGAATAGTAGACACCGAACTCCAGCCCTTCGGTGCGGCAGGCCTCATAGAGTT
The DNA here is from genome assembly GCA_964483355.1 of uncultured Verrucomicrobiota bacterium. Lineage (GTDB taxonomy): Bacteria > Verrucomicrobiota > Kiritimatiellia > Kiritimatiellales > Pontiellaceae > Pontiella. The sequence goes on along the minus strand of CAZABK010000049.1, from coordinate 12,318 downwards.
CTTTGATCAGATCACCGGCATACGGAGTGGCATCAGCGACATCCCAATCGGAGCAGGCCGAATCAAACAGCGCGAAGCCATCGTGATGCTTGGAGGTGATCACCACGTATTTCATGCCGGTGTCGCGGGCCAGCCTGGCAATGTTTTGCGCAAACGATTTGTCGGGACAAAACTGATTTGCAAATTCGCGATATTCCGCACGCGAAATGTTGAAGGTATACATCAGCCATTCGGCCACGCGCGGCCCCTTGATGCCGGAGTCTTCAATTTTGGTTCCCTTCCAGCTGCCGGCCGCCTGCGAATAGACACCCCAATGGATGAACATGCCGAACCTGGCGTTTTTGTACCATTCCATCGCCGCCTGCTTTTCCGGCGACTGATGCATTTTGATCCACTCGTTATAATACTTCCCGGAGCCGACCTTAATCCGGCTCTGCCAGTACACCTTCGGAATCACCCTCACCTTCAGCGGCGGCACATCGCACTCCACCGCCACGGTGTGTTTCCCAATGGTTGGAAAAACAACCGGCGAGGTGAAGGTGGACACGATCCCGTCCTCAATCCAATAGTCGCGCTTCAGCTCGCCGCCGACCGGTTCGCCGTCAACCCAGGCGGACGCAGCAAGCTCAGTTCCAGCCTCTTTGGGACAGTGAACCAGCTGAACCACATATTCACCAGGCTGCTGCAATTTAAAGTCCAGGCTCAGGCTCTTCTGCGCGTCGATGATAACGCAGTTGTCCTCTCGCTGGACTGCGGCCTGCTTTACCTTTTTCAGCCGCGTCAGCGCTTCGAGAAAATAGTAGTCGGCATAGTTAATGTTCACATCCACTTCGCTGTTTTTGTTCATGTTGCCGACGCTGTGCAGCAGCAGGCACTGATAGTTTGCGCCCTTCGCCAGGTAGCGATCGCTCGCAAGTTCTTCGAGCGTCTTCTCAGCCTGTTTCAGATAGGCGGCCTTGCCTGTCTGCTCATAGAGCTCAATCCATGCACTCGAAGCAATGGCGGCGGCGGAGGCATCTTTCTGCGGCTTCGAATCGGGCGCATCAAAATCCCAGCGCGGCACGCCGTCGGCCGGCAACCGCTTCCGGAAAACAGCGGAGGCCTTTTCCGCCTGCGCCAGATATTTTTGATCGCCGGTCTCACGGAACATCATCGTGTAGCCATAAATCGCCCAGGCCTGTCCGCGTGCCCACAGTGACTCATCGGCAAAACCCTGATGCGTCTCTTTCTTCAGCACCTCGCCGGATTTCAAATCATAAGTCAGCTTGTGATACGTCGAGCCATCGGGCCGAAAATGGTTTTTTAGGGTCGTGTCGGCATGAGACAGCGCAATCTCCTTCAGGCGTTGCTCTCCGCCGTTCTGCTCCGCCCACAACAGCAGTTCAAGGTTCATCATGTTATCGATGATCACCCGATAGCTCTCCATGTTTTCCTTATGGATGCTTCCCCACGATTGTATCACACCGCCCTCTGCCCGAAAGCGCGAGGCAAGAGCATCGGCAGCGGAAAGAATAATCTCTTTATATGCAGGATCCTTTGTTAGGCGGTAGCCGTTGCCATACGAGCAGAACACCATAAAGCCGACATCATGATGACGGTCAAAGGTGCGGAGCGGCTCCAAAGGCGCTGTCCATTTCCGGGCCGCATTCAGCCACTTCTCCTCACCGCTGTTTTCATAAATCAGCCAAAGAGATCCCGGGAAAAAACCGCTCGTCCAATCCTTGATCGGAACCTGATGCCACGATCCGTCCGCGTTGGAATTGCGCGGCATCCCTTTGGTCGCATCCAAAGACTCTACGGCCTGTCCATACTGAGCCTCGGCAAAGGCAAAGACGCCGTCAATCTCCTCCACCGTCATGGCCATGACCTGACCGAGGCAGATCGCCACCATTCCCAAACTGAACAATAAACCGCGCTTCATTCGAGCTCCCTGAGTCTAGAGTTATTTAACGGACTGCATGATGCAGATAAAAAAACAGGCATCAAAAAAATTCAATGCCTGTTTATCACCTCTCCTTTTCGGAGAGCAAAAAGAAGGCCGAACAAAGCCCGGCCTCCTTTAATGTAATTGCTTAAGCTTCCTGCGACTGGTCAGCCTTGGCCGCATACAGACCATACAGCGCGATCACAATAAAGCACACCAGCGGCACGAGATAGGACTTGGCCGTAGCCGCTCCCATCGCCTCTTCGCCGCCGAATACATCAATCAGCTTGCCCTGCAGCAGCGTAAGCAGCGCGCCGCCGAGAATCGCCATGATGAGACCGGAAGCACCGAGCTTGGTCGCTTCGCCCAGACCGCGCGAACCCAGGCCAAAGATGGTCGGGAACATGAGCGACATGAAGACCGAAATGCTGATCAGGCAGACCACGCCAAGCGTGAACGGACTTTCACCGACAAACGGGATATATCCGGTAAAGGCCATCTTATCGCCGGCAAAGATAACGCCCAGCGAACAGAGTCCGCCCAGAATCGCCGCAGCAACCAGCAGCGTGCTCGGCTTGAAGCGAACCATCAGACCAGTGAAGATCCAGCGGGCGAGCGAGAACGAAATGATCGCGATCATATGATAGTTCATCGCCTCACTGTTTTTGATGCCCAGCTGGCCGGTGATGTAGTGAATGGTGTAGGTCCAGACGGCAATCTGCGCACCGACATAGAAGAACTGCGCGATTACCGCGAACACATAGTTCTTGTTAGAGACGAGCTCTTTGACCGTCTGTCCGACATGCGCCTTCTGGTCATGCTCCTTGACGGACGGCATCTGCTTGTTGGTGGCAATCAGGATCCATAGTACAATCAGCACGAGCGCCGCAATGAAATACGGCGTCATCACAATGTTGAGCTGTTCCGTCTGGATCGCCAGCAGCGCCTCCGGATCCATTCCGTCGACCTTCTTGGCATTAACCACTTCGAGCTTCGTCAAAATAGCAAATTTGCATACAAACAGGCCGATCAGCGATCCGACCGGATTGAATGACTGCGCAAAGTTCAGGCGCTGGGTCGCGGTATCTTCCGGTCCCATCGCAATAATGTAGGGGTTAGCATTGGTTTCAAGGATCGACAGTCCGCCGGCCAGTACGAAAAACGCCACCAGGAACGGTGAAAACTGCAGCATCAGACTGGCGGGATAAAAGAGCAGCCCGCCGAGAATATACAAGCCCAGTCCAGCCAGAACCCCTTTCTTATAGCCAAACTTACGCGCAATGATTGCGCCCGGAATGGCCAACCAGAAATAGGCACCATAAAAGGCATTCTGAATCAGCGCGGTTTGCGCATTGCTCAGATCGTCAAAGATATCCAGGAAGGCTTTCACCAGCGGGTCGGTCATATTGTTCGACAACCCCCACATGGCAAAACAGGTTGAAAGCAAAATGAACGGAAATGCGATACTGCGCGGAATGATATCTGACAACTTTTTCATAACGATTTAATCCTCTCTCCTAATTAATGAACACGCCCCCTCAAAAAAAGGAACCCGGCCAAAACCGGGTTCCTATTCAACCTCTTATCCGTAGATCGGGCCGTAGGTTTCGCAGGCGCGGAAGTCCGCCCCTTCAAGACCTTCGGTCCCGAACGAGCTCCAGGCGCTCGGACGGTAAACGGCACCGTCTTCCACGTTATGCATGAAGACCGGGATACGCAGCATGGAAGCCAGCGTAATCAGGTCGGCCCCGATGTGGCCGTAGCTGAATGCACCGTGGTTGGCGCCCCATTTAGCCATCACTTCGTAAACGTCGGTGAAGGCGCCCTTGCCGGTGATACGCGGTGCAAACCAGGTGGTCGGCCAGGTGTTGTTGGTACGGTCGTCGAGTTTCGCATGCACGTCGTCGGGCAGCTCAACCGTCCAGCCTTCAGCAATCTGCAGGACCGGACCGAGACCCTTGACGAGGTTTACGCGGCTCATGGTGATCGGCATACCCGCTTTGGTTACAAACTTGGAAGACATACCGCCGCCCGGGAAGTATTCCGTTACCGACGGATGCCAGGACGTCGCGTCCAGGCACGCCTGTTTTTCGTCTTCGGAGATTTCCCAGAACGGTTTCATCGCCGGCGCGCCATCAACACTCTGCTGACCGCTGCCGTCGAGGGATGCCGAGCCGGAGTTGATCAGGTGGATCAGACCGCCTTCAGCAACGCCGTCAACTTTATGGCCGGTTACACGCTCAATGGCATCCGGGCTCCAGTAGGTACGAACGTCAGCGAATACCTGAGCGGTGTTGGTCAGCAGGTAAGAGAACAGCATCGGAACGCCGTTGAGGCAGTCGTTCTCGGTAGCCATCAGACGCGGCATGCGGATTCCGCTCCAGTCGAACGAGCTGTTGGAGATCGCTTCCATAAAGTCGCCGTTTGCTTCGGAATCGGTCCAGTGACGCTGGCCCTGGAAGCCGGAAAGAATGGCGTTGTGTCCGCGGCCCTCTTCGAGGTAGCCCATTTCAGACAGCTTGTCGTTACCGTACATCAAGTCACGGCCGATCATGGCCATCTTGACGGAGGTTTCCCACTCTTTGTCGAGCTGCTCGCGCGAACGGGTCGTTTCCGGTCCGTTCGGATCGTGCCCCTCTTTGCAGTTTTCCTTCACCCATGCGAGCGCGGTTTCGTATTCTTCCTTGTCGTAGATTTCGTCGCGGATGCGGCGATGCATTTCCATCAGGTCGATTGCTTCAACGCGCATGCCGAGGTAATCTTCGAAGAAGTTCTGGTCGACGATGGAGCCGGCAATACCCATGGAAACGCCGCCCATGGAGAGGTAGGATTTGCCTTTCATCATCGCAACGGCCAGACCGGCCTTGGTGAAGCGAAGCACTTTCTCCTTCACATCTTCCGGGATGGAGGTGTCGCCGGCGTCCTGAACGTCACGGCCATAAATACCGAAGGCCGGAAGACCTTTCTGGGTGTGGCCCGCCAGAACCGCGGCCAGGTATACCGCGCCCGGACGCTCGGTGCCGTTGAAGCCCCAAACCGCTTTCGGGCGGATCGGATCCATGTCCATGGTTTCAGAGCCGTAGCACCAGCACGGCGTAACCGTCAGGGAGACGCCAACGTTTTCAGCATCAAATTTTTCAGCACAGGCTGCGGATTCAGCAACGCCGCCGATGCAGGAGTCAGCAATAACGCACTCAACCGGCTCGCCGTTCGGATATTTCAGGTTTTCGCTGATCAGTTTGGCGGCATTTTCAGCCATAGCCATTACCTGATCTTCCAGCGATTCACGCACGCCGCCGTAGCGGCCGTCGATCGTCGGGCGAATTCCCACTTTGGGAAGTTTGGTGATCCAGGTCTTCTCGGTCGATGTAGTCATAACACACTCCTTGATTTATGATTGATAAGTAGGATTAAACAGTCAAGAGTCAACCTTGTCGTTTAGGATTCGGGGTGGTATATTTTACACATTTAAGGAGATCCTATGAACGGATTTATCAGCTATGGCCGCTTCAAATGCCGCGAGCTCACGCCCCACAAAAACCGCGGCATGGAAATCACCTACGTTGAAAAAGGCATGATGGAATGGATGGCCGAGGGCATCACGGAACATGTTGAATCGGGCACTATCTATTTTACGCTGCCGTGGCAGGTTCACGGTAGCGTCAACCCCACGGAACCCGACAATACGGTGTGGCATGTTCTCTTCCAGCTGGAAAAGGAATATCCCCTTCCCCAAAAAGAATTCTGTTTCCCTAACGCGCTCGGCTTCAGCGCGGAAGAGATGAAGGTGCTCAGCTCGGTCTTTGCCTCCAGCTCGCGCCACTGCTTCCCGGCAACCCCGGTGATTAAAAGCCTGATGCCCACCCTGATCGGAGAACTGCAGAGCACCTATCAACTGCGCGACGCCCACACGCTCACGCTGCTGCGCGCCGTTCTGGTGGAACTCAAACGCATCGTCGCCGGCGAAACCGTTGACGAAGGAAAACTGACCTACTCCGAACAGCGCGTGCGCTCGCTGATTGACAGCCTCTCCACCGACTGCGACCAACCCTGGAACCTGGCCCAAATGGCGGATTACTGCGGCATCCAACGCACACAGCTCAACAAGGTCTTTCAAAAGCTGACCGGCAGCAGCCCCATGGAATATCTTTTCCGCATCCGCATGGAACACGCCAAGACCCTGCTGCGCGAAACCGAGCGGAAGATTATCGATATCGCCTTCGAATGCGGCTATGGAACCAGTCAGTATTTCGCCAACACCTTCAAGCAGGCCACCGGCATAACGCCCTCCCAATACCGCAAACACTTCAGCGGGCTCTCCGCAGCGGAATCGGAGGATTGGAAAAATATTCAGTTCCGAACGGAAGAAGAGGAGCGCCAGCGGGTGCAGGAATTTTCATCCTCAAACTAAAGAGCCATCAGCCGCTTCCGGCCCAACGTCAGCCATTGAGGATTTCATCAATAAGCTGGCTCAAAACGGCACTGCTAAACGGTTTTTCAATCACCGCTTTCAGACCGGCTCGTTTCAACTCTTCGACATCAGCCGGATCAACAGAACCGGAACTTAAAATCGCAGCAACATCCGGATCGATCTTCCGCATCGCCGCAAAACACTCCAGCCCATCCAGTTCCGGCATCGACATGTCCAGCAGCACCAAATCAATTTCACGGTGCCGCCCGGCAAACAGATCGACCGCCTGACGACCGTCTTCAGCCGTCAGGACGGTGTAGCCAAGCTTTTCCAAAATCATTTGGGTTGCAAGCCGCAGACACTCTTCATCATCAGCAAAAAGAATGGTTCCCTTTCCAGAGACCCGCACCCCACCGGCAGGAGCGCCCTGCGTTTCTGTCGCCTGAGCCAGCGGAAGATCAATTGAAAAAACAGTCCCGGATCCCAATTTACTTTTAACCATAATCGCCCCCTTATGCTGCTGAACCGTTCCGTATGTTGCCGCCAGTCCGAGTCCTGTCCCCTTCCCGGTTTCTTTTGTGGTAAAAAACGGCTCAAAAATGCGGGGCAGATACTCCGGCTTAATCCCCGCGCCCGTATCCCGAACAACAATTTCAAGAAACGGACCCGGCTCCAGCTCAAACGTGCTCTTATTACACTCTTCAGCATCCAGCTCGACGATGGCGGTGCTGATCTTAATTGCGCCGGCTCCAGCAATCGAGTGAGACGCATTAACTCCCAGATTCAGCACGGCGTTTTCAAGCAACGAAGCATCCCCTGCCACCACACTGCACTCAGCGCTTAGATCAACCTCAATGGCAATACGTCGGTCGAGCGTGCTTCGGAGAATCGCAACCGCATCTTCAATAACATGATGGACATCGGTCTCTTCAAAAACCACCGCATTTCTCCGGGAAAACGCGAGGAGTTTGGTTGTCAACCCCGACGCTCTTTCCGCCGAATGGAAAATAATCTCCAGATACCTGTCAACCTCGCCCCCCGCCGGCACAACATCCCGCAGCAATTCCGTCGCACTGAAAATACCGCCCAGCATATTATTAAAATCGTGCGCAATGCCGCCCGCCAACTGGCCGATCACTTCCATCTTTTCCGACTGCCGCAGACGCTCCTGCATCGCATACTCTTCCGTCACATCCCTGAATACAAGCACCGCCCCGACAACCTCTCCCGCCGGGTTTCTGATCGGCGCCGCAGAATCTGCAATCAGGAACTCTTCGTCATCCTTGGAAATCAGGCATGAATGCGGCTCCAATGCAACAACCGTGCGATCCAAAAGAACCTGTGACACCGGGTCCGCAATCGGTTCATGAGTCTGGTGATCCACGATTTTAAAAACCTGCATCAACGGCTTTCCGGCAGCTTCGGCCAGCGACCAGCCGGTAATTTTTTCAGCAACCGGATTCATGCCGACCACATTTCCCGCCGTATCGGTGGCAATGACCGCATCCCCAATCGAATCCAGGGTTACACGCAGGTTTTCATTGCTCTTCTGCAGCTCATGGGTGCGCTCCTGTACCCTGAACTCCAGCATGCGCTTCCCTTTCAACACCTGGGAAAAGAAATTGGCCCCCAACCAAACCAGCACAAGAACCAGCAGCCAATACAAATACAGATAGATGTTTTTATTAACATGAATCACATCCAGCCGGCCGACCTGCTCCCCGCCATAAAGCACCGGGGCCGTTAACGGTCGATGACGAATCAACCCGATCCATTCAAATGCACGATCGCAACGCCCCGACCCATCACTCCCGATGCGGACAAACAGTTTATCCGTTGGTGCCAGCAAGACCGACGCACTCTTATAATTATCCAGCTGCGCCGCGATACTCAAATAGTGAAAAGGAGTCTGTGAATCAAAATTCCACACGGCGCTCGAAATCACATGCGCATGTTTGGCCAAATTCCGGCGTTGAAGGACAGCATCTCGCGTTTCCCAGCCCCAGACCAGCAAAACGAACAAAGCAAGCAACGCAATCGTCACCGTTCGCATGCCCTTTTCACTTTGCATATGAATCTCCGGCAAAACTTGCCCTCACCAATGCACATCATTCAAGACACAGGAAATTATCCAATCATTCTTCAAGCCCCTGAAAGTAGAACGAATATAAAAAAATAACCCGACCCCCACCAGTCATTTAATGGATAAAGAGAACGCAACCCCCTACGGCCTTGCAGCCTCGCTGGCCATGTGGCCCGGCGGCATCGTATTTGGCCCTACTGCCCGGGAATCCTCAGTCGCTGTCCGGCCAATATCCGATCCTCCGGGGAAAGGCCATTGGCCGAGCGTAGCGCCGCTTCGGATACTCCGTACTGACGTGCGATATCAGAAATACTCTCACCTGGATAAACCAAGTGGATCTGGGCGTCATCAGTGCGGGGATCCGACAGATCCCACCCGGTCTTAAGCCCGGCCTCTGCCCGACCAGCATTGCGAATCCGGCGTTCCGTGACTTCCACCACACAGAACAGATCATCCGGCCGCTTGCGGGAAAGGACAAGGTCTTCGACCGGACAGGCCGAGCCGGGTAACGAGCGTCGAATCAGCACATCAAGGTAACCGTCGGCGTTAACATCCTCACACCCCAGCACCTTGACCGACAACTGAATGTGCTGAGGAGCATCTGCATCAAGACATACAACGCCATCAACACACTGGAGCTCTCCCGCCAGCTCACCGCCTGTCAACCGGCACCGCCGATCCACCGACCGATACTCAACGGCAACCGCCGCCGGATCGTCAACGACGTGGATGTCATTGGTGCTGCCCGCAGGGATATAGGACAGGTCGATGAAGCGATCCTGCCCCAGGCAGTATTGAATATAGTTCCAGTCGGGATAATGACGTGCCACGAAGGGGACGTAGTCAAGCACGGCAGACGGCCCGACGACAGCCGCAGCCATCTCCCAGGGCAGGTCTTCAAGCGGTGCGTTGTCGAAGTCGTATTCGGATACATAGTCCTTAACAGCGACAGAAGCCTCCGGACCGTCAGAGACGCAACCGGCAACGAGAGCACCAGCCATCAACGCGCCCACGACACCAACCACCCTCAAATTCATTTCAACTCCATTTCCGATAACTACCGGACGATTAACTGACCATCAACCACCTTGTAGTTGTCGACCGTGATGCGTCCGGTGAAGTTGGAGTTGGCGGCATTGAACTCTGCCTGGTTCCAGCCGCTACGGGTATCGACGTACACGAAGTTCCAGGCTTCGACGCGGGCGCGTTCTTTGTCACTGTCGTTGAGTTCGGCTTCGAGCTGAGCCAACGGCTTGGTGAAGGTTTCGACGGCCACCGGTGTACGCAGCTGAATGCTGAACAGCCAGCGATAGGCCTGCACCTTGTCCTGCTTGATGCCGTGACCTTCGAGATAGTACAGACCTGCTTGCTGCGCGGCGATGAGGTGGCCCTGTTCCGCGGCTTTGAGCATGACGCGGGCGTGGTCTTCAACCGTGGGCTGGACATCGGCGAGAATGAATGAGGCCTCGGCGTTTCCTGCGTTGCTGGCTGCTTTGATGTAGGTCACTGCCTTGTCGGGATCGTGCTCAACACCATCGCCCTTAAAGTACATCAGCCCCAAGAGCCGCGATGCCTCGCTGTTGCCCTCGGCGTGTAGCTTGACGAGTACGGGATAGGCTTCAGCGGCTTTGCCGCCTTGGAGGAGCTCCAGGCACCCGGCAATGTCAACGGATGGGCTGGTGACAGAGGTGCCACTCATCACTCCAGTGGAACACGAAGCTACCGCCGCTCCCACGATCAGCAGTAGGACAGCATTTCTCATTATCATATTAATGACTCCGACGTGCATCGCACAGACTTAACACTTTGTTCCACGAAAGCAGCAGCACCGCGATGCTCACCACCGTGAAGCACAGTCCAGCAGTGAGAATCACTATGAGCTCTGGGAAGTCGTCACCAGCCGGCAAATTAATGACAGCGTAAAAAACGGGAGCGGCCGAAACGACAACAGCAAGGAAGGACATGGCGATCACCGCCACCCACAGCACCTGCATAAACAGCGCACCACGATTCCCGCCCCTCACGCTCTACACCTCGTCGACAACGTCCGACCTTGCCCCCGGCTTCAAATACTGCTCTACCGCCCACCTGATATCTTCCCGAGAGCTGCGGTTATTCGAAACACCAAAGGCAGACAATCCCTTCTTCAGCGACAGGTAAACGACCAGCAGCGACAATCCGGGGAAAACCAAACAATCAAACACCATGCCGGCACAATAGCGAAGCCCTCTTTCAACCAGGGAGACAACACGGTTGCCGCACCATGCGATGAACTCGGCAGCCTTATCCTTGAACTGCTCAAACTTCTTCTTCATATCCCACCACTTAACATTCTCTCCGCCATCAAAGTACTTGTCATTTATAGCTTTGAGGGTGGTTTCATTTTTCAGGTTCTCAAACTCCGCCACTCCCTGATCAATCATTGGAGCACTGATCTGCTCAGACAGGTGCCTGGCTCCGGCAACGGCGAGAGGCAGGCCGATATAGATGCACATGACGATGGCCACAAACAACCTCGTTAGCTTCCCGAGAAAACTGGAAACCACACGCTGGTGCGGGAACTGATGCCTGACAGTCCAGGCCACGGCAACTGCCAGAAACAACAGGAGCAGCCAAAATGATCCCCAGCCAAACACAATCTGCAGGACCAGATTCATCGTCAGCAGTATAGCGGAGGACGCAAACGTCACCTTCCACGCGACATCAATGAAGTCATACATGGGCTGCACGGTATCGCCGATCTCCACATCGATGGTTGCACCGGCCTCTCCTCCCATGGTCGATCCCTCAAAAATGGAAATCGCACCCTTGATGGCCGATAGTGTAAGGAAGGTGCCGCCCGACTTCTTGGCACTGGCCTCCAGATACTCCGTATTGTCACCAACGAGCCGCTGAACATAACAGGCCCTCAACGCTTTATCGGTGATATTAGCAATACCAACCGCAAGGGCAATGAACAACACACCCGTAATCAACGGCTTCGACTTCAACTTACGATAGATTTCAGACACTGCTTTAGCTTTCATTTTTACCTCCACCCATATTTAGGGACGCCGCCACTCATTGATCAAACGTGCATCCACACATCTTCATTGGGCATCATAAACTTGAATCATATTGCCCACAATCAGCCACTACCGACCGACAGCTTCCAGCTTCAGAAACGGTTCGCCCCTTAACGCCATATCCGTATCCACCCAAGCCCGTCCGTCTTGAGAATCGGATAATCAGCAATAGGATTCATAGTCGTCATAGGCATAGCCTGCGACGTTGACGAACAAGTCAACAAGAGTTGGCTTTTATTTCTCCCAAAGCACTACCCGGTCACTTCCGAAAAGCACTTTTTCCACACTATCCAAGGACACAGAATACCGAAGCGTACCCTCTGCATTTTTTCCTGCGGCCCCAAGAGACACTTTAATCCATCGCGCTGTCCCCTCTTCGGCCAAGGTAATATTCTTTATACCCAGAGAACTGTGACCAACAAAACCGCTAACAGTCAACTCGCCCTCTTCAACCTCTACCTTTGCATCATAAAGATCTCCATAAGCCAAATACTGCTGTCTAACCGAGCAACCCAATGTCATAAGCAACAACAAAAAACCGTACCAAATTTTTCTCATTATAAACTCCTAAAAACTTGAGGATCCATCATTCCCTGTGTGCACTCCATGCGCACTACCCCCATTAACGAACATCGAACACGGAATCGCCAACCGATAAAGTTGCGTTTGTGAGGCGGTTGAGAAGGTCGAAGGAGCAGGTGACGGCAGATGAATCGTCAGAAACCGATTTTAGCTGGCTGTCAGCGGCTGGCCTCTATGCTGACCTCGGCACAGAAACGGGAGCACTCTATAAGCTCGTCTCGCGAATGGGTTTCAAGATATCGGGGCAGCGTTT
>CAZABK010000048.1:0-23250 GCA_964483355.1 uncultured Verrucomicrobiota bacterium | reverse complement strand
CTGGATGACGCTCAACGAGCCGCAAATGTTCATCGGCCTGGGGTATCACACCGGGCGGCACGCCCCCGGCCTCCAGCTGCCGAAAAAAGATATCGCCCGGGCCATCCACCATGTCCTGGTTTCGCACGGCCGCGCCGTGCAGGCCCTGCGTGCGAACTGCGCGGCCGCACCCGCCATCGGCTGGGCGCCCTCCGTCTGCGCCGATGCCGTCTTCCCGGAATTCGAAAACGATCCCGAAGTGGTTGAAGCCGCGCGCGCCGCCACCTTTTCATTCAACCCGTCGAACGACAACATCGCCAACTGCTCCAGCGTCTGGAACGATCCCGTTTTCCTCGGCGAATATCCCCGCAGCTTTGTTGAAGCCTTCGGCAATGCACTGCCCAGCGGGTGGGAGAACGATCTTCCAACCATTGGAAACACCCTCGATTTCTGCGGACAGAACATCTATGCGGCGGAGGGCTTCTGGGGCCGCGATGCAGACGGAGCCGTCCGCTACACCCCGTCGGCCCGACTGGGCGAAGGGTTCCCGCGCACACTGATCGAGTGGCCGGTGACCCCCGAAGCGCTGTACTGGGGTCCCAAATTTTTCAGCGAGCGCTACAGCATCCCCATCGTCATCACCGAAAACGGAATGAGCGGACACGACTGGGTTTCGGTCGACGGCAAAGTGCACGACGCGCACCGCATCGATCTGGTCATCCGCTACCTGCGCGAACTCAAACGCGCGGCAGCCAACGGCGTCGACGTGCTCGGCTATTTCCACTGGTCCTTCATGGACAACTTTGAATGGTCCTACGGATACAAACACCGCTTCGGCCTCATCCACATCGACTTTAAAACACAAAAGCGCGTCCTGAAAGACTCCGCGCACTGGTACCGCACCGTCATCGAATCAAACGGAGAAACGCTCTGATGAACACGCCCCCGAAAAATTTCGACTCCGTCATCCACAACGAGGCCTACACTCAGTTTTACCTCGATAAAAACATCACCCACGCCGACATGATCACCGACGCCGGCCGCCGCACCGAGCTGCTCAGCGGCACCTGGAACTTCTGCGTCGACCAGTACGACATGGCCCTGCGCTCCAGGTGGCATCTCGAAACAACCTGCGACAAAAGCGGACGCCCCATTCCGCTCGACCACGACTTCGACCAGTGGGAAACCGCCCCCGTCCCCTCCTGCTGGAATCTCCAGCGCCCGGAATATTTTTACTACGAAAGCTGCGGCATCTACACCCGCAGGTTCCAGTTCGAAACACAAAACAATGACGAACGCGTCTTCCTCAAAATCGGCGCTGCGGCCTACCATGCCAAAGTCTTCCTCAACAAACAGTTCATTGGCTCGCACGACGGCGCATCGACGCCCTTCTACATCGAAGTCACCGACCTGCTCGAAGAAAACAACCGCCTCATCGTCAACGTCGAAAACCGCCGTCAGCCCGATCGCGTTCCCATGCACAACACCGACTGGTTCAACTACGGCGGCCTCTACCGCGACGTCGAACTCATCCGCGTCCCCGCCACCTTCATCAAAGAGTTCTGCTGCCAGCTCAAAAAAGACAGCGCTTTCCAGACCTTGGACCTTTCCGCCGCGCTCGACGGCACCGAGCTGAACGGCACAGGCCTGCTGGAGATTGATGAACTCGGCATCAAACAATCCATTGCATTCTCGGACGGAAAAGCCTCCGTGGACATTCCCGCCAAGCCCGAACTCTGGTCGCCGAACAACCCGAAGCTGTATTCCGTCACCTTCTCGTACGGCGAAGACTCCGTCACCGAAGAGATCGGCTTCCGCGAATTCACCGTCAAAGGCACCGACATCTTCCTCAACGGCGAAAGCCTGCTGCTCAAAGGCATCGCCTGCCACGAAGAATCCGACCGCCACGGCAAAGCAGTCACCGAAGAGGAAATCATCGAAAACTTCCGGCTGGCCAAGGAGATGAACTGCAACTACCTGCGCCTCGCCCACTACCCGCACACCGAAAAAGCCGCGCAAATCGCCGATCGCATGGGCCTCATGCTGTGGGAGGAAATCCCCGTCTACTGGTCCATCGCCTTCACCAACGAAGCCACCTACGCCGATGCCGAAAACCAGCTGATCGAAATGATCAAGCGCGACCGCAACCGCGCCTCCGTCGTCATCTGGTCCGTCGGCAACGAAAACACCGACACCGACGAGCGCTACCGCTTTATGACCCGCCTGATGGACGCCGCGCGCCGCACCGACCCCTCGCGCCCCGTCTCCGCCGCCTGCCTCAGCGACAAAATCGACATCGTCATCAACGACCGTCTCGCCGAGCAGCTCGACATCATCGGCATCAACCAGTACTATGGCTGGTACGACCCCGACTTTTCCAAGCTCGAAAAACTCTTCGCCAACTCCAATCCGGACAAGCCCGTCATCATCACCGAATTCGGCGGCGGCGCGCGCGCCGGGCACCACGGAACCGAAGACGAATATTTTACGGAAGAAAATCAGCGCGCGCTCTACGAAAAGCAGGTCGAAACCATGGGCCGCATTCCGTACATCAAAGGCATCAGCCCCTGGATTCTATACGACTTCCGCTGCCCGCGCCGCCTCAACCCGCTGCAGGATCACTACAACCGCAAAGGCCTGCTCAACGAAGACAAAACCGCCGTCAAACCCGCCTACCAAGTCATGCGCGACTTCTACAAAACGTGGAATCAAAAATAACCGCTCTCGGGCAACCATACAAAAAATGAAAATCCCGAAAAAACGCGCATACTGGAACGCGCCCGAAACGCCCGGACTCAACCGGCTGCCCATGCACGCAACCTTTGAACGCGCAGACTCGCTCCCGCTGTCCGGGATTTGGAAATTCAAACTCTTCGACAGCCCGGAGGCGGCTGAAAACGCCCAAGAAGCCGAAAACTGGCGAACCATCCCGGTTCCGTCCAACTGGACGCTGGAGAACACCGGCGACTGGCCGGTTTACACCAACATCAAAATGCCGATTCCCGGCCCGCCGCCGCGCACGCCCGACCACAACCCCACCGGCGTCTACCGCACCACCTTCATACTTACGGACGAGTGGGCCGCTCGCCGCACCGTCATCCACTTCGGCGGCGTCGATGGAGCCACTGTTGTTTTCTGCAACGGCCATGAAATCGGTATGCACAAAGACAGCCACCTGCCCGCCGAATTCGACCTCACCGAATTTGTACACGAAGGCGAAAACCAACTGGCCGTCAAAGTCGTGCGCTGGTCGGACGCGTCCTACATCGAAGACCAGGACCACTGGTGGATGGCCGGCATTTACCGCGACGTATTTCTCTATAGCACCGCCAAAGAATTCATTCAGGACGTCTTTGCAAAACCGATCCTCAACGAGGACTGCAAAGATGCCGAGCTGGCCGTCGACGTCACCATCGGCAGCATCGCTGATGACGCCGTTGAGCTCACAACCCAGATCGAGCTGACTGATCCGGACGGCAATCCCGTTCCGCTCGAACATGCAGAACGGAAACATCAGTCGCACCCCGTAACACTGACCGGCCCACAGTCCAGCAACTGCGATCCCAACCTGCGCTTCAGCTTTCCAGTTTCCTCCCCGCAGCAATGGACGCCCGAAACGCCAAACCTCTACACGCTGACCGTTACGCTGAAAAACCGTAGCGGCAAAACCATCGACTCCACCTCCATCCGCACCGGCTTCCGGCGCGTGGAAATCAAAAACCGCGAGCTGCTCATCAATGGCAAGCCGATTCTCATCCGCGGCGTCAACCGCCACGACCACGACTCCATCACCGGCAAGGTCGTCTCGCGCGAAACCATGCTCAAAGACATCCGGCTGATGAAGCAGTTCAACATCAACGCCGTGCGCACCGCCCACTACCCCAACGACCCGCTTTGGTACGATCTGTGCGATGAATACGGCCTGCTCGTGATGGACGAGGCCAACATTGAATCGCACGACAACTACGACCAACTCTGCCGCGACCCGCGCTATACCGCAGCCTTCACCGACCGCGTTCAACGCATGGTGCTTCGCGATCGCAACCATCCCTGCATCTTCGCATGGTCGCTTGGCAACGAATCCGGCTACGGCCCCAACCACGATGCCGCCGCCGCATGGGTCCGTCACGCCGACCCCACCCGCATTCTGCACTACGAAGGCATCACCCGCGAAAAATTCGGACAGGCCGACGTCTGGTTCACCGCCAACCGCGGGCTCCTCGCCTCCGACCTCTTCCCTCCTATGTACCCGAAAGTTGAAGAGATGATCCGCTTCGTCACTGAAATCGACGACCCACGACCCTATATTCCCTGCGAATACTCGCACGCCATGGGCAACTCCAACGGATCGCTCAAGGAAACCTGGGACGCCTTCAAAACCGTCCACGGACTGCAGGGCGGATTCGTCTGGGACTGGGTCGACCAGGGCCTGCTGCTCCATCCCGAAAAACGGATGAAAGACGCCGCGTGGGAAACGCCCGAACACCCGGACGAAGCCTTCGCCGAGTGTAAACGCCCCGGCGGCCAATGGTTCTGGGGATACGGCGGCGACTTCGACGAACCGATCCACGACTTCGACTTTTGCATCAACGGCCTCGTCTGGCCCGACCGCACCCCGCATCCCGCGATGTTCGAACTCAAAAAACTGATGCAGCCCATCGACGTTGAATTGGTTGATTCCACCATCCGCATTACCAACCAACGCGACTTCACCGACCTGTCCGATCTTACCCTGCGCTGGGAAATCCTTAAAGACGGCGAAGCCATAGAAACCGGCACGCTCGACCCGCTCAACATCCAGCCCGGCGACTCGGAAACCATAGACCTTCCAAACATTGGACCTGAGACGAAGTCGAAAGTGCTTTTCGGTAATCCGAAAAGAAGCGAAGCGGCAAACTTTGAACCGACTGCAACCGTTCACTTAAACCTGTTTTTCCAAACCTTGGAAAAAACCGAGTGGTGCGATGCGGGTCACACCGCCGCATGGGAACAGTTTGAGCTGCAAACAGCGGAAAGCTTCCAAACCCTGGAAAGCCAGCCGCTCACTGCCGAATTCCAGAACGACCAATTGGTTATTCTGCGCAACAGACAACCCGTACTGAGCGGCCTTGAGCTCAACCTGTGGCGCGCCTGCACCGACAACGACGGCATCCGCGGCTGGAGCGGACAGGAAAACAAACCGATGGGCCAGTGGGCAGACGCCGGTTTCCAATGTTTGGAAACTTCTGCGAGCGACCACCGTGTTTTAGAGAACGGCTCCATCGAAGTGCTTCGTGAATACGGAACAATAAAGCACAAGCAACACATCATTCCATCCGACACCGGACTTCGCGTTGAAAACAGTATTTCGTTTCCGGAAGACCAGCCCTCCCCGGCGCGCATCGGGATCAAAGCCATGCTTCCCGCCGGGTTCGAAGAACTGGAATGGTTCGGACGCGGCCCGCACGAAAGCTACATCGACCGCTGCGCCGGCGCACCGTTCGGACGCTACAACTCAACCGTCAGCGACCAGTATGTTCCGTACATTCTGCCGCAGGAACACGGCAACCATGTCGACACCCGCTGGGTCGAACTGCGCTCGCCGGAAGCCGCCGCACGCATCACTGGCGACGCACCGTTTGAGTTTTCTGCATCGCACCTGACGGCCGACGATCTGTTCAGCGTCAGTCACACGCACGAGCTGAAGCCGCGCAAGGAAACCTTCATCACCATTGATGCGATCCAGCGCGGGCTGGGCACCGGCTCCTGCGGCCCCCAGACGCGGCCCGAATACTGCATTAAGCCCGGAAGCTACACCCTGAATTTTCAGCTCTCGTAAAGCCCGGCTACAGCGTGACCCCCGACTTCCAGATTGCGAAGTCGCGATAGCCGTTCGTTTCACTGCAGGTCGGCTCACCGGATGCGGTTCGCAGGAGGCGCTCAAAGAGCTGATCGGCCAGCTCATCCAGCGGCACGCCATCAAGAAGCCGGCCCGCATTGAAGTCCGTCCAGTGTTTCTTGCGTTCAGCCAGCAGACTGTTGGATGAAATCTTTACTACGGGCACCGCACCGCCCAGCGGTGTGCCGCGCCCGGTGGAGAAGAGCACCAGATGACATCCCGCAGCCGCCAGGGCTGTGACGGCCACGATGTCGTTGCCCGGGCCCTCCAGCAACGTGAGTCCATCGGATTTGATGCAATCCCCGTAGCGCAGCACATCATTGAGCGGAGCCGTTCCGCCTTTCTGTACACAGCCCAGCGACTTGTCTTCGAGCGTGGTAATGCCGCCGTCTTTATTTCCCGGTGACGGATTTTCGCCGACCGGCTCGCCGTGCGCCAAAAAGTAATCTTTAAAATCATTCACCACGGCAACCGCGCGCTCAAACACAGCCCGGCTCACACAGCGGTTAAACAGAATGGTTTCCGCGCCGAAAGCCTCCGGGATCTCCGTCAGCACGGACGATCCGCCGCGGGCAATCAAACGGTCCGACACCGCACCGATCAGCGGATTGGCGGTCAGTCCGGAAAAGGCATCCGACCCGCCGCACTTCAAACCGATCTGCAGTTTGGAAACCGGCTGCGGTTCGCGGCGAACCCGGGCGGCCGCATCGCGCAGCCCCCGCAGAGCTTCTTTGCAGTCCTCCAGTTCGTCGTCGGCGTCCTGCGCCACCAGAAACCGGACGCGGTCTTCATCCACCGGGCCAACCCGCTTCCGAAATTCAGCCATGGTATTGTTTTCGCAACCCAGCCCGACCACGAGGACGCCGCCGGCATTCGGGTGATGGACCAGGTTGGCCAGTATGTTCCGGGAGGCTTCATGATCGTCGCCCAGCTGCGAACACCCATAGGGATGGGCGAACACGACCATCTCCTCGACGTTTTCCGGAAGCCCTTCGGCACGGACTGCGGCCGCGGCCTTTTCGGCCAGCCCGTTCACGCAGCCGACCGTGGGAACCACCCACAACTCATTGCGAATGCCCGCATCGCCGTTGTCGCGGGGATATCCCATCCATGTGAAAGGGTCGTCTGTTTTTTCCAAAGGTTGGAAATCCGGCTCATAGACGTAGTCGAGTGTCCCGCTCAGCCCGGTTTTCACATTGTGGTCATGCACCCATTCCCCTTCAGCGATTGCCGAGGATGCCACCCCGATCGGAAAGCCGTATTTAATGACCGGTTCGCCTTCTGAAATCGGCATCAGCGCAATCTTGTGCCCGGCGGGAATCTCCGCATCCCGCGCCAGCACGACCGCCACATTGTCCCTTGGGTGCACAGTTAAGGTGTTCATCGTTATTGCCCCGCCACAATCTTCACTGCACCGCGAACCCCCACCTCCAGAATCTGTTGAAGCGCTTCGGCCACAGCCGTTTCAAACCCGGACAGTTCCGTGAGGTCCTCATGCCAGAAATCAGGATTCGACAATACAGCCTTCACGACCTGAACCGCATCGCCGCTTTTCCAAACATTGGAAAAAAAGTCCACAACGGCCGGATCGTCACGCAGGGAGTATCCTTCGCGCAGGTCTCCTTTATAAAACGCGATTAATGCCGCCAGCGAAAAGGACAGCAGCGCGGGCGCCCTGCCGAAATCTTCAAGATAGTTCTTAACGGACGGCAGCACACGCACCCGCCATTTAGACACAGAGTTCAAACTGATCGCCAGCAGCTCATGGCGGATGAACGGGTTGCAGAAACGCTCCATAACCGTTGCGGCGAACGAGTCAGCCTCCTCTTCGTCCATACGCAGGGCCGGGCAGATTTCGTCAAAAACAACCGCACGCACATAGCGTCCGAAATCTTCGTCCTCCATCATTTCGCGAACGGTGTCAACCCCGCCCAGATAAGCAGCCAAAACGCTTGCCGTATGCGCCCCGTTCAACACGCCCACTTTGCGCGTGCGGTATGGCTGCATATTGTCGGTCCAGACCACGTTCAGACCCGCCTTCTGGAACGGAAGCGTTTCTTTTGCGGATTCAGGACCTTCGATGACCAGCAGGTGGAAGATTTCGCCCGTGCAGATCAAATTGTCCCGGTAGCCCAGCTCTGCCTGCATTGCATCCACTTCGTCACGAGGGTAGCCCGGAACAATACGATCAACCAGTGTGCTCAGGAACGTACAGTCGTTTTCAATCCATGCAATGAATGCACGGCCCAGCTCCCAATCCGCGGCGTGTTTCAGGATGCACTCTTTGAGTTTTTTCCCGTTGTGGTTGATCAACTCGCACGGCAGAAACGTCACAGCTGACTCAGCAGAACCGCCGAACGTATGAAAGCGCGCCTCCAGCCAGGCCGTCAGTTTCGCGGGAAAAGAGGACGGACAGCTTCCCTGCGGTTTTTCCACATTCACATAATCAATTCCCGCTTCCGTCGTGTTGGACACCACATAGCGCATCTCCGGATTCTGGGCGGTTTTGAGATAGCTGTCCCAATCCGTATAGGGGTTGATGCCGCGGCTCAGGGAGGTAATCAGTTCCTGCCGGTTCACGGTGCGGCCCTGCTCAATGCCGCGCAGATACAGAGTGTAGAGTCCATCCTGCTCGTTCAGCAGATCGATCAGCCCGTTTTCCAGCGGCTGCACCACCACAGCGCGCCCGCGGAACTCGCCGGCTTCGTTCATGCGGTGCAGCATCCAATCAATGAACGCCCTCAAAAAGTTTCCTTCCCCAAACTGAAGCACACGCTCCGGCAGTTTATTATTTCCAATCAGATCAACATTCAGTTTTTGCATACCATCTCCCCAATCAATCGTTCATCCAAAGCAGCTCACGGCAGGCTCCGTTTTGTTCTTCACACTGCACGTGCACAGCGAACCGGCCGGCCCAAAAGAAAACATACACCGCGATCACAAAACGCTATATTGCATAAATAATTCATTTTTTGTATTTTTGCGCACATGAAGCGAATCTTACTCCTGCTCGACAACTACGACACCAAGACCCACCAGGGGGTTGCCGAGGCCGCCCGCGAACTGGGCTGGCACCTGAATGCCGCCATCCGATCGGGATTCCAGCTCCCGGCCCGCTGGAGCGGCGACGGGATGATCTGCTCGCTGGGGAGTTCGCAAAAACTGGCGGACTTTGTCATAAAAACCCGTTTACCAACCGTGGATCTGTCCGTTACGAGAAGCGATCTGGACTTTCCCCGGGTAGCCGCCGACAACCTCAAAATTGGTCAACTGGCAGCCGAACACCTGTCGTCTTTCGGGCACACCCGTTTTGCCTGGTTCAGCAGCCAAATCAACCAAACGTCCGAACTGCGCCTCGACGGCTTCAGGGAAGAACTGGCAAAACAAGACAAAGCACTCATTGGCAAACTGACCGGAGCACAGACCCAGCACGCCGAGACGGTATTGAACTGGCTGAAAAAACTGGCCCGCCCCTGCGCAGTCTTTGCCTTTAATGATCTGGATGCAGCCTGGCTCATGAGCCTCTGCTCAGACAGCGGATACCGCATCCCGCGGGACATTGCCATTCTGGGAGTCGACAACGACCTGCTCACCTGCACCCATCAGGAAATCACCCTTTCGAGCATTAATCATGATCATCGTAAAATCGGCTATGAAGGTGCCTACATGCTCCACGAACTCCTGTCCGGACGATCGCCGGCAAACCGGGTTCAACTGATTGCTCCGGACGGGCTGACCCTGCGGGACAGCACCGATACGTATGCCGCCAGCGACCCAATCGTCCAGGCCGCGCTTGAATTCATGCTGACCCATTTCCACAAACCGATCGGCACGCCCGAAATATCCACACACCTGGGCATTTCACGGCGCAACCTCGAACTTCGATTCCAGAAAAGCCTCCAAAGCTGCGTTCACAAAAAACTGGTCGAAATGCGACTGAAATCGGCTGAACACATGCTGACCAGCACCCATCGGAAAGTGGAAGATATCGCAGCCCGCACCGGGTTCTGTCACACCTCCCATCTCAGCCATGCCTTTAAAAAAGCGTATGGCCTCCCCCCCGGAACATACCGAAAAAAAGACATGGAAAACTGATCGCCCACTCCGCACAGCCCGGCGCGTTCGGACGATCCGGCAGGCCTTATTCAGCGAGGCGGACCTGCAGCGCATAGAAACCGGCCGGGAGATTGGTGTTGGATGAGGTGTCGGCGAATTCGGTCTGGGAAACCAGATTCGACGCCACGGTCGTAAAGCCGCTCTGAAGATTGGTGGTCCAGAGAACATTATACATCCGGCTGGATTTGGCCTCCCAACTCAGGCTGTGCGGGCCGGTGCGGGTGAACGCAAACGGCTCAGCGGAATCGGGGCTGATTCCGGCGAGATAGCTTTCCAAACAGTTCAATCCGGGGTTGCCGGATTCATCATCGGCTGAACAGCCGGTAAGCGAGCCGAAATATTTCTGCTCCCACCAGTCCGGCATGCCGTCGTCGTCGAAATCCGGAGCCTGGGCCGTCATTTCTTCGTTTCGGATGTCAATGTCATCCACATAGATTGACTCCGCGCTGTTATTGGAAATCTGCACCTCTTCTATTTCCGTATTATCGGAATAGAGCGGAAGCCCGGCGGCAACGCTGATGCCGTTCATGCTCAGATTCCAGGTCATGGATTCGTAGTCGCTGTAGACAGCGAAACGGGTCCATGCATTGGTGGCAACGGGAACGGCCAGCTCAACCGGCACCGTATTACTGTAGACCGTCAGCGTGAGGTTGGTGTTGACGAAAAAGGCGACGCTGATGTTGGCAGAGTCAACCGTTGGGTTTGCATCCGGCGCACCGGTGATAAACACCTGGAAACGGGTCCAGATGGCGGACTCGCTGTTGGTCAGGGAATGGGCAACCGATCCGTTGCGAACCTCAAGCGCCTGCTCCCCCGCATACACCTCATTGGTCTGCACATCGCCGCTGCCGGACTCCAGAACCCAGGCGTTCTGGCCGTCAACCGATCCCAAAGCAACCGTTTCAAACGATTCCGCCAGCATCGCCGAAGCCCCGGCGCACAGAGCGAACAGGCATAGCACACAGATTATTCTTCTCATAAAACCCACTCCACTATTCGTATAATACTTTCCACTCATTGATGTTCGGCCGGCACAGAATCCCCGATTGGAGCCAGCACACCTGCCTCGATTAAAAAGGCGATCACCTGCCGATTAATTTCCTTAGTCAAAACGTCCTTCAATCCGGCATGCCGGAATTTCATCAGGCCATGGTTGGCAAATGGAACAACATACAGGGCACTGTTGTTTCCGGACTTCAGCAGCCCCAAATGAAGCTCCATCGCATGCTCCACCGGAACAATCGGGTCCTCTGCTCCATGATAGGTGAACACCGGCGGGAGGTTGGTGCGCGCCACATAGGAAAGAGGTGACAGCCGCGCAATGAGGTCGTCCCGGTTCGGCAGATCTTTCGGCAGCCATTGGGCCGCCCATGAACGCGCATGCTCTCCATCAGTTACATCCGCCACATCCGTAATCCCAAACCGGTTCACCACCGCGGCGACATCTTCCGGCCATTCTTCCCAGCCGCCTTTGTTCGAAAATTCAGGATCATTGCACAAACCGGCCATCAGCGCCAAATGCCCGCCGGCGGATCCGCCGGTCACCGTAATGCGATCCGCATCCAGCCCCCACTCCTCAGCCTTGGCATGCATAAAACGGACGGCGCATATGACATCCTCCACCGCGGCGGGCGCGGGCGCATCCGCCGCAAGACGGTAATCAATGTTGAACACCACAAAACCCATCCGGGCATATTCTTCGCACCACGTCCGGAAATTATTCCAGTTGCGGTCCCCCATGCGCCAGCCCCCGCCGTGAATCATCAGGATACCGGGACGCTTGGTCTCCGGGTTTTCGGGGACAAAAAGATCGCCGTACAAATCGACCTCCCCGCCGCGGCCGTACTGAATATTCTCGGTGGTCGTGAACGACAAATCCCGCACAAGAAACCGATCCACCTGTTCCTGCAGCTGCTCCGTCCACTGAATCTCCGCAAAACACGGACCCAAAACAGAGAGAGCAGTTAATCCAAGCATTGCGTTTTTCATTCTCGTCTTTTTCATGCAAACACTCCCGGAATCCACTGGTCGTTGTCGTCGCGGTCGGCGACGCCGACGATCCATTCCATTTCTTTTTCTTCCGCCGGACGGGCGATGACGGCAACCAGTGTGTGCCGTCCCGCAGGCAGGGGAACATCCACCCCCTGATGAAGCGGCAGCCGGTGCGGCGACGGAGCGACGCGCCCGCATTCGCGGCCGAAGGCGAGTTCGCCGTTCAAAAACACCCGGCAGTTTTCGTTGGTGTTGAAGAAAACCCGAGCATTGGTTTCGTGCTTCAGTTCGAACGAGTATTCCACAAACATCATTCCGGCGTCAAAGTCGGCGCTGCTGAAGGTCGCAACGGTTCCGGGGAACTGAACCGATGTCATCTCCGGAAGCTGCAGATTCATCGGTGCATTAAACTGCCAGCCCTGCCCGAACCAGGGAACTTCCGCAAAACCAATCCTCGCCGGCACATGACGGCTGGGCGGTTCGACCGCTTCAGCCTGGGGCGGGAAACGGCCGGCAAGGCGCTCGCGCAGGTCGAGTACGAGGTCGGTAAATGCGTCGAGCGAATCCGGCGGCGCGATGCCGGTGATTTCCGGCGAAAGGATCAGGTCGCGGCCGATCGGCGCGAGCCAGCGCTCTTCGATGCTGTCAGGATTCATGATACCGAGCAGTGCGCCGACGGTGGCGGCGGTGCAGTCGGTGTCTTTGCCGCAGTTGTTGGCGGTGCAGATGGAACGCGAAAAATCGCCGTCACCGTCCAGCAAAGCCAGCAGCGTAAAGGCCATGTTTTCGGTGACGTTGGTAAAGTTTTCGTGGCCGTACTTTTCGAGGATCTGCAAGCGGACTGTGCGCCAGTCCTTCGATGCTCCCCACCAGTTATAGGTGTCTTCGATGGCTGCGCGGATTTCGGCGTCGGCGGGAATGTGCTCGAAGCCGATCTGAACAATTTTTTTGATGTCGGATTCCACGAAGGCCGCGGCCTGCATGGCCGCCAGCCACACCTCAGCCCAGAGCCCCTGCTCGGCGTGATCAAGGCAGGCGTCTTCATAGGCGTAAGCGGCGGCGAGCTTGGGATTGCCCGGCGCGAGACAGGCCCAGATTTCGCTGCGAATCGCCGCGCCCATGCCGTTGATGAACCAGTTGTCGTACGACCCGCTCAGCGGCGGCTCAATGCCTTCGTGCAGGTTGCGGATGCAGGCGCCATATTCGTCCCACGGGAAATCGATGTTGTTTTTCCAAGCCTTGGAAAACAGTGCGCGGCTGACTTCCGGCGTTTCCATCTCGTCGAGCAGGCAGGCCCAAACGACCTGCAGGTCGAGATCGTCGTTGGGCACCATGCCGGTCGGAACGGGATGGTAAAACTCAAAACCAAACGGGCCGTCCATTCCTTCGAACGGCATGCCCAGTGTTCCGCCGACGGCTTTCCCCAGCCAGCACCCCATTACCTTTTCGCGAAAATTCTTCATACAATCTATCCATTCCTGAATTTGCCGGATCGCATCATCCGTTACTTGATATAGCTTTTGATTTCTTCCAATCCCGCAACGGACTGGTAGTCACCTTTGCAGAGGCTTGCGAGTTTTCGAAAATTGCCTTCTGACCGCTCATTGATTTGCTCGCCGACCTTCACAAACTGAATCACGTTAAGCGAGAAATCGAGTTTGGAATTCTTTTTCCGGATCCCGCTCCTGGCCTGAACAGCAGCCGGTCGATTGGCTTTGCGCATGTTCATGAATTCCACCACATAATCCCTCGGATCAAAGTAATGCCATTCGGGTTGCGGCGGCCGCGTTATATCCGGAAAATATTCGGTGATCCGGCCCCATTCGCCGTGTGCGATGACCTTGGGAGGCTGACCGTTTGCTTTGCGATTTTGATTTTCCTCCGCCAGCATCTGTGCCGATTTGCGAGCGGCCTCCGCCCACTTCCTGCCGTCGGAGGTCGTCCTTGTCCACTCGTCCGTCCGCATCCAGTCGTTCAGCGCCGCGCGCTGCCCCCCCCAACTGTTGGTCAGGATAAAGAGGGTATCAGCCTGCTGCTTTTGCGCCGCCATCACGGCGGCAAACCATCGCTTGTTATGGCTGCTGTTGCTGTAGGTTTGCCCCCCCTTTTTCACCGGGCTGGCAAACTTGCCGATCCGCAGATCCTCCGTCAGCCGCACGCCGCCTTTGCCAAGGGTTTGAATGCCGTATTTGCCAGACGTTACCGCGTTGGCAGATGCGTTCAAAGGCTCGAGCCAGTGGTGTGCCTTCTGCGCATTGGCCCTGTTCGCCGCAACCAATGAATGGGAAAACAACACGTCTCCCCTGTTGCCCGTTACGCAAATATTGAACAGGGCGGTGGACGGCAGCTGGTCCACAATACGCAGCAATTCGCTTTTAATGATCGTATAGGCCGGAATCCCGCCCATTTCATCTTCGAGCATCTGGTCCGATGTATCGAGGATCAGGAATATTTTCTCCCCCTTTCCCTTCACCCCGAAAATCTCGATTTCGGGCATGCTGAAACCGAGAGCGGTCGCGCCGCCAAGGCCCTTACCAACCGCGTTGCCCAGACCGCCTTTGACACCGCTGATTTCCGGCATTTTGATATCCGGCATCGACTGATTCAGCTTCGGCTGTACCACGATGCGCTTGCGAAGCTTCGGTTTCTGAACCCGCTTCTTCTTTATATTGACCGGCACCTGTAGCTTTTTCAGCTGCATTTTCGGCCGCTGTACCGGCTTGGCTTCAAAGGCCTGTTCCTCTTTCTGAATCACCGTCACCGCCACAAACGACAGAGCAACCACGATCAAAACCGCATGAATCCCAAGACTCACCAGTGCCGCACTGGACTTCGCATGCTTTGCAAAAAAACGCTTCTTCATTTTCCCTCACATTTATCCATAGTTTTTCGTCACAGAATCAGGCTACGGTTCTCCCAGTCTGAAAATGCGTTCCGCTTCGAGCTGCGCATCCGCCAGATTCCTCGTATACAGGGAATAATTCACCCCGACTTCGAGAGAATCACCGACGTTCAGGCCGGTCAGCGGACCGAGCAGCTCAAGCTCGATATAGTCCGATGAACCGGACGTAAAAATTTCCAGACTGCAGTCTGAGTCCGGATAGAGCTGGCCGGATAGGCGCGGCGTGCTCATCTCCAGGCAGAACTCGTCTCCGACCCACAGCATGCGCTCCCCATCCGAACCGACCTTGCGGTTCGCCGTATCGCGCGAAAATGAAACGAGTCCGTTGGACACCGCCAAATCGGATGGAAGCGTCGCATACATATTGCGATATCCGGACGCGAACACGGAGTTGGATACTACCGGGAAGAACAGCCGCTCCGGGTCCTGCAGCTGGGTGATGGTCCACGCGCCGATCGTACAGGCCGAACCGGACACTTTATTGTAAACGGTCGTCACCCGCATGCGTGCTTCGCCGGGAAAAAGACGGACATGACGCTCCACCTGTATGCCGTACGAAGCATCCACCGGTGACGTCAGCACCACTTCGCCGTTTGCAACATGCACGGTATGCGGCAACCCGTCGAAACCGCTCGGCGGCGGCCAGGACCCTCCGGACCAGCCGGACTGCGGCGCGGGCCAGACCTTGTCGCCGCCGAAATTCTGCCAGTGGCCCGACGCATCCACTCCATCCAGCGAACGGTTCGCCCAGAACACGCCCTCGGAGGCCGTCAGGCCGAACTGCATAATCCGCCCGATTTCGGGAACAATCACGGCATACGCCGGCCCGCTGCTGATATAGACGGCATTCGACCATCCGTGATAGACCAGTTCTCCGGCGAGATTGGCGGCATCAATCCGCACGCGATAATACGCGGCATCTCCCGGATCAAACCTATAGTCATCGATCACCGTGTTGGTGTCGGAGGCATAGCAGGTCGTAATCGACTGCCAGTCGGGCTCGACCAGCTGGAAACTCCGCTCAACCGTCAACACCGAATCGGCCTGGGAACAGACCCCGACCGACAACCGGTTGCTGCACACATCCAGCCCGGCAATCCACGGCTCCGGCAGCTCCGCCGAGGCGGTCCCCACAATCGACAGCGTCGTCAACATCCAAATTGTGCGTTGCCTGCTTTTCATTTGAACCGTCTGTTCTGACAGGTGCTCTGATTCTGCATTGATCAATATGTCCTCGGCTTGGGGCCGGTTGGTACCACGCGGGTGCAACTCCGGTCCAGGTAGCAGCCGACCGGCAGTTTTCGCAGTTTTTCCAGGTTTTCATACAGCCACCTGGAAGATGAGCTGTACTGGATAATTTCACCGCGCTCATCGGTGAGCAGCACGAGGTGCTCTCCATATCTCCTGCCGCGGCGCTGTTCCTCCATCTCATACTGCATCAATTCAATCGGACCGTTCGTGAACCGATGCGACCGGTTGTTTTCCTTGGATGGCACAAAAGTATCGGTTTGGTGATCCAGCAGGATATACTTACGATCATCAAGCACCTGCTGTCCGAGGGCATAATATTCTATGGTCAGTTCATGGTTGTAATCGCTTGCCCCGGTCTGCCGAACGCTCGCACCGAAGGTATAGTCGTTGACCATCGGGGGCATGACATTCCATTCCAGCTCGGTGGGAGACAAGATATAGCGGTCGATTACCGATTCAGACCGTTTCACAAACTCAACGTCAAACTTCGGCGGTCTGGCCAGCTCAACATAGGTGCGATCATCAGCGGACAGTTGCTGCAAGGGTATCTTAACCTGCTTGCCCTTTGAGTTTTCTAAAACCACATTGCCGGCCACGGTGCTGACATATTCCGCCTCAACAGTTTTATCATTGGAGAACGACCACAGCCTGAAGGGGGATGTTTCCATCGGTTCCGGCTCAGGAGTCGACTCAACAGCCACACTTCCGGCCGAACCTCCGACATAATCCCGGAATATCGGCCCGTTGGTCACGCAGGCCTCCCCGGGAATCAGATGTTCACTGATCGCATCAATGAGACCAGCAGAGGGTTCAGATGTCATAAACATGGGCAGGATCGGGCCGCCTTGTTTGTTCCGCTCATACTCAACGCCCTCCACCTCAACCATCAGCATGGCCGCAAAATTTCCCCCCGGCACCTCACCGATCAGGATTTCCAAATCGAGCGGCTTTCCCGCTTCAAGGGTAATCCAGTCGCCCACCTCGGCCCGATTGTTGCCAATGATGTATTTTCGGGAATCCGCTGAATTGCTCTGCCATCCGCTGAGCGTGGGCTGGGGACTCCAACTGCCGTCCGGCCAGGAGGCATTCAAGACCTCCCGGCCGTCCACCCGGACAATCAGGACGTCATCACCATGTCCCCAGAAACGGAATTTGATATTTTCATAATGCACCAGCTCCCCCTCATACAGCACCATCCATGCATAGCCCTTCGTATCGGCCTCGCCAAAGGCGGAAGGCGCTACGGTCGAACGAACCAGAGGCAGCATGACACTGGTGGCATAAAGCTTCTTCGGTGAGCGGTAATACTGGGTAAGCTTCGATTTTTTCCAGCCGCCGCGCGTAAATTTTGCCAGCCTATCAACAAACTGATAGTCATCC
Organism: uncultured Verrucomicrobiota bacterium; assembly: GCA_964483355.1. GTDB lineage: Bacteria > Verrucomicrobiota > Kiritimatiellia > Kiritimatiellales > Pontiellaceae > Pontiella. The sequence continues at coordinate 5,752 of CAZABK010000048.1, read as the reverse complement.
ATCGGAATCGGCCGTCCCTGCCGGTTACGCTTAAAATCGTAGAAGACGCCCTCCAGATCGCTTCCGATGGACTGCCCGTTGCCGAAAAGCGTTACCTCGCTCAGATCCGGCAGCAGTTCAAACCCGCCAATGCCCCCCACCAGCGCATCGACCATCCCGCTCATTTCCGGCAACTGGATCTCCGACATATTTGCGCGTGTGACTTTGGTCACAATGCGATTCGCAAGTTTGGGTTTTGCGCTCTTCTTAACCTTCACTCTCGGCTTCTTCAGTTTGATCTTCGGGCGATCAACCGGTTGGGGAGGAACAAATTTTTTCTCCTCCTTTTTCGCCACATTGAACACCACCAACGTACCCGCAAGAAGAAATGCGGCGGCATGTATGAACAGGCTGATTAAGAAACCGCTCGGCGCTCCCCTGGCCACCCCGTTTGTTTTTTTCTTATTTTTCATCATCCTCTCCCAGCCTAATTCGACCAACCACAGCGCCCCCTTCCGGCATGACTGAAAGCTACCCCAAACGAGCCATGGATCAGTTTCGCTAAATCGAGCCGGGAACTCACTCAAACGGGATCCCTGCACGCCGAAAAGCACTGCGATCTGAGAAAAAAGCTAGCGTAAACGAACTGGATGCGCCTTGATAAACCAGACAACTAATAGCATCATTCAGCCATGGCATTAGACGCCAACAATCCGTCATCTCGCCAACGGATTTTCCCTGGAGGCGGCTCAACCTGATTCGCGACATTCATCCTTCATTCACCGCCGGAGGAACAGTTAAAGATGTATTCATCGCAACGCGTTCTCAATTGCTGCAGCTGCCGGCTGTATTCAGGATGTCCAGCAAGGTTTTTGAGCTCATTCGGATCAGCAGTCAGGTCGTACAGGCATTCATATGCAGGCGTTTCATCGGTGTAACGCGCGTACACATATTTTTCACTGCGAACACCCTCCCATTTCGGAATTTCAGCGTGATCCCGCTGATGCTCGCAGAAAAAGTCGGTGCGCCAGTCTTCCGGAACATTTCCATCTGTCAGCGGCACCAGACTTTGCCCCTGATAGTGCGCGGGAACGTCGATGCCCGCGTAATCCAGAATGGTGGCCGGAATATCAATATTCAGCGCCAGCTCGAAAGCAACCTGACTGGATTGAGATGCCGGCCTGCGCAGGTCAGTTACAATCAGCGGAACGTGCAGAGATTCTTCAAAATGGTTCCATTTGCCGGCCAGCCCGCGATTGCCCATGAACAAACCATTATCACCAGCATAGATGATGATCGTATTATCAGCCAGCCCGCGCTCTTCAAGCGCGGCGAGAATACGCGCGACCAACCGATCCATGCCGCTGATGAGACCGTAATAGGCCTGCATGTTGACGGTGTATTTTTCTAGAGTATCCCAGCGCCAGAAGTAGCGGGTACGGTTGAGAGAAGTTTTCAGAAAATCAGGAAGCGCACTGTAGCTTTCACACAACTGCGGCTGTTGCGGAACGACGTCTGCATAAAGCCCTTTCATCTCGTCAATGACCGGAAAATGCCCGCACTCCCCCGGGGTGTGGTTTCCATCCTCCGCATGAACCGAATTGAAACTTACTGATAAGCAGAACGGCTGCCCGGCAGACTGCGTTTCCAGGAATTGGATTGCCTCCTGCGTAATTGTTTCATCCACATGGCTGCCGTCTTCTTTCTGGTACGGGCGATAGTGGATGGAGCATTGATCAAACAGGTTCGTCGGATCCACATCCATCGCAACGCCGTATTTTCCGAAAAATCCGGTTCGATAGCCGGCCTGCCGCAGAAGGACTGGATAACTTTGGTCCACAAAACGTTTCGGAACCGGCGGCTTGTCAAAATTAAAACCGTGGGTTCGTTCGTTAAGACCGGTAAAAATGGAGGCGCGACTGGCCGCACAAGTGGGACTGGCTACAAAGGCATTACCGAAGCGGGTGCCCCGTGCAGCCAGACGGTCAATCGTCGGAGTCTTTACCAATGGATGGCCGGCGCAGCCCAGCATGTCATGCCGTTGATCATCGACCAGCAGGAAAACGATGTTCGGTTTGTCTGCACCTGCTTCTGAGAGCTGCGCCTTCGATACTGTAATCAAAGAGACTAAACATAAGATTGCGACATTCCTTGCCATCATTTCAGACCTATTCATCGAATGTGTTTACACTGAACTTTCTGAAAAAAGCAGGGCTCGTACATAGCCAAACCCTGCATGCCGGGAGTCGATGACTGAACAATCACACTCAGATAAAAAACATCGACCCCACGAGTTGCCTATTCAGATTCCAAGTCAAAAAACATCTGGGAATTAGACGCATCAACATAAATGACGCAGTTGTCTGAATCCGCGGCGGAATACGAAAGGTTCGTCACAACAAACGGCGCAATACCATTGGTGGAATGTCCCACCGAAACCCACGCGGCATCCGTCAGGTTGGTTTTGCACTTCAGAAAGATATTCTGCGGAGTAGCACTGTAGGCCACAATCTTCATCACATCAGCCGTGTACGGCTCAATGCTCATGATTTGTGTGGGAGGAACCACAGCACTCAGTTCAAAATTATCAAACTCTGAATGGGTATTATTTGAATAAAAGCCGACATAGCCACCGGTTAATGTAGCATAGCCATCGGGATCCGAAACCGTTCCACTCACGATATTCGATGATCCATCGAGCACAGCAAATGCAAACGTGCCGTCCGTGTCGGTCGTCTCAATCGAAATCGTATACGCCGTGTCCAGCGACAGCGCACTGCCGACCTCGACCGCCGTATACGCTCTCGAAGTTCCGTCGTTATATTCTATAAACTGCCACTTGGCTCCCGTCTCCAAAACCTGAACACGGAACACATAATAATTCGTCGGGTTCTGATAATTCCATACAAGACCGATATAGCGATTGCCCGTTATAGAGCCGGAACTCAACGCCGTTGCATCTACCGAAAATTTCCAATTGCTTCCCAATTCACTGCCCGTATAAACACCCATCACGGTCTGGGCATTATTGTCGTGCACGGCCGTCTCTGCGGAAAGATAAACGTCCCCGATCATGTCATAGTCTGTGCTGTCCAGACCGCCATCCGGCGACGGTGTATCCGCCCGGTCATAATCGTCAAAAAACAGCACAGAAGGATCCGGCTCAACGGGAGCAACTACACCAGCCAGCTCCAGATTATCAAACTCTGAATGGGTATTAGATGAATAGAAACCGGCATATCCATCGGTCAGCGTGGCACTGCCATTTTGATCTGAAACCGTTTCATTCACGATCGGCGTAGATCCATCCATCAAGGAAACCGCAAACGTACCGTCTGTGCCGGTCGACTCAACTGAAATCGTATACGTCGTGTCCAGCGACAGCGCACTGCCGACCTCGGCTGCGTCATACGTTTTCGCAACCCCGTCGTTATATTCCAAAAACTGCCAGTATGCCCCCGACTCTTTAACCTGAACGCGGAATACATAGTAATTCGTTGAGTTCTGATAATTCCACACAGCACCGATATAGCGGCTGCCGCTTATCGTTCCGGAACTCAACGCCATCGCATCAACAGTATTCGTCCAGCTGCTGCCCAATTCTCCGCCCGTATAAACACCGATCACAGTCTGGGCGTTATTGTCATGCACGGCCGCCCCGCCGGAAAGATAGAAGTCCCCAACCATAGTGTAGTCCGCGCTACCCAACCCGCCATCCGGCGAAGCTGTATCCGCCCGATCGAAGCCATCAGTGAAGGAATCTGCCTGCGCCGGCAATAGTGCGCTCAACAATATCCCACAGACAACCAACCCTGCCCTTATCTTCTTCGTCATGCTTACCTCCTTATATTTATGATCACACAACTTGACCGACCTCTGTTTATATAACGTTTTCAGAAAATCAATGAAGATCCATGTTTTTACATTATTTTTCATTGCCGTAACGAAACTCAAAAGAACTGTCGCCGGGTGCCTCACGGCACTCATCGGCTCCTATTTCAGAACAAATATAAAACCGCCACCATCACCCTGAGACACTTCCAGGCTGAAATCATCAACGCTCATCAACGGATCAGACGAACCATAACTGAAACTGATGACCCCGGCATAGCCCCCGGAAAACGCCCCCGAACTATCAACAACATTCGTTTGCGCCAGCTGTACGACTCCGGTGTCGTGATCCGTCACCTGAACACTGAATTCATATCCCTCCTGCGAAGTCGCAAGAACGTCATACCAGCATTCTGCGGAAAAAACTAAATCTGCATTTCCGGAATCCAGCAGATACAAAACTCCATTTTCAATTTTAAGAAACTGCCAGTTGCTATAACCAACCTTATAACGGAAGGCGTAGTAGTTGCTGCTATCCTGATAATTAAACACCAGGCCGATCCAACTGGGATTTTTGAAGCCTTTGACTGAGGCCTCCAGAGTAAACGCCCCGTCCTGACGATCCGGGATTTTCAGGGCAGTATTATACAGAACAGAAGACGCGGATTCCGGCGAGTAGAGATGCAGCTGATTATCCTCAATTTTCCACTGCCCCGAGCCGTCGTTGATCCAGAAATCCCCCAGCGACAACCCATTGGTCGTGTACGCAGTGTCATCACGATTAAAATCATCATTGCAATTAAAATCATCATTAACCGCCATCCGCTCCAGCAAAATGCCAGTAGCGGAATGAGCTGGGAAAACATGAGTAAATCTCATTGGGTCATCCAGCTCAAGGGCTTCATCCTCAGCCACCCGATCAGTCGCGCCGATCGTGACCGCTGACTCGGCATTTACTTCCGAATACGAAGCCGCTGATGCGCTAAAGCCCTCCAGGGAAATCGACGATGTAATATCGTTATCCAAGCTCATATTGAATACGGTAAGATACATTTCCGAACCATCATCTGACAATGAGGCATAGGCACTCAATGCCGGACGAGCCGGGTACAGTGAACCGCGCCACGCCTCCACCGTTAGATTACGGATCTCCAATAACCCGGAAACCGTATTGGTGCCGAACAACTGTCGGACAAGAACCGTTAATGACGGCGTGTCGTCAAGCGGTTCATAATCAGAAGAAAACTCCGTCCAGTCTGTCAGGGACTCAAGCCCCGAAACGGCGATGGCCGATTCCGTTTCACTCCAGCCGCGTCCATCCTGCATCCCCAGGCCCAGACTGGCCGATGCCGACCCTGCATCCGGCGACCACCTCGCCTCCGCAGAAATGCGATAAAATAAATTAGGTTCAGACGGCTGCATATTTTCAGGAAATCCCGCCAGGGAAACATTCATCAGATTCGGATATGCCGTGCCGCCGGCCTCATCAAAATACAACGACCAAATACTGTTGCTGTAAGAAACAGAAACCGTATCGGTGGAGTTGGCCGTAATGTCGGCATCATCCAGAATATTCTGATCAGAAATGGCGCAAGCGGCCATGCTCGTGCTTTGCAGCGCATCCACCCGCAAGCTGCGGATCTGCAACACCCCGGACACCGAATTCGTGCCAAAAAGCTGACGAACAAGAATGGTTAAAGACGGCGTGTCTTCAAGCGGATAATAATCAGCAGAAATGTCCGTCCATTCAGCCAGAGACTCGAGTCCTGAAATGGCGACTGCCGACTCTGTTGCACTCCAGCCGCGACCGTCCTGCATTTCCAGCCCCAGACTGGCGGATGCCGAATCCGCATCCGGTGACCACCGCACCTGCGCAGAAATACGATACCACAAGCCGGTTTCAGACGGCTGCATATCCTCAGAAAACCCGGACAGGGATACA
>CAZABK010000047.1:0-24071 GCA_964483355.1 uncultured Verrucomicrobiota bacterium | reverse complement strand
ATGGCAGAGCACAGCGACCGGCGAACGGACAACAACTGGTCGGCTTCATTCTGGAGCGAACAGCGCGGCCTGCCGGAGAGCGACCGGGTTCCTCTTTTGCTGCCCGGTTGTTTTGATAAGGAGACTTTTATCCAATGGTTCAGGGAGCACCGCCCCGATGTGGTTGTTGCGGTTTGGCCGGAGGTGAAGGGCTGGCTCGAGGAGGCCGGGGAACGCGTTCCGGAGTCTACAGGTTTGGCGCTTCTTTCGGTATCCGATCTGGGGGATGAGGTCTCCGGGATCTGTGAAAATCCGGAATTGATTGGCGCGAAGGCGGTGGAGTTCCTGATTGAAATGATTCACCGCGGGGAGCTGGGTGTGCCGGACGTTCCAATCTGCGTGCTCGTCGACGGAACCTGGGTGCCGGGTAAAGCCGTGCGCAACATTTCCTGAGCATTTTGCAACGCTGCTGGTGTTTCCCGGAAGCCCCGCATTCCAATGCGGAGGTTCTGTTCCAAGCATTGGAAAATTTTTTTCCAAGGTTTGGAACGTTGAAAACGCGGAGGAATAATCCGCCCGCTTATTTGTATAAATCGCGCCGGCGTTGAGATCTTTCCCAGTTATGAGACCGTGGCGGTGTTTCGCGTTGAATGGTTCAGTTAAACCCGGGGTAAGTAACTTATGAGCAACGTTTTTTCAGATCAGGAACTTTTGGCGCTGCCGCTTGGGATCAAGGTCGGGCAGGTCTGCAGTCCCATTTTTCAGTCCAGTGAGATTCCGGAATCGCTGGAATCGTTTGTCACCGAGTATGGAATCGGGTTTGTGCGCTACTGCATGAATGCGTTCTACGATAACCACAGCAAGGTGGTTGACCGACCGAACCCGTATTTGACTCCGGCAGAAAATGCGTCGCTGCTCAACCGGCTTCAGACGCTTTCTTTGGAAAAGGGCAGTGGGATGCCGCTGGTGATTGGGGTGGACCAGGAGGGCGGAACCCGCAATGACCTGAACCGCTACGGCGCGCTGGTGTTCGGAAGCCATATGACGTTCGGCTGCGCCGACGACCCGGCGCTGACCGAAGAGGCTGCGTATTTAACCGGGCAGCAAATGCGTGCGTTGGGCATTAACCTGGTCCAGGCCCCGATTACGGATGTCTTTTCCTCTGAAGGGCGCAAAACGATGAAGTGTGCGTCGTTCGGTGAAAATCCGGAGCTGGTGACCCGCCACGCCCTCGCGATGCTGCGTGGCTATCAGCGCGCCGGGCTGGCGGTGATGATTAAGCATTTCCCCGGCTACGGCGCAACGGCTGTTGATGCGCATAAGGGCATGGCCGAGGTGACCAAGTCGCTCGACGCACTCGAAGCGCATGACAATGTGCCGATTCGCGCGCTGCTGTCGGGCGGAGCCGACGCCGTGATGACCGGGCATGTCATTATTGAGGCGATGGACCCCTCCCGCGCCCCGGCCACTGTTTCCGCCCCCATCATTCGCGGCTACCTGCGCGAAAAGCTCGGCTTCGACGGCATCGTCGAAACCGATGCCATGCGCATGAATGCCATTCAGGAAAAATACGGAACCGCCAAAGCCAGTGTGATGGCGCTGCAGGCCGGATGCGATGTGCTCCTGCTGCGCGGGGATGCCGACCATTTCCTCGACGGCTACCGCGCGGTCTATGACGCCGTTAAATCCGGCGGGCTGGACGAAGCGGTGCTGGATGAAGCTGTTTTGCGCATCAACCGGCTGCGCCGGAAAATGAATCTGCATCAGACTGCCGTGGTGGAGTCGGCAGCCGCCGCCGTTCCGTTTGGTTCCGCGCAGGCAACCCAATGCGCACGGACGCTGGCGGATCGTTCGGTGGTGGTCCTCAAAGATTCCGCAAACCGTCTGCCGCTCCGGATCGACGCGGATCAGACGCTGGCGGTGATCGGCCCGAAGCCGCAAAAGCTCGCCGGCGCCAACGATCCGGTTCAGAGCGAAGACATGCTGATTCAGGAAGTGCTCGAAAAATTTCCGCAGGCGAAATCGCTTTTAACGGAGCTGGAGCCTTCCCCGGAAAATCTGGCGGCGACGAAGGCACTGTGCGACGAGGCGGATGTGGTGATTGTGGCGAGCATCAATGCGATCAACTTTGCCGGACAGCCCGAGCTGGTCAACCTGTGCCTGGCATCGGGGAAACCGGTGATCACGGTGGCTATGGAATCGCCCTGTGATCTGGAGATGTATCCGTCGGCTGAAACCTGCATCTGCACACTCGGCGCCGGGCGGGATGCCATGCGCAGTGCGGTGAAGATTCTTACCGGGGAACTTGTTCCGAGCGGAACGCTGCCGATCACATTAAATCTGGAAGGTTGAACATGAGCAACATCGAGCAACTCAAAGCGCTGAAGAAAGAGCACGATTTTTTTGTTGGGATTGATACGGACGGCTGCGTGTTCGATACGATGGAGCTGAAGCACAAGGAGTGCTTTTGTCCCGCCATCATTAAGCATATGGGCTTGCAGTCGGTCTGCAAGCCGGCACGCGAGGTGTGGGATTTTATCAACCTCTACAGCAAAATGCGCGGATGCAACCGCTTTATGGGCATGGGCTACATGACGAAGCTGCTGCCGGAGCACCCGGCGGTTCAAGCGCGCGGTTTTGAGGTGCCGAAGCTGGCGGAATTCAATGCCTGGCTGGAGCGCGAAACCAAGCTCGGCGTGCCTGCGCTTGAAACCGCATTGGATGAATCCGGCAGCAAAGAGCTGCAGCTGGCCCTGGATTGGAGTACGGAAGCCAATGTGCGCATTCAAGAAATGGTCTTCGGCATGGCTCCGTTTGCAGGCGTGATGGACGTGCTGCAACGGGCCCGGCAGAACGCGGACGTGATGGTGGTTTCGCAGGCCAACATGGATGCCCTGGAGCGCGAGTGGGCTGAAAACGGAATGACTCCGTACGTTACACAGATTGCAGGCCAGGAATTCGGGACGAAGGCCGAGCAGATCCGCAGTGCCACGGAAGGCAAAGGATATGATTCAGATAAAATCCTGATGATCGGGGATGCTCCGGGCGATCTCGCCGCCGCCAGGGAAAACCATGCGCTGTTTTATCCGATTATTCCCGGCGATGAAGTCCGCTCCTGGGAGCGTTTGGCTTCCGAAGGCCTCGCAAAATTTTTCGAAGGAAGCTTTGCCGGGGAGTACGAACAAATGCTTGTGAATGAATTTGATGCGGCTTTACCGGCTTTGCCGAACTGGTAGGATGCGGTAAGGACTGATGTCGATTCGTGGGAGGAGGGTGAATAATGAAAAAAACGAGTGTGATTTTTCTCTGTCTGTTTGCGGTGTATGCAGGGGCAACAACGATGCTGGATGAATCGTTTGAAACCGTAGCGTTGGGGTCGCTTGACGGACAGAACAGTTGGGCTGTGGAATTCGGCAGCGGCGATGTGCAGACCAATGAGGTGTATGCGGGGGAGCAGGCGCTGGAAGTACTCAACGGATCGGTTTCACATTCCCTGACCAACAGCGAGTCCGCAATCTGGACCCGCTTTCAGGTGTTCATCACCGATGCGCCGACTGAAAACCCTTCGGTGGATGCCGACAACGCCAGCGTTGCGTTTTTCGTCAACACCAACCTCACGCTGACGGTTTACAGCAATACGACGCCGGTTGAGCTGGACATCCCGGTTACCACCCATGCATGGACCCGTTTTGATGTCTACAGCGACTACGAATCCATGACCTGGAACCTGAGCATGAACGGCACCACCGTTGCCGCCGGGCTTCCGCTCTATTCCGACAATACGGAAATAGAAGAGGTGCAGATTTCCAACAACAGTTCAGACTCGGTCTATGTGGATGACATCGAAATCCAGAACGAAGAAATGACGGCCTCGGCTCCGGACTCTGACAGCGACGGCATTCCGGACTGGTGGGAGCAGAAATATTTCGATTCGCTTACCGGTTGTTCCGCGGACGATGAATCCGGCAACCCCGGATTGAACTGTTTGGAGAGCTATCTTGCCGGAATCAACCCCGCTTCCGCTGAATCCTTCGAGTTCACCCGCACCGGCCTCTGCAGCCTGAGCTGGGACGCAAAATCCGCGCGGACCTATGACGTTCTCTGGACGACCAACCTTCAGAGCGGCTTCACAACCGTGGCTTCGAATCTGGTTGCCCAGACCGAATTCGCCGACACCTCATCCCGCACCAACCTCCCGACCGGGTTCTATGCGCTGCAGGTCCAACTTGCAGATTAAGACAGTCTGAATCTCTGTTCTGTTTTGCGTCGGAACGGTTCTGTCTAAATCTTAATTCTCCTCGGCGATATTTCTAGAAAAATTTCTTGGATAGTAAAATATGTGCTGATATATATTTGCCGGGAAATATTTGGCGGGTTTTCGTATTTAGAAGGGGTGATTTATGGCCACTGTTCGTGAGGAAGGCGTGGAAATGTATAACTTTGCAGTCGTACGCGACCTCCGTAAAAAGGAGGGAATGACGATTGCGGATCTGTCGGAAAAGGCAGGGATTTCCCCGGCGGTGATTTCCAAGCTGGAGCGCAATCAGGTGGTGGCCGGACTGGGCACGCTTTTTCGTCTGGCGCGCGCGTTCGGGATTACGTCCGCCGAACTGCTGGTATTGATTGAGTCGCGCACGGCCCAAGCTAAAAGGGAGGTCGACCGGGTTGCCGGCGACTTCCATTTCCGCATGATCGAGTTTGCGAATTCCAAGTGTTATTACGCTGATGTCTCAAAGGGTTCCAAACGCTCCAACCCGGATGCGCACCGCGATGATTATGAAACCTGCTGGGTGCTCGAAGGCTCGATAAAAATCGTTTTGCCGTATGAAACACACATTTTAAATACGGGCGACTGCCTGCAGTTTGATGCGCTTTTCGAACACACCTATGAAGTGCTGGAAGACAGCCGCATCATTCTTCAGCACATCCATAAACAGAAGAGATTTTAATGACTGATTTTAGACGGTTTGATTTGAAGACATCTGATGATCTGCGCGCCGAGCTGGCTGCGCGGAATCTTGAACTTCCGCTGTCGAACAACACGAGTGTGCTGGGCGAAGCGGTGAGGATTGGAGAGCGCATGCTGCCGAACCGGTTTGTGATCCAGCCCATGGAGGGGGTCGACGGCGATCCGGAGAGCGGGGCGCCGACCGAGCTGACTGCCCGGCGTTATAAGCGTTTCGCAAAAGGCGGGGCGGGGCTGATTTGGGCTGAAGCGGTTTCCGTGGTTCCGGAGGGCTGTTCCAATGCCAAACAGATGCGCATCACGGAAAGCAACCTGGATGCCTATAAGGCGTTGGTGGAGGATGCAAAATCGGCTGCCCGCGCGGAGTTTGGCCATGAAATCCAGTTTGTGGTTCAGCTGACCCACTCCGGCCGCTTCAGCCGCCCGGGTGGTGTGGTGACGCCGTTGAAGGTGCAGCACAACCCGTTTCTCGATGAAACGCTGGGTATGGAAGACATTGAGCCGCTGTCCGATGATTACCTCGACCGCCTGCAGGACGAATTTGTGAAGGCTGCCAAACTGGCGGCGGCGGCGGGTTTTGACGGTGTGGATATGAAAGCCGTGCACGGCTATCTGATTGCCGAGCTGCTCGGCGCGCACACCCGAGAGGGGAAATACGGCGGTTCTTTTGAAAACCGCACCCGCTTTTTGCGCGAAACCGCACAGCGCATGATGGATGAGCTTCCGAAGAGCACGTTTGTCACCTCGCGCACGACGGTTCTGGAGCCGTGCCCGTATCCGTACGGCTGGGGCGTTTCACCGGAGAAGGGTGACGCCTGGAAGGTGGACTTGGCTGAGCCGAAGCGCCTGATGAAGGAGTGTTTTGAAATGGGCATGCCGATGTTCAATGTGTCGCTCGGGTTTCCTCGCTTTCAACCCTACATGAACCGTCCGCACGACAACGCTCTCGTTGGCCAGCCGAGTCCGCCGGAATATCCGTTGGTCGGTGTTGAGCGGTTCCAGCAGACGGTGCGCGACATGCAGCAGAGTCTGCCGGAGTGCCCCGTTCCGACGGCGGGGCTGGCGTGGCTGCGTCATCTGATGCCGGAGGTGGCCGCCGGTATGGTCGAGGAGGGCTGGTGCACACTGATCGGACTCGGCCGCAATGCGTTCGCCTATCCGGATCTGGTGAAAGATATTCTGACCACTGGAAAAATGGATCCGGAAAAATGCTGCACGACTTGCTCGATGTGCTCGCAGATTATGAAAGACGGCGTGGGCTGCGGCGGCTGCGTGATCCGCGACCGGGAAATTTATGGACCCGAGTTGAAGAAAGGCCGTATGGCGGCCAAAGCGAAAGGGCTGGCGTAATGAAAAAAGTGGCATTGGTGACCGGCGGCGGACGGGGGATCGGTTTCGGGATTGCTCAAACGCTGGCGGCGGATGGGTTTAATCTGGTGCTGAGCGGACGCAGCGATGCATCGAAAGTGGTGGATGCGGTCCAGGTATTGGAAACGCTCGGTGCAGAGGTTTTGTACTGCTCCGGCGATGTTTCATCCGCTGCAGACCGCGCCGCGATGCTGGCCGCAATTCAGGAACATTTTGGTCGTCTTGATGTTCTGGTCAACAACGCCGGCGTTGCTCCGAAGGAGCGCGCCGACATACTCGAGGCTGATGAGGAAAGTTTTGAGTGGATCATGAAGATTAATCTGCAGGGGCCTTATTTTCTGACACAGGCGGTCGCCAACTGGATGGTCGAACAGAAAAAGAACGATGATTCGTTTGAAGGATGCATCATCAATGTTGGTTCAATATCTGCAACAGTCGTTTCGCCGAATCGCGGCGACTACTGCCTTTCCAAAGCGGGCATTGGCATGATGACTCAGCTGTTTGCCGCCCGTCTCGGCGAAGTTGCCATCCCGGTCTATGAAATTCGTCCGGGCATCATAAAAACCGATATGACGTCTGGAGTGACCGAAAAATACGACAACTTAATCAATAACACCGAGCTGTTGATTGAAAAGCGCTGGGGACTTCCGGAAGACATCGGAAAGGTCGCCGCGTCCATGGCGCGCGGCGACATGCCGTACGCTACCGGTCAGGTTGTTAATGTTGATGGCGGCCTAACCCTTCCGAGGCTCTAATGAAAAAAAGCGAATTGAACGTCGGGAAGCAGACCGTTCCGGTCACGCGCGTACATACGTTGGTGATCGGGTCCGGTGCGGCGGGCCTCAATGCGGCGGTGCAGCTGCGCAATCAGGGCATCGAGGATGTGCTGATTGTCACCGAAGGGCTGAAGATGGGAACGTCCATCAATACCGGCTCAGACAAGCAGACCTACTATAAGAGCGCTATGTGCGGCAACGATCTCGATGCGCCGCTGACGATGGCCAAAAACTTTTTTTCACCGGGCTCGATGCACGGCGATCTGGCGCTGGTGGAAGCCGCGGTTTCCGCGCGCGGCTTCCTCAATCTCGTCAACCTCGGCGTAAAATTTCCGCAGGATGCCTACGGCCAGTTTATTGGCTACAAAACCGATCACGACCCCGCGCAGCGCGGCACGTCGGTCGGGCCGTACACCTCGCGCGACATGTGCCTGGCGCTGATTGCCGAAGTGAAGAGGCGCAATATTCCGGTGCGCGAAAAAACGAATGTGGTCAGCCTGCTGACGACCGGCGAAGGAAAAGAAAAGCGCGCCTGCGGCGCGCTGGCGCTTGATGCCGCCGCCGAGCTGGTCGCCTTTGCCGCCGACAACGTCGTTTTTGCGGTCGGCGGCCCGGGCGGGCTCTACCAAACCAGCGTGTATCCGGCCGTGCATACCGGTGCCATTGGAGTTGGTCTGCGGGCCGGTGCCATGGCGCAGGGTTTGCCGGAAGCACAGTACGGACTGGCGTCCACCCAATTCCGCTGGAATGTGTCCGGCACCTACATGCAGGTCGTGCCGAAATTTATTTCTACCGATGCCGACGGTAAAAGCAATCCGTGTGAGTTCATGCGCGAGGCTTTTCCAAGCATTGGAAACATGCACAGCATGGTCTTTCTGAAGGGGTATCAGTGGCCGTTTGACTCCAAAAAAATTGTCGGCGGGTCGTCGATTGTCGACATTCTGGTCTATATCGAAACCGCACTCAAAGGTCGCCGCGTTTTTCTCGACTTCCGCGAAAACCCGGAGGGGTTTAGTTTCCAAGGGTTGGAAAAAGAGGCGTTTGAATACCTGGAGAATTCCGGGGCATTTCAGAAGACGCCGATTGCGCGGCTGAAGCACATGAACCCCGGAGCGATTTCGCTTTATAAGGATCACGGAATCGACATCACCAAAGAGATGCTGGAGGTGGCGGTCTGCGCCCAGCACAACAACGGCGGGCTGGCCGGAAATCACTGGTGGGAATCAGTCAATGTGAAGCACCTGTTCCCGGTGGGCGAAGTGAACGGATCGCACGGCGTGGCGCGGCCCGGCGGGTCGGCGCTGAACAGCGGGCAGGTCGGTTCGCTGCGGGCGGCCGAGTATATTGCTGCTGTTTATGCCGGCTCCGACTTAAAGATGGGCGAGTTTAATCGGGCTGCGAAAGCTGAAATTAAGGATGTGCTCAGATTCCTCGGCTGCTGCGAAAAGTCAGAGGTTAAGTGGCGGTCCGTCCGTACCGACCTGCAGGAACGCATGAGCCGGGCCGGGGCGCACATTCGTTCCCTCGATGGGCTGAAAACCGCTGTGAAGGAAGCAAAGGCGCAGGTCGATGCGCTTGAAGTGCAGGGGTGCAAAACCGGAAGTGCAGTCGAGAAGGTGCAGGCGCTGCGCAATCGTCAGCTGTGCTTTGCGCATTGGGTCTATCTGGCCGCCACGCTCTATCAGGTGAAAAGCGGCGTCGGATCGCGCGGGTCGGCCATGGTGCGCGATGCTTCCGGGAAACGCGCCCACAGACAGCTCGATAAAGATGAGTGGAGCTTTTTGCCGGAAGACCCGGCCTTTAAAGGACAGGTGCAGGAGACCGTCGTTAAAGACGGCAAGATCAGCAATCGCTGGGTGGCGTGTCGCCCGATTCCCGAGAGCAACCTGTGGTTTGAAAGCGCGTGGGCCGACTACCGGAAAAACAAAATCTACAAATAAGGATTATTACCACAGAGATCTCAGAGCAAGGCACAGAGAACAACCGTACATGCTTACTCTGTGTCTCAATGTACTCTGTGGTGAGAAAATAAAGATGTTGAAGCCGTTGAGTTCAGAAGAAGAGCTGGGGTTCCTGAAGGAAAACCACGGCGGCGATGTGACGAAAGTGTTCTGCTATTTGCGTGAGTCGTTTGCGCTGCTGCAGGCCCGTTCGCAGATGCTGTTTGGCTTGGCAACCATCTCCTGACCGTTACCGGGTTTTCGGGGCCGCGCATGGTTGATGCCAGTCCCTACAGCCGGGTGTTTATCGGAACGGGGCTGCTTTTTGTGCTGCTGTCGGTCGTCTGCATTGTGATGGGTCCGTTGCGGCTGCGCTGGATGACCGCCTGGAGTGCCGGTGACCTGGACCAAACGGTACTTGCCAACCTGAAGCGGCGCGACCTCAAAACCCGTCTCTATACAATTGCCACGGCATTTTTGCTGATCGGCCTGACCTGTTATCTCGGCAGCGTGGTTTGCTATCTCGCAGTGGTGGAGTCCTGACCTGGGGAAAAGCAAAAATTGAAGTTGAGGTGTTTTTAGCGATGTGTATTATTGTATTCTTAAGTGGGCGGCAATTTTGCGTTATGTGGAGGAATGAAGCGATGAGAGTACGAAGAGTGGCTGGTTTTATGAGGAGAGGGCTTCCGGTGATTGCGGCGGCGATGTGCTGCTCGGCAGTTGCCGCGGATTCGCGCCCGAACATTCTCTGGGTTTTTTCGGATGATCACGCTTATCAGGCGATTGGAGCCTATGGCGGGCGGTTGGAGGCGGAAAACCTGACTCCGAATATCGACCGCATTGCGGGCGAAGGCATGGTGTTCGAGCGCGCGTACGTGGCCAACTCGATTTGCAGTCCGAGCCGTGCCACACTGCTGACCGGGAAACACAGCCACAATAACGGAAAGCTGGGCAATCATGATCATTTCGATCATAACCAGCAGCAGTTTCAGAAAATCCTGCAGACCGTTGGGTACCAGACTGCGATGATCGGGAAAATCCACATTGAGGGAGCGCTGCAGGGGTTTGACCACTGGGAGGTTCTGCCGGGACAGGGGCGTTATGAAAACCCGGAATTGATTACTAAAGCGGGGAAAACGGTCTATCAGGGCCATTCAACGGATGTGATTACAGATCGCGCGCTGCGCTGGTTTGAGGAGGATCGCGACCCGAATAAGCCTTTTATGCTGATGGTGCATTACAAAGCTCCGCACAGGAACTGGCTGCCGGCGGAACGATTCCGCGAAGCATTCAAGAATCGCAGCTTCCCGGAGCCGGAAACGTTGTTTGATGACTACAGCGGACGCGGCACGGCGGCTCATAAACAGGATATGACGATCGAGAAGACGATGCGGCTCAAAGGGGACCTGAAGGTCGGTCTGTGGGCGGATCGCAGCGCGGAATTCAAAGCCGCAAATCCCGAAGGAGCGGATCTGGTTCGCTGGAAATATCAGGCTTATATGCGCGACTATCTGGCGTGCATTGCGGGGGTGGATGAAAATATAGGGCGGCTTCTTGAGGCGCTGAAGGCTGCGAATCTCGACCAAAACACGGTTGTGATGTATTCCGCGGATCAGGGATTCTATCTCGGCGAACACGGCTGGTTTGATAAACGGTTTATGTATGAGGAATCGTTCCGCACGCCGCTGGTCGCGCGCTGGCCGGGTGTGATTGCTCCGGGGGCGCGAAACCGCGATCTGGTGCAGAACATTGACTTTGCGGAAACGTTTATCGATCTCGCCGGGGCGTCGATTCCGGCCGATATGGACGGCAGAAGTCTGGTTCCGCTTATGAAGGGTGAGCGACCGCTTGATTGGCGCAGTTCGCTCTATTATCACTATTACGAATATGCCAAGTGGTCCCATGCGGTTCGCCGGCACGAAGGCGTCACGTCCGACCGCTACAAGCTGATTCATTTTTACGGGCAGGGTGTGCCCGGAGGTGAAGAGTGGGAGCTTTATGATCTGAAAGCCGATCCGCAGGAAATGTGCAGCGTCTATGACCATCCGGAAATGAGCGGTGTTGTGAAGCAGATGAAAGAAGAGCTGGCGAGCCTGAAGACCCGGTACCGTGTGCCGGAAGATATTCTGGCCTTTGCGCCGCAGAAATCGCCGGTTCCGGAAAAATCTGTTGAGTCCCCCAAGGCGGCCGTCCTTTACGCTGCGGATCCCGCCCGCCTCGTTTATGAGCAGAATGTGGATGTGAAAAGCAGGCCGCTGACCATTACAGGCCGCATTCAGGCCGGGCCGCAGGATCACGGTGTTGTTCTTGCGCAGGGTGGACGAAACTATGGGTATGCGCTCTATCTTGAAAACGGGCGTCCGGGGTTTGTTGTGCGGCAGGGCGGGCGGTTGATCAAGACCGAAGCCGCGGAGCCGATTCCCTCCGGCGGGGCGACCCTGAAGGTGGAGCTGACCGGGCAGTCTTCTGTGCTTTTTGTGAATGGCAGCAGGGTGGCCGACGGGGAGGGCGCGGTCTTCGGCCGAAACCCGTCGGAAGGACTTTCAATCGGATATGATTTTGTGAAATCGCACAATCCGCAGTTTTCATGTGTGGGCGAGTGGAACGACGAAAACCGCTTCAGCGGTACGGTCGAATCGGTTGAAATCAGGTGACAAGGGCCGCAGTGCGGCCCCTGGTTAAGCAAACGGTTTTGGGGAAGGATCTATGCATAAACGCTTCGACCATGATTTGACGCTACCGGCCTGGGGGCCTTACGCGAAGGACTACTTCGGCGTGAGCCATCTGGCGGACAGGCAGGCGGGTGTGTTGTTTAATATCTGTGCGGTGCCGGGCAGGTTTCGTGGAGAGTTTTTTGCACCCAGTACGATTCGTCCATCCGGGTGGCTGCCATGGGATGCGAGCGCAGGGCTGAGCCGCTACAGTTACCGACAGCAGATCGTATGGAAAGACGAGGTTTACGCGCAGATTCACTTTGAACCGTCCGACGAGGGCGTCAGGATGAAGGCGGAGCTGGTCAATCGGTCAGACCGTGAAGAGTGTCTGTGCCTGCACCTTTGCCTGCGCCTGAACGGCCCGATCCTGCCCGGCTCCCGGGAGTCGGTCCGTATGATGCGTCCCGTACTTCCGGAAGGAGCCTGCTGGGTGAGCGGGCAGGAGTACGAGGCCATCAGCATGGTGTCGAAGACGCCTTATCAGGGACTCAACTGGGATGCCAAACTGAGCGGAGAAACTGCAGGCCACGGCTTCTGTGATGGGGTTGGTCTGGGGGACGGGTTCGGAAGGCATCCCGAGGATGCGGTTCGTTATCACGTACCCGAGAACCGGCCGGAGCTGCGGATCCGCTGTCGCAGCACAGGCACCCGGGCGGGCGAGATTGCCGTCGAACATAACGGCGGGACGACGCTGCTGTCCGTTGCGCCGGGTGCGTTTTCTCTCGCCGCCTTGCGCCTGCCGGAGGGGACTCGCGAGATAACCCTTCGCTGCACCAATGGCGAGCCGCTGGAAATTGACGGGTTGGCTTTTGGGGCGCGGGACCTTTCCTTTGAAGCCATTGATCCGTATTCGCGTCCGCAGCTGGAGAAAGGCGACGATGCATTAAGGCTCACGTATGGTGGGCATTGCTATTCGCTGAGCTGGTCCGAGCCCGGCGTGTGGGTTCGAGAGGTTCTTGCGGATGATGTCGAGCAGGGGGTGCTGCGCACGCTGCACGATCATGTGGAAGATGTCGTCGACGCCGGAGGTCGGGGCCATATGACCGATCTGCTCTTTGCGCCATTGAACGTTGCCCCGGGCGGTGTTCGGACTCTGATATTCGACATCGCCCAAGGCGAAAGCGCGCAGCCGAACCCCGGCAGGAAGAGCCCGGCCCGCTCCCATCCGCCCCCGGCTGCATGCCCCGAAGCCGTGCGCTTCGGTCGGGAACGGCTGAACGCGGCGCTGCTGACCAATGTGGTGTTTCCGATTCGCAACCAGGGCCGTTGGATACGCCACTTCACGCCTGGGCGCTGGTGGGACTCTCTGTACACATGGGACAGCGGGTGCATCGGCCTCGGGCTTTGCACGGTTGATCTGCAGCTCGCCGCCGACAACCTGCTGGCCTATCTGGCCGACCCTGAAAACAAACAGATCGCCTTTGTTCATCACGGTTCCATGGTGCCGACACAGTTCTTCGTCGCCTGGGAACTGTGGAACCGGACGCAGGATCGAGCGCTACTGAGAACGCTCTGGCCCCGCCTGCAAAAATACTACAGGTATTTCATCGGAGAAGCCCCGGGCTCCACGATGAGTCCTTTTGAGTCCGGGCTGCTGATGCCGTGGGATTACTTCTATAATTCAGGCGGCTGGGACGATTATCCCGTTCAGCAGTTTCTTCAGGAGTGTCCCGGCCGGCGGCGCCGAGTGTCTCCCTGCATCACGAATGCGATGGCGATTCGCTGCGCTAAAATGATGGCGGCCTTTGCGGAACTGCTGGGGGAGAGCGCG
Organism: uncultured Verrucomicrobiota bacterium; assembly: GCA_964483355.1. Taxonomy (GTDB): domain Bacteria; phylum Verrucomicrobiota; class Kiritimatiellia; order Kiritimatiellales; family Pontiellaceae; genus Pontiella. The sequence continues at coordinate 10,557 of CAZABK010000047.1, read as the reverse complement.
GCCCCTTTTACGCGGTATGCCGACCGTCTGACTCAAGCGTTGCAGGCTCACGCCTGGGACGATGAGGCGGGTGTGTTCAGCTATGTCGAACATAACGATGAAGGGCGTCCGTCCGGTGTCGTGCGAAATGAGGACCAGGTGAATTACAATCACGGTCTGGACGGACTCAGCCCCTTGCTCGCGGATGCCGTGACCGGATCGCAGGCAGATCGGCTGATGGATATGCTGATGGATTCGGAGCATTTCCTGACACCGATGGGGTTCTCCGCGGTCGATATGAACGCTCCGTATTACAGCGTCAAAGGCTACTGGAACGGCAGTGTGTGGATGCCGTACCAATGGTTCTTCTGGAAGGCGCTGCTCGATTACGGGCGTGCTTCGCAGGCCCGCCGGCTCGCATGGGACGTCTTGCAGCACTACGGGGAGGAAACCGGGCGGCGCTATGCCTGCTGGGAACACTTTGTGATCGAAAGTGGACGCGGTGCGGGCTGGCACCACTTCAGCGGCCTGTCTTCCGTGTTGCTGAATCTTTTCGACAGCTACTGCCGCCCGGGGACGGTGACCGCCGGGCACAATGGCCTGATCCTGGAACAGCAATGGGACGACGACTTCCATGCCGTCTCCATCAGGCTGCGCTATCCGTCGGCGAGAAAGGCCGCAAGCAGTTTGCTCATCGTTCTGGCACCCGCCGTGAAGGTTGACGTGTGTGTCAACGGAGAGCCCGTTGAAGGGCATCAGCCGTTTCCCGGCTGCATCGAAATCACCCGCTGCTGGCCGAAAGAAGCGCTGGTATCAGCCGCCGCCGGCTGAAACTTTTTCCAAGGGATGGAATGAAAAAAGCGCCCTCAGTGAGAGCGCTTTGTTTTGCGGGGTATTCGATCAGCGATTGCTTATATAATCATCACTCTGCGAATGAAGAGCAGGGCGGCACCCACGGACAAGATAAGCGAGGCGGCGGCCGGCTCCGGAACTGCTGTGAGTGTTGATGTGAGCGGTTCATTGCCGCCAATCCAGCCGTTGTTGGCCTCGTTGTTGATGCTCAATCCGCCGTTTACCCCGATCCAGATGTATTCACCGACGGCAAGGTTGGCCGAAGAGAGTGTCGTGTTGAGTCCGCTGGTGATTTCAAAACTGTATTCGGTGCCATTGGCGGAATCGCCGGGGATGGTGCCGAGTGTTGTGATTGTTTCGCTGCCAACGATATCGCTGAGTACGGTGGTTGCTGAACTTTGGGAGGAGACTGTGAGCAGTTCAAACGTTATATCGCCGGGTGAGCCGCCACCTTTGAAAATATAGGTGCTCTCAAAGTCCAGTTCAACGGAACCGCCGGCGTTGTAAATGGCGGCAAATTCTTCGGTGATCAGGTAGCACCACATGCCCAGTTGCTGTTGATTGCTGGGGTTGTCGCCGACCAGTCCGGACTCTGCGGTAAATGAGGCAACGGTTGCTGCGTCCCCAAAGTTAAACAGGTCTCCGCCTGACTCTGTGATGCGACCACTGTTGCTGCTGCTGACGGTGACGGTTGCATCGGCATGCGCAACTGAGGCCGCCGCTGCCGAAATTACCGCTGACAAGATAAGGGTGTGGAGTTTTGTTTTCATATCTTTCTTCCTTTGTTTGCAAGTGGGTTTGTTTGTTTACTCAATCTCAAGGCGAATGAACAGTGAGTCGCCTGCGGTGCTGATTTCGTTTGTGTAGGGATTTAACAGGCCGTTGGTTTCTGTCACGCTGACCGTTGCGTTGGTGCCCCAACTGCCGAAGACCAGATCGTTGTTTGTAAGGATGTGGGCGACGACCGAGCTGTCTCCGATCAGTGAGAAAACGTATTCACCGGACGTTCCGTTGATGCTCGGTGCTGTCCCGGTGTCATTGGAGTCCTTCGGGTGTCCGCCGAAGACGTATTCGGCGTAGTCGCACAGGCCGTCGAGGTCGGCGTCATCGGACGGGGTTCCAGACAGACCGTAGTCCGCTGCAAAGCCTTCAAAGCCTTCCAGTTCAATGGTTGAGATGGCGGTCAGTGTGGAGTCAAGAGAGCTGCTTCCGCCGATAAACATATTATTGGCCTCGTTGTTAGCACTGCGCCCCCCGTTTAAGCCGATCCAGATATACTGTCCGGTGGTGATGTCGCCTCCATTGAGTGCAGTGCTAAGTGCATCGGTGATGTCGAACTTGTAATCGGTGCCGTTGACCGAGTTGCTGGGGATGGTGCCGATGACGCCTCCGGCCACCGGATCCTGAGCAACATTGATCGCGAAGTTCTTAGAGGAAACCTGCAGCAACTGGATCGTGATGTTGCTCGGAGTTCCGCCGCCGTCGTTAATGGAGGTGCTTTGGAAATCAAGTTCGACGGTGCTTCCCGCATTATATGCGGTTGCAAAATCTTCTGTGATTAAATAAGCCCATGAGCCCAGATACTGCTGGTTTTCATTCCCATCTCCTACCAGGCCTTTGTCCTGATTGAGGGAGCCGCTGGTTAAGGTGTCACCAAAATTGTAAAGATCTCCGCCGTAGTCTGTAAGCCGTCCGCTGATCGTGCCGTCAACGTCGAGCACAATGTCGGTTGCTGCTGCAGAATTTGTAACGGTTGTCAGGGTGGACGTCAGAGGGTCGTTCCCTCCAATGAAAATATTGTTGGCGGCAGAGTCGGCTGAAAACCCTCCATTGAGGCCGATCCAGATATATTGTCCGGCTGTCAGGTCACTTCCACCAAGCGCCGCGGATATTTCTTCGGTAATATCAAAGGAGTAGGCGGTATTGTTTGCTGAATCGCCGGGAATGCTGCCGATGGTTCCGCCAGCTACCGGATCTTTGGCAACATTTGGAGCAAAGTTTTTTGAGGAAACCTGCAGCAGTTCGATGGAGATATCAGACGGAGCTCCGCCCCCGTTGAGAATATAGGTGCTTTCGAATTCAAGTTTAACCAGTTTGCCGGAATTGAAATCAGCTGCAAAGTCTTCTGTCACGACATAGGCCCAGGCGCCGAGCTGCTGTTGGTTGCTGGGATTGTCTCCGATCAGGCCGTTCCCGTAATTGAGCGTGTTTCCGGACAGGGTTTCGCCGAAGTTGTAGAGTTCGCCGTCATCGTTAACAAGTTGTCCGCTGAGTGTGTTGTCAACCGTGATCGTGGTCTCTGCGAGTGCGCCGGACATGAGCGTCGCGGACGCCGCAGCAGTGAATAGCCACCGAATATTGATCTTCTTCATTGCCGTCTCCTTTGTTTTCGGGTTGCTGTATTATTGTATTGACAATGTACGGTAGCCGAAATTTTTTTATTGGCAAGTGGATTTTTGAATTTTGTTCGTTTTTTGGGATGGTAAGGCATGTTGATGCTGTATTTTTGTTCGATTGCTCCAGTGGGTATCTGTTGAGATTTCTGCGTCTTGAAATGATGGGCACAGAAAACATGGTGTGGCCGACCCGTAACCAAAATTTTGCAGAATGATCTGGAGCGCTTAATGGATACATTATTCTGCAGAAACAGCTCCTGTAAAAGTCCTCTGAGGTCGGATGGCAATGCGGGGGAGTGAATTTGCGTCTTTTGCGGATTGACTTTTTAAATACAATAATACAGTTTGTTGATTACATTGATCACGAGAAGGTAAACGGGAGAACAACGTGGAACTTTTGGATATTATCGTCGTTGGCGCATTTTTGCTGGGGTTGCTGGCCCTTGGCTTCTTTCTTTCCAAACGGGCTGGAAGTGCGACCGATGAGTTTATTCTGGCCGGACGTAAAATGCCGTTTTGGCTGGCTGGAACTTCTGTCATTGCCACTGGGTTGAATGCCAGTTCCATGCTGCAGGCATCCCGGAAAGTTCGTCAGGATGGTCTGTCCGGCATGTGGTTTGATTGGCGAGGGGTCGTAGACAGTACCATTGATATGATCTGGTTCCTTCGCTTATGGCGTCGTGCAGGATTCACAACGCAGATGGAGTTTTATCATGCCCGCTACGCCGGATGGTCTGCTACGTTTGCGCGTCTTTATGATGCATTGGTGTACGGGATTATTCTGGCTGCGGTCTGGGCGTCCGTCGGGATTGTCGGCATGAAAAAAATTGCGTCCGTTTTGTTCGATCTTCCGGAATTTTACACAGTGTTTGGAACAGAGATTTCATCGAGCATTCTTGTTGTTGCCGCTCTGGTCGCTGTAACAATGGTTTATTCGGTAGCCTCCGGTATTTACGGTGTTGTGTGGACAGACCTGATTGAATTCATTGTGACTATGGTTTGTTCCTATATTCTTTTGTTTAAAGTTTTTCCGGATGTTGGATGGAATACAGGGCTCCATGAGCGACTCGCCGGGATGGGAGAGGAGGGGCAGCGGATTCTTTCGCTGGCTCCGAAGTCCATTCCGATTTTATTCTGGTTTCTGCTGATTGAGCCGATTTTGATTCGGGGAGGCTATAATCCTCACGTACAGCGTTATTTGTGTGTGAAGGATGAGCGTGAAGTGCTGTATACCGGCCTCTATGGAATGGCGGTGAATATGCTGATTAAGGGGTGGCCGTTCTTTGTTTGCGGTCTGGCGGGGATTTTTCTGATTTCCGACCAGCAGCTGCTGTCAAATTTTCCGGGAATTACCACGCCGGAAGGAGCTGTGATTCCGGATTATGAAAAGGTGATGCCGCTGCTGGTTCGTGAATATTTGCCGGTCGGTCTGGTTGGTTTGATGGTGGCCGGGTTTATGAGTGCGTTTATGTCTTCGTTTGACACGAACATCCATAACTCGACCTGTATTTTTGAGAACGACATTTATCGGCCCTATATCCGCAAAAACGCTTCGGATAAGCACTATGTGCGGGTGTCCCGGATTTATATGGGGTTTGTCGCAATCTTCGCCGCAGTGATTGGGCTGATGGTTAATGATATCCTCTACATCATGATGGCTGCATTTGCCATTATGGGATCGGCCGGTTTGATCAAACTGCTGCGCTTCCTGTGGTGGCGGGTGAATGGTCGTGCCGAAGTGGCCGGACAGCTGTCCGCTTTTGTGGTTGTTCCATTGTTTCTCTCCCCGTATGGCCACAAAATGATTGTGAACGCAATGGAGCTCCTTGGGTATTCAGGAAACGACAGTTTTTATGTGTTTCGTCAGGTGATCATGATGGGAATCCCCACCGTGGTTTCGCTGGTTGCGATGTTTATCTTCCCGCCGGAACCGATGGATAAACTGGTTTCATTCTATAAACGCGTTCGGCCGTACGGCTGGTGGGGGCCGGTTAAAAAAGCGGCAGGCATGGAGCACGAAAAAGGCGAATCCATGTTATTGCTTTCCGTTTTGACATTGTCGTGCATATGTGGACTTTTCGGGCTGATGTTTGTTGCGTTGAGCCTGTTCCTTGCCATGTGGAATATTCTTGCGATCGGCCTGATCGCCGCAGTGGTGGGCAGCTCGATTTCAGTAGTCTGTATTCGCAAGCTGTATCCAAAGCAGCCGTTGGGCTGAGAATGTTTGTAAAATGTATCCCGCCATCGTTTTTTCCGGCACGGCAGGATAAATATGTTCCGGCCGAGACGGGTACGTTGTATCAGAGGAGCATTTAATGAAGTCAACCGTTGATTTGAAACAGCCGGTTCAAACGGAAGAGCCTGTCGAACGCAGTGTTTTGCATTCGGATGGAGCGCTGTTTCTCGATTTTGGCCGGGCCACGTTCGGCACGCTGCTGCTGCCGGGTGTTCCGGGGCGAACGTCCCGGGTTGTTCATCTGGGAGAGCGGGCGGAGCAGGGGCGTGTGGATCGTGATCCGCCGGGGACGGTTCGCTATTGTCGGATCGAGCAGAAGGCTGACCTGGCGCAAACATGCCGGATTGTTATTCCGCCGGATGAGCGCAACACCGGTCCGGCGGCGATCCGGATGCCGGAGGAAATCGGTGAGGTTTTTCCGTTTCGTTATGCGGAAATTGAAGATGCCGCGGATCTGGATCTGACAGCTGTGCGGCGGATTTCCGTGCACGTTCCGTTTGATGATGATGCGGCCTCATTTGAGTCTTCTGATGCGCTGCTTAATGATGTGTGGGATTTGTGTAAACATACGATTAAGGCAACGACATTTTGCGGGGTGTATGTGGATGGGGATCGCGAGCGCATTCCGTATGAGGCCGATGCCTATATCAACCAGCTCGGGCACTACTGTGTTGACTCGGAATACACGATGGCCCGCTATACGCACGAGTATCTGCTGCAGTTTCCAACATGGCCGACCGAGTGGCAGCTGCATTCGGTTTTGATGGCCTGGGAAGATATCCTCTACAGCGGGGAAACTTCTTCCTTGGAAACTTTTTATCCGCTTCTCTGTGCAAAAACCATGACGGCTCTGGCGCGGGAAGACGGACTGATCAGCACGGCGTCGGAGCATTGCACCGGGGAGTTTGAGCGGACGCTGAATCTGTACCATGACCGCTATATTTATGACCACGGCCTGCGGGATCTGGTGGATTGGCCGCCGGGCTGCGTTGCGGAGGACGGCAAGGGGGAGCGGGACGGGCACGAAATGATGCCGGTGAACACGGTGGTAAATGCCTTTTATTACCGGGCACTTGTGCTGATGGAAAGAATGGCCGGGCTGCTGGGCCGGAAAGAGGACGCGGCCGGTTTTGCCCGGCGGGCGGCGCAGGTTTATGAAACCTTTAACCGGGTTTTCTGGAGCGGGGATTCCGGCCGCTATATTGACGGCGAAGGCTCTTTGCACTCTTCGCAGCACAGCAATCTCTTTGCACTGGCGTTTGGGCTGGTTCCGGAGGATCGAAAGCCGGGCGTTGTAGAGTTTGTTGTGTCCCGGGGAATGGCCTGCAGTGTCTACGGCGCGCAGTTTTTGCTTGAGGCGCTTTACCTGAACGGGGCGGCCCAGGCTGCATTGGAGCTGATGACGTCGCGCAGCGACCGCAGCTGGTGTGCCATGCTGGAAGCCGGCTCGACAATGACGATGGAAGCGTGGGGTGTTAAATATAAGAATAACCTGGACTGGAATCATGCCTGGGGGGCGGCGCCGGCCAATATCATTCCCCGCTATCTGTTGGGGGTTCGCCCGCTGGAGCCGGGGTTCCGGCGGATTCTGATACAGCCGCAGCCGGGTTCGCTTGGCTTTGCGGAGGCTGCGGTTCCAACTCCGTTGGGGGGCGTGTTCGTCCGCTATGAAAAAACGGAAACGGATGTGGCGGTTGTGGTGGAGATTCCTGATGGGGCGGTCGCCCATGTGGATTTGCGGGCGTGTTTTCGGGACGCAGCCGGTCTTCAGGTGTCCGGCGGTGAGTCTGTTTATGACAACATTGCTTCCGGACGGCACGAATTTCGGTGTTAGGCACAACTGAAGTGCGGAATATTGAATTTTTGGGTTGCGCCCCACGAGAAAATACAATAATACAGTGTGCGTGTTGATAACGGGCGACGGGAGATTTGAATGGTTTTATTGGATTACATTGTTGTAGCGGTTTTTTTGGTCGGGCTTTTGGCTCTTGGTTTTTTTCTTTCCAGAAAGGCCGGCAGCAGCACGGATGAATATATTCTTGCCGGGCGGAAGATGCCGTTCTGGCTGGCGGGGACGTCGGTGGTTGCGACGGGGCTGAATGCCAGCGATATGCTTCAGAATTCGCGGAAAGTCCGCCAGGACGGCCTGACGGGCATGTGGTTTAACTGGCGCAGCATCTTAAACACGACCATCGATATGATTTGGTTCCTGCGGCTGTGGCGAAGGGCAAAGTTTACGACGCAGATGGAGTTTTATCACGCCCGGTATGATGGGTGGCAGGCAACTTTTGCGCGGCTTTATGATTCGTTGATTTACGGGATGTTTCTGTCTGCAGTGTGGGCCTCGCTTGGTGTGGTGGGGATGAAGAAGATTGCATCCGTTCTGCTGGGGCTGGACCCGACGATTATGATTGCCGGGATGTCTGTGTCGACGGATGTGGTTGTGGTTTGCGGGATAATTATTGTGACCATGGTTTATTCGATTGCTTCCGGTGTTTACGGAGTTGTGTGGACCGATCTGGTCGAATTCATTGTGACAATGGTTTGCGCCTATATGCTGATGTTCAGGATTTACCCTGAAGTCGGCTGGAATACAGGACTCCATGAGCGGCTGGTTAACCTTGGCGAGGCAGGCGGGAAGTATTTTACGCTGATGCCAGGCTTTGGTCTGGTCATCGTATGGTTTTTGATTCTGGAGCCGATTCTAAGCCGTGGCGGTTACAGCCCGCATGTGCAGCGCTATCTTTGTGTAAAGAATGAGCGGGAAGTGCTGTATACCGGTATTTACAGCAATATCATCAATGTGACCTTTAAGGGCTGGCCGTTTATTGTGTGCGGGTTGGCCGGAATGTTTATTATTTCTGACCAGTATCTGCTGGATAACTTCGCCGGGATTGTCACTCCGGCGGGGGATACGGTTCCGGACTATGAAAAGGTGCTTCCGATCCTGGTGAGTCGTTACCTGCCGGTTGGACTGGTGGGGCTTATGATTGCGGGGTTCATGAGTGCATTTATGTCTTCGTTTGACACGAATATCCACAACTCGACCTGTATTTTTGAAAATGATATTTACCGTGCCTATATCCGTAAGGATGCGTCCGAGAAACACTATGTGCGTGTTTCCCGGATCTTTATGGGGCTGGTTGCCTGTCTGGCTGCGCTGATCGGCTTGCTTGTGAATGATATTCTCTATCTCATGATGGCCGGGATGGCGATTATGGGATCCGCAGGCTGGATCAAACTGCTGCGTTTCCTGTGGTGGCGGGTGAACGGCGCGGCCGAAGTGGCGGCTCAACTTTCTGCATTGATTTTTGCCCCGTTGTTTTTATCACCGTTCGGAACAAAAATTGTGGTGGCCGTGATGGATGCGGTCGGCGTGGAGGGTAACGACGGTTTTTATGTGTATCGGCAGATCATCATGATGGGACTGCCCACGATTGTTGCCCTGATTGCTATGTTTGTGTTTCCGGCGGAGCCGGAGGAAAAGCTGGTTGCTTTCTATCGCCGGGTTCGGCCGTACGGCTGGTGGACGCCGGTTAAGGAGGCTGCCGGTATGGCCGGGCAAAAAGAAGATTCCCTTTGGCTGCTGACCTGGCTCACGGTTGCCTGTTCTGCCGCGTTGTTCGGTTCGACCTTTGTTGCGCTTGGTCTGTTTCTGGCGATGTGGAATGTGTTGGTCTGGGGAGCTCTTGCAATGATTGCCGGTACTGTCTTTACAATTATTGGCATTCGCCGGCTCTACCCGGACAGTGAAGAAGAGTCGGTGGCGTAAAAAGGAGTGTTGGGAAGATGAAATATGCGAAGCTGAGTGGAATTTATGGGGCCTTCTGTTTGGGAGCTCTTGGGTTGCAGGCTGAGACTGTGCTGCAGGACAATTTTGAGCGACGGGGCGCTTTGCGGGGCTCTATGCCGGATATCGGTAGTGTTGCATGGGTAATCCCGGAAAGTGTTATTAATCCTGTACTGTCTGAGGGGCGACTTATCTGTCCCGGTGATAGGTCGAATGAGAAGCGGTTGAACCTGCCGTTTGATTTTAACCCGGGCAGGGTTTACACGCTTTCTGTCGATGTGGATGTTGAGGATCATATCGGAACAAAGTGGTTGGCATGCGGTTTTACGTCCGATTGCTCCGGTTCGGAGAGTTTGGGAGGGGGGGCGATTGGCCCCTGGATGTTTATTCGCAGCGAAAGCTTGTCGGGCAACTCGCTCCGAACTGGCGGCGGCCCGGGAAATTATCATGCTGAAGGTCGTGATCTTTCTCCATTTCGCAATAACGGTACACTTAAAATTGTGTTGAACGCTTGTGGGGATGTTTATACTGCAGATTTCTTTTTTGATGAGGAGTCGGTTGGAAGTTTTGTGTTTTTTGAGAAACCTTCGATAAAAGGGGTTTTTCTGTCCTGCAGTTCGGCGGCGTCGGGGAGTTTTGACAATCTTAAGCTCGACGTATCCGCCCAGTAGTATCAGAAGTGAAATAATGGCTTGAAAAATTCAAAGCTAGGTGTATTATTGTATTTACAAATGTGGTATGTAACTAACAAAAAGGAGGAGCTGGGATGAAAAGGATAACAACAGCAGTCAGTATGTTCGTGGTGCTTTTTTGCGCCGTCTGTGTTCAGGGGGCCACCATTATTTCGGACACGTTCAGCAGGACCGGGGACTTGGAAGGCTCCTCCCCGGACATTGGAACCGGGGTTTGGATTGTTCCAGAGATGACGGATGTGCCGGATACGGATGGAAGTGTTTTAAATATGGCCTCAGCTGCGGACAGCAACAAGCGTTTGAATCTCGACTTCGATTTTGAAAGCGGGCGTATATATACCCTGACAGTCGATGTGGATGTTGATGATGATCTGGGAACCGGCTGGATGGCGGTTGGATTTACCACAAATACATCGCTGGCTACGACTACGGATACATCCCTGTTGTCGTGGATGCATATTCGCAGTGAGGAAACCGGATCCAGTGACGGGGTGGCGTTCGGTGGATATGGAACTGCAAATCCAACACATTACAATGTCCCCGATTTTACCAATGCGGTTACGTTTAAAATTGTGATGGATACCAGCGGTACAGGCTGGGTAACAACGTATT
>CAZABK010000046.1:0-24500 GCA_964483355.1 uncultured Verrucomicrobiota bacterium | reverse complement strand
CATCAGCGCATCGAGGTCATAGGCATCAATCAAAACAGATTCGCCTTTGCTGACGTTCGGGGCCGCCTGTCCCGCCTGCGAGGTGGTAAAGAATACGGGATCAATGTTTTCAAAATCGTTTTCCGCACGCATGCGCTCCATCAGCACCGAGCCGACCATGCCGCGCCATCCAATAAGTCCGGTTTTCATAGTGAATCATTCCTCACAGTCATTATTTGCTTGGGCAAATTATCATCCGCTTTGCGGATGGGTTACTCCATCGTTGTTTCAAAAGGCAGGCAAGGTATTTGATTTGCAAAGCAGATGCAAGCCGCTATTGTCCGCTGCTCGAGTTTGCAAAGGGCATGATTATGTGGATTTGGATGGGGCTGGTTTCGATGCTGTTTCTGGGGGTTTATGACCTCTGCAAGAAACATTCGCTCAACAGCAACGCCGTGCTGCCGACCCTCTTTTTCTCCAATTTCACCAGTGTTCTTCTGGTGTTGCCGATCCTGCTGCTTTCGCGCTTTGCGCCTCAATGGCTGGAGGGATCGGTTTTTTATGCTGCGCCGATGCCGCTAAAATGGCACGGCTACATGGTCCTCAAGGCGCTGATTGTCGGCTTTTCCTGGATCTGCGCCTATTTTGCACTCAAGCATTTGCCGATTTCGATCGTATCGCCGATCCGAGCCTCGGGCCCCGTCTGGACGCTGATCGGCGCCATCCTGCTTTTTCAGGAACAGCCGCTGCCAATGCAGTGGGCGGGCATGGGGCTGATTTTTATCTGCTATTTCATCTTTTCCTTCATCGGCCGCAAGGAAGGCATCCATTTTCACCGCAGCAAATGGGTGGGCCTGATTTTTCTCGCGACGCTGGTCGGCACCTGCAGCACACTGTTCGACAAATGGGTGATTCACGGTCAGGGCATGGCGCCGATGCAGGTGCTGGCCTGGTATTTTCTCTACCTGGCGGTTTTCTTCACAATCGTGAACGGCTTGCTGTGGTGGCCGAACCGGAAAAAGACCACGCCGTTCCAATGGCGCTGGAGCATTCCGCTGATCGGGATTCTGCTGGCCTTCGCCGATTGCGCCTATTTTCTGGCAGTCGGCGATTCCGAGGCGTTGGTCGTGATCCTTTCGGTGCTGCGCCGCAGTAATGTGCTGATCTCCTTTTGCGTGGGCGCCGTCCTGTTCAGAGAGGTCAACAAGCGCAAGAAGGGCTGGATCCTGTTCGGAATCCTGCTCGGCGTGCTTTTAATTCTCCTGTCCGGACGGTAGAACATTGATGCAATGAAAGTGGTTCTCAAACATGCGGGGCGGTGGCTCCACTTCAGCCAACCGGAAAAAATCCTGCGCACGGAGCGCATCGAAAAGGTGCTTCCGGCGCTGGCGGAGGCGGAGCGCTCCGGCCTGTTTGCCGCCGGCTTTGTTTCCTACGAAGCCGCTCCGGCATTTGATACCGCGCTGCAAACGCATCCGGCCGACGGCGTTCCCCTGCTCTGCCTCGGGCTGTTCCATGCCCCGGAGCTGCTCGACGACATTGAGGAGGCCCCTGACGCCCGGTTTGAGCTGGGCGAACTGAAACCGTCGGTTTCGAAAGAACAATTTTCCGCCGCGATCGACGAAATCAAAGAGCAGATTGCCGACGGCGCGACCTATCAGGTCAATTATACCTATCGCCTGCACGCCGATTTTTCCGGCGACGCCTGGGCCTTTTTCTATGAGCTGGTGAAAGGACAGAAGACGGAACACGCGGCCTACATTGAAACCGATGATTTCAGCATCTGCTCGGCATCGCCCGAACTGTTTTTCAGCCTTAACGCAGGAACGATCGTTGCGCGCCCAATGAAAGGTACGGCCAAACGCGGACGCACGCTGGCCGAAGACTGGAAGCAGGCCGAAGCCCTCCGCCACTCCGAAAAGGACCGCGCCGAAAACATTATGATTGTGGATATGATCCGCAACGATATCGGCCGCGTCGCCGCACTCGGCAGTGTGGAAACCGTCAGCAAATATGACGTCGAAAAATATCCGACCGTCTGGCAGATGACCTCCACCGTCTGCGGAAAATTAAAAACAGAAGAACGCAAAGAGCGCGAAGCGGGCTCTCATCTTTGCGGCCTTAGCGATCTTGGTGTTAAAACAATATCAGATGTGATGAAAGCGCTGTTTCCATGTGCGTCAATTACCGGCGCGCCGAAGGCGAAGACGATGGAGATTATCCGTGCGCTGGAATGTTCGCCGCGCAGGATTTATACGGGCTCGATCGGCTTCATCACCCCCAAAGGCGAGGCCTGCTTTAACGTCGCCATCCGTACCGCGCTCATTCAGAACGGGCAGCTCGAGTTCGGCGTCGGCGGCGGTATTGTCTGGGACTCGGATGCCGAATCCGAATATGAGGAGACGCTGACCAAGGCGCGGGTGCTGACCCAGCCGCGGCCGGAGTTCCAATTGCTCGAAACCATGCTGTGGGAGCCGGAGTCCGGCATTTTCCTGCTCGATGAACATTTGCAGCGGCTCGGCAAGTCGGCCGCCTATTTTGATATTCCGCTCGATATGCACGCCGTTTTCCACAACCTGACCAATCTGGGCGACGAACGCTTGCGGGTGCGACTGTTGGTTTCGCGCGACGGCAATTCGGAAATCCAAACTTTCCCGATTGGAGGGGCGCAGGCCTCTGCGCCCGCGGTGGCCATAACCCCAAAACCGGTCGATTCGCAGAACGTTTTTCTGTTCCATAAAACGACACACCGCGAGGTTTATGCGGCGGCCAAGGCCGACTTCCCCGATTGCGACGACGTTATTTTATGGAACGAAAAGGGCGAAATCACCGAGAGCTCGATGGCCAATGTGGTAATCCGCAAAGACGGAAAACTCATCACCCCACCGGTCGAATGCGGCCTGCTGGCCGGAACGTTCCGCGCGCATCTGCTCAAGAGCGGTGAAATCGAAGAAGGCATTGTCGCGCTGGATGATCTAAAGCGCGCCGAGGCCGTCTGGCTGATCAATTCCGTACGCAAATGGCAGCGGGTTTCAGATCTTTTGTATTAGGAGGTATTGTTATGCCGGAAACGGGAATCGGAAGTGTCTTGCTCTCAAAGGAAGAGATCGAAGAGATCGTCGTGCGGCTGGGCCGTGAAATTACGGAAGCCTATCGGGATTCCAACCACGAGCTGGTGGTCATCGGACTGCTGCGCGGCTCCTTCATTTTCATGGCCGACCTGGTCCGCGAAATCAAGCGGCCGATGATTACCGACTTTTTGACCATTTCAAGTTATGGCAACGGCACGGTCAGCTCCGGCGATGTCAAGGTGGTGATGGATCTCGATGAGACGATTACCGGCCGCGACGTATTGCTGGTGGAGGACATCATCGATACGGGCAACACCTTCAGCAAAGTGGTCCGGATGCTGGAAAACCGCAAACCGGCGTCGCTGAAAATCTGCGCCTTGCTGAACAAGCCGGCGCGCCGGGAAGCCGAAGTTAAAATCGACTTCTGCGGCATAAATATCCCCGATGAGTTTGTCTGCGGCTACGGCCTGGACTTTGCGCAGAAATACCGCAACGTGCCGTATGTCGGCATTTACACCGGCCCGACGGAGGAAAACCCGTGAAAAAATTTCCAACACTGACCGTTTCCAACCATCCGCTCATCCAGCATAAGCTGACCTATATCCGCGACCGGAATACCCCCAAGAAAGTGTTCAAGGAGCTGGTCGACGAGGTCGGCACGCTGCTGGCCTATGAAATCACCAAAAACCTTCCGCTCAGCGCCGTGCGGGTGGAAACGCCGCTGCAGACAGCCACCTGTCATGTGAGCGACAGCTCAAATGTTGTGCTGGTGCCGCTGCTGCGCGCCGGACTGGGTATGGTGGATGGCGTTCTGAACCTGATTCCAAACTGTGCGGTCTGCCATATCGGCCTGTATCGCGATCACGATACACATGAGCCGGTGACCTACTATTTCAAGCCGATGGCCGATGCTGAAGAAAAGATGTTTATCATGGTCGATCCGATGCTCGCCACCGGCGGATCCGCCATTGCCTCTGCCGACCTGCTGAAGACAAATGGCGCGAAAAACATTAAGTTCATGTGCCTGGTGGCCGCGCCGGAAGGCGTCGAGGCCTTCCAGCATGCGCATCCGGACATCGAAATTTTTGCCGCCGCGCTCGACGAGGGACTGAACGCTGACGCCTACATCCTGCCCGGTCTGGGCGATGCCGGCGACCGGCTATTCGGCACCCGCTGACGCTTACCTGCCTCAGTCTGAATCCGCCTTTCGGCTTAATCCCTCGCAGAGACGCGGAGCGATACAAAATAAAATTCTCTGCGCTCTTTGCGCCTCGGCGAGGAATAACCGATTCCTATGTGAATTTAGTCTTGCTGATCCATTTTTGTGCATAAGCGGTGAAAGGCCGTTTTCAAAAAAACGACATTACCCATTGCATATCCTGCGGTTTGTTGTAGTTTTTCGCAAATTCAACCGTGAGGTGTCGTTTATGCACGAAATTATGACGATCGAGGAAGTCGCCGAATATATTCGCGTTTCAGAGCGTACCATCTACGACTGGGCACAGAAGGGCGAACTGCCCGGCGGCAAGCTGGGAACCACTTGGCGCTTCAAGCGCGCCGATATCGAAAAATGGGTCAACGACCGCCTCTCGCAGGAAGCCGCCCCCCAAGCGCCCGCCAAAAAAGCGGCCACCGCCAGCTTTGTCCTGACCCCGGAACGTATCGTCGTGCTGGACAAACCCAGCAAGCAGGAGGTGCTCGAACGCCTCTGCGACATTCTCTCCGAAACTCCCTTCGTGAAAGACCGCGACGCGCTGCTTAAAGGCATCCTGGAGCGCGAAGAGCTCATGAGCACCGGCATCGGCTTCGGCATCGGCGTGCCGCATGTGCGCATCGACTCCGTCACCGACCTCGTCATGGCCGTCGCCGTCTGCAAGGAGCCGGTGGCCGACTATGCCTCGCTCGACGAAGCGCCGGTGCAGATTATCTGCATGCTCGCGGCGCGGACCGACCAGCATACGCAATATATCCGCACGCTCTCTTCCATCAGCTCGCGGCTGAAGGACGAAGACACCCGCGCCGAAATTATCGCATCGGACGATCCCGCCGCCATCTGCAACCTCCTCCTCGAATCGGAATAGAAACCATGCCCGAACTGCAACTAGGCGTTCTTGCCGTACTCGGAATCTGTGTCGCCGGCGGAGTGATCGGCGCGTGGATTTTCCAGAAACTCAACATGCCGCAGGTGGTCGGCTACATTGTCGTCGGCGTGCTGATCGGCGACACCGGCTTCGGCCTGCTGCACCCGGCCGACATCGCCGCGCTCCAGCCCTTCAACAACTTTGCACTCGGACTGATCGGCTTTCTGGTGGGCGGCGAACTCAGCGGCAGCATCTTCAGGAAATACGGCAAGCAGTTTACCGCCATTCTGCTCGGCGAAGGGCTCGCGGCGTTCTTGCTCGTCGGCCTCTTTTCCTCCCTGATTGTTTTCTTCGTCTGCCATGACTGGATCACGGCGCTGGCCGCCGGCGTCGTCTTCGGCGCCATCGCCTCGGCCACCGATCCGGCCTCGACCATCGATGTGCTCTGGGAATACCGCTCCGCCGGCGTGCTCACCACCGCCATCGTCGCCATCGTGGCGCTCGACGACGCGCTGGCGATGACGCTCTACGGCCTCGGCACCAGCGTCGCCACCATCCTCACCCAAAGCGGCGGGCACTCCGTCGCCGAAACCCTGATGCATACCGGGATCGAGCTCGTCGGCGCCATCGTGCTCGGCATCGCCTGCGGCTTCGTGCTCGACGCCATGATGCACTACCTGCCGCAAACCGAAAAACGGCTCGGCATCTCGGTGGGCATCCTGCTCTGCTGCATCGGCCTGTCGGTCGCGTTTAACATGGACGTGATTCTCGCCACCATGGCCGTCGGCATCGTGCTGATCAACCGCGCGCCCAACAGCAGTAAAAAGCTATTTGAAACCGTGCGGTCGTTTTCCACGCCGATCTATATCATCTTTTTTGTGCTCGTCGGCGCGCGCCTCACGCTCGGCAATATGCCGGCGTGGATCTGGGCGCTCGTGGCGGCGTATGTGCTGATGCGCAGCCTCGGCAAGTGGATCGGCGCCTACTGGGGCGGCCGCCTGTCGCGCGCCGAAAAACCGGTACAGAATTATATGGGCATGGCGCTCTTCGCACAGGGCGGCGTCGCCGTCGGCCTCTCCATCGTCGCCAGCCACAACCTCCAGCATATCCAGGTGACCGACGGCATGAGCCTCGGCGACATGATCATCTTCACCGTCACCGCCACCACCTTCTGCGTACAGCTCATCGGCCCCGCCTTCGCCAAGCTCTCGATTAAGAAAGCCGGCGAGATCGGCCGCAACGTCACCGAAGAGGACGTGATGGCCGAGCTGAAAGTGGCCGACGTCGTCAATACCGGCATCGTTCCGCTGCTCGAAGGCACGCCGCTCAACACCGTCGTCCAGCACTTTGCCGAGCAGGATACCTTTGTCTATCCCGTGGTCGCGAGCGACGGAACCATCATCGGCGTCCTCACCTTTGATATGCTCAAGGAACTGCTGACCGACCGCGACACCTGGCACTGGCTCGTGGTCGGCGATGTGATGCAGCCGCTGCGCCACCGCCTCTCCTCGCAGATGAATCTCGCCGAGGCGCTGCGGGAAATGGGCAACAACCAAATCGAGGCGCTCCCCGTCGTCGAAAGCGACGAACACGAAAAACTGATCGGCGTACTCGACCAGCGCGCCGCACGCCGCAGCGTCGGCGCCGAACTGGTCCGCCGCAAAACCGCGGCCGAATAAAGAAAATGACGAAGCCCCCCAAGGCCCAAGGGAATCCCAAAACCGAAGATCGGAACGTTTTCGGGGTTCAGGCTTTCCCTAATTGTTCGGATGGGGGTGTTTCGGTATTAGGATTTTTATTTCCATGAAACTCCGCCGTCCCATCCTGCTTGCACTCCTGCTGCCGCTGCTGCTGGATCTGCTGGTTGTGTTCACCGCCGGCCCCGTTGTGGCGGAAGATCTCTCGTTTTGCGAGCAGGAGGTGGAGGTTCTTGAGGGGCTCTTCGAAGCCGAAGAGGAGATTGAGGAAGAAGAGGAATTCCACTCCTCCCACCTTTTCTCCAACCGCGGTCTGACGGTCGAATGTCCGGCCGCATATAGCCGCCGCGCTTTCCTTCCCGCAACTTCCAGCGCCTCCCCCCTGGCGTTCGGCTGGCGGATGCCCCTGCGGATTTGATCCCGCAGCAATGAGTTCCACCCCTACAGGGCTGCACACCGATGTGCAGTTCCGATCCCCTGTGCCCGCTTCGGGCGTCTCATTGCTCATCGATCAAATTCAAAGGAAACCAATGAAAGCCAATCTGGAAAAAACCACCATTAAGGATATTTCGTATCTCATCAACTCCTCCTGCCTGCGCGCCAACAGCGGCGCCTCGCTGGAAAAGCTGGCCGATATGCTCGGCGCATCCGATCGCTACAAGGTCTATCTCGAAAACGCCGCCGGCAAACTGACCGGCGTGATTCAGGCCAAGCAGATTGCCATGAAGATTCTGGAACTCTCGCGGCAAAAATCCGCTGAAGTGGAAATGCTGCCCACCATCGCCTACGTGCTCAATTATTATTGCGGCGGCGACCTGGCCGAAGAAGCGGTCTGCGTTTCCGGCTCCACGCCGCTCAAGCAGGTACTCGAGCTGATGGACCGCAACAGCATCCGCGAAATTCCGGTGGTGGACGAAGCCGGCCGCATGGTCGGAACGCTCGAAGCCAAGCATATCCTTTCGCACTATCTGCAGGCCAAAGCCGAAGCGGCGTTTTAAGCGCAGGAGGACATCATGAAAATCATGAACTACACACGTCGCGAAACGTCGTGGATGCCCAAGCTTACGTCCGGCGCCCGTGATGCCGTGCTCGAAGCCATGCTCTCCCGGCTTTGCTCCGGCGAATTTTACGACGTCAATTCCAAGCTGACCCACGCAGGGATCCTGCAGGCACTCATCGCCCGCGAAGCCCAGCGTTCCACCGCCGTCGGCGAAGGCATTGCCTTCCCGCACGCCCGCCTCGAAAACCTGAAGCAGGCCCTGTTTGCGGTAGCCACCTTCGATGAGCCGGTCATGTTCGGCGACGCGCCCGTACAGGTGGTCTGCCTGATTCTGGTGCCGGTCTCCGACCCCTCCATTTCGCTCAAAATCATGGCCCAGCTTTCGCGCCTGTTGATGGACGAAAAGGTGCGCAAGGAGGTGCTCAGCGCCGAGTCGCCGGACGGACTGCGCAACATCTTCAATGTGTACAACCCGCGCATCGACAAGCCGATTCTGGCGCGCGACATTATGCGGCCGCCGCGGTTCAGCGTGATGGATTCCGAGCCCGTTTCAAAATGCTCGCACCTCATGAGCATCAACAACCTGCGGGCGGTCCCGGTGGTGAACGAGCGCCGCGAAGTGCTCGGCGAAATCACGGTCGAGCGCCTCTTCCGCTACGGCCTGCCGGAATTTTTCTCGAAGCTCAAGAGCGTTTCGTTCATCGCCGAGTTTGATCCCTTCGAAAAATATTTCGACGACGAGCGCGACACCCTCGCCCGCGATATGATGGAGCCGAACGCCCAGACCGTGCCGATGGATTACACCATCATGGAAATTGTCTTCGACCTCGCCATCCGGGCGGTCACCAAGCTGTATGTGACCGACGAAGAGGACCGCTGGGTCGGTACCATCGACAAGGGCCTGGTGCTCGACAACGTGATCAACCACTAACACTTCGGAGCTTTCAAATGTTATTACCTATTCTCGTGTTCCTGGTGGTCTACTTTTTCATCGCCACCGAACTGATTGACAAAACCATTGCCGCGCTCATCGGCGCCGGCCTGATGACCGGCTTCCACTTCATCGGCTATGAAGAGGCGCTGCACGCAATCGATATGAACGTCATCTTCCTGCTGGTCGGGATGATGGTGGTCGTCAACACGCTCACCGAAACCGGCGTGTTTGAATGGCTGGCCATCAAGCTCGCCCGGCTGGCCAAGGGCAACGGGCTGCTGATTGTGGTGCTCTTTATGGTGCTGACGGCCGTGCTCTCGGCGTTCCTCGACAACGTGACCACCGTCATCCTCATGGCGCCGATCACCATCCTGCTGTGCCAGCTGCTCGAAATGCCGGCCACGCCGATCCTGATTATGGAAGCCGTCTTTTCCAATATCGGCGGCACGGCCACGCTCGTCGGCGACCCGCCCAACATCCTGATCGGCTCGCAGACGCATCTGTCGTTCAACGACTTCCTGATCACCCTCGGTCCGCCGGTGGTGGTGATGCTGGTGCTGCTGCTCGGCGTGATGGCGCTCATGTTCCGTAAAACGATTCGCACCACCGAACAGACCCGCAAGCGTATCGAACAGTCACGCCCGGAAAAGGCGATCCTGCAGCCCGGCGTGCTGAAAAAATCGCTGGTCGTCTTCGGCCTGATTCTGGCCGGCTTCTTCGGCGGCCGCGCCCTGGAAATTGAACCGGGCATTATTGCGCTGGCCGGCGCGATGCTGATGGTGCTCGTCTGCAAGAAGGATATTCACCATTCGCTGGTGCATGTGGAGTGGAACACCATTCTCTTCTTTGCCGGACTGTTCATGATGATCTCCGCGCTGGAGCACCATCACGTCTTCGAGAAGATGGGCGAATTTATCCTGCACGTCTGCGGCGGCAACCTGATGGCCACCACGCTGACGATCCTCTGGTTCAGCGCCATCGCCTCAGCGATTGTCGACAACATTCCGCTGGTGATGGCGATGATCCCGCTGGTAAAGGGCATCATTCCGGTCTTTGCGCAGCAGCTGGGCATCGACGATCCGGCGCTCATTCAGGCGCAGGTGGCCGAACCGCTGCTCTGGGCCCTGGCGCTCGGCGCCTGTCTCGGCGGCAACGGCACGCTCGTGGGCGCGTCGGCCAACGTGGTGATTGCCCAGGTCGCCAACCGTAACAACTGCCCGGTCAGCTTCTGGTCGTTCACGAAATACGGTTTCCCGTTCATGATCGCCTCGCTGCTGATCGCGCACCTCTTCCTCTACGTGCGGTATTTTATGAACTAAAGGATTCCGGCCATGTTTCGCGCCAAGCTGTTCACCCTGCTGAAAACCTATAACTGCGAAACGCTCGCCGCCGATGCCGCGGCGGGCGGAATTATTGCCCTGCTGTCGACAATGACATTTGCCATTGCCGGCGGGCCAGGCAAATAACCCTAGGAGAAAAAATTATGCCGAACCGCAGACTCATCAACCAACTCATTCAGCTGCAGGAGCTGATTATTGCCAGCATTCAGAAAAAAGCGGCCATGCCGCAGGCGGCGCCGGGCGCGCTTGAGCAGAACATTGCCCTGCTCAGCAATGATCTGCCGCCCCGCATCAAGAGCCATCTCAAACAACTGCTGCAGAAACATCCCGAGGCCGTGGTGCCAATTATCGACGGTCACTGCACCGGCTGCGGCATGGGACTTAGCATCAGCCTGATCAACGAAATCCAGCATGCCGACGACATCCACCGCTGCCTCAACTGTACGCGTTACCTCTATGTTCCCTCCGAGGTGGTTGCGCGCGAACATGCCAGCCGCGTCTACGGCGAAAAGCGACAGATCGGCATCGCCCGCTTCTCCACCCTGCCCCTCATGATTACTCCGCTGACGGGAACCACGTCCGAGGAGGTGCTCGGCCAGCTGTGCGGGCGGATGCAGGAGCAGGGCTTTGTCGAGGATGCCGGCCAACTGCTCGACATGGCGCTCCAGCGCGAGGCCATCATCAGCACGGCCGTCGACAGTGGCATGGCCTTCCCGCACGTCCGCGGCGTGGAGGGCGGCGGGTTGGCGCTGACGGTCGGCGTCCATAAAAAGGGCATCCATTTCGGCGGGCCCGGCCGGACGCTGACGCGCCTCTTTTTCTTCATGACGATCCCGACGGCGACCAGCGCGTTCTACCTCAAACTCATCTCCGGCCTCTCGCAAACCTTCCGGCAAAAGGAGGCCCGCGAGGCCTTGCTGGCAGCCGCGAGCGAGGAAGAATTGTGGAACGCCCTCGTCCGCCTGACCCGTAAAGTGATCAAGTGATGATGGCGTAGGACGCGTTCATGGCGGCGCACTCATCGCCGCCGGATAACAGCCGGGCTTCGATACGAACCCGGCTGCGGCCTCTGGATTCCAGATCACTCCGGATCTGTTTCAGCGCGGACGGGTTCACATGCGCTTCAGCCGTCAGCCCGGCTTGAGCCGGCCGGACAAATTTGAGATCGCTCTCCACCACCATTACCTCTGCGTTTATCCCGGCCTCCCGTAAACGCAGCGTAATGACTCCCCATGCGCTCAGCATCAACAATGAAGCCATGCTGCCGGCAAATCCGGTCCCTTTGTCATTCAGGTTGGGTTCGAGCGGAGCGGCCAGCGTGAGAACGCCTTCGGCATAGTGCACCGGTTTGATCTGCAGGACACGGGCCGGAGCGATTTCAGCGAATAGATCGTCAACATTCATGGATCCAGCATGCCACCACCGGCGGGATGAATCGAATGAATTGGGTGCGATCTTTGCCTTTGCATAAGTAGAATTCGCAAGTATTCTTTGCCGAAGCAGAAAGGACGTGTGCAGGTGAAGAAGGGACTCGGTTTTATTGATGTGTTTTGCATTGCCGCCGGAGCGATGATCAGCTCCGGCATCTTTGTGCTGCCCGGCCTGGCCTTTTCGCAGATCGGCCCGGCCATGATCGTCTCCTATTTTATTGCGGGCATGCTGGCGCTCATCGGCGTCCTCAGCGTGATTGAGCTGGCAACGGCGATGCCGAAGGCGGGCGGCGACTATTATTTCCTCACCCGCAGCCTCGGCCCCCTGATCGGCACGGTGTCGGGCCTGTTGAGCTGGTTTGCCCTTTCGCTGAAGACGGCGTTTGCGATTTTCGGTTTGGCGGAGGTGGTGTTTCTGCTGAGCGGGGAACGCATCCCGCTGTTTGCCACGGCGGTGCCGGTCACGCTGTTCTTTGTTGCCCTCAACATCAAGGGAACCGAAGCGGCCGCCCGGTTCGAGGTGGTGCTGGTGCTGCTTCTGCTGCTGTTGATGCTGGCCTACTTCGCGGTCGGCGCCCCAAACATCCAGGCCTCGCACTTCCGTCCATTCATTGTCGAGGGGGGCGGGTTCAAGGAGATCCTTTCCACGGCCGGCTTCGTTTTTGTCTCGTTCGGCGGCCTGCTCAAAACCGCCACCATTGCCGAGGAAGTGCATAACCCGCGCCGGAACATTCCGGGCGGTTTCATTGCCGCGACCATCGCGATCACCCTCCTTTACTCCCTGCTGCTGGTGGCCACCGTCGGGGTTCTTCCGGCCGACGCGCTGCGCGGCTCCTTCACGCCGATCGCCGACACCGCCCGGATCCTGGGGGGCCTAACCGGCTATGTCGCCATCACGATTGCGGCCGTGCTGGCGTTTGTCACCACCGCCAATGCGGGGATCATGTCGGCGTCGCGCTATCCACTGGCACTGGGACGCGACAATCTGCTGCCGCCCGTCATCGCACGGGTGAATGAGAAGGATTCGCCGACAATCGCGATTCTGCTGACGGGCATGGTGATCCTGGTGTCGCTGCTGCTCGATATTGAAAAGCTGGTGAAGGCCGCCTCGGCGGTGGTGATCAGCTCCTATATTCTTTCCGCCGCCGCCGTGCTGGTGATGCGCCGCAGCCGCCTGACCAACTATCGCCCGACCTTCCGCGTGCCGCTCTGCCCGTGGCTGCCGCTGTTCGGCATCATCTGCTTTGCGCTGCTGATCTTCGACATGGGCCTGGCGGCGGTGGAAATCAGCCTGGGCCTGATCGTGCTCGGAGTGCTGATCTATCTGTTCTATGGCCGCCGGCGCACCGAGATGGACTATGCGCTGCTGCATATTGCGGAGGAGCTGCTCAACAAGGAACTGACCACCGCCGCGCTGGAAAAAGAGCTCTATGAAACGCTCTTCCAGCGCGATGAGGTTGTGCACGACGCGTTTGATGAAGTGCTCAAAACCGCGGGCGCCTTCGATCTTGAACCGGGGGCAAGCCAGCAGAGCCTGCTGGATGCCATTGCGCGGAATCTGGAGCGTGAGCTCGATCTTTCCCAGGAACAGATCCGCATCAAATTTGAAGAGCGCGAGGCACAGGGCAGCTGCGTGCTGACGCCGTTTGTCGCCATTCCCCATATCGTCGTCGATGGCGAAAAGCTGTTCCGGATTTTGCTGATCCGCAGCCGCGAAGGAATCGGCTTTGAAACCGACACCTCGGTGAAGGCGTTCTTTGTGATCGTCGGCAGCCGGGACATGCGGACGATGCACATCAAGGCGTTGGCCGCCATCGCGCATATCGTCCAGCATCCCGAATTCGAGAAGCGCTGGACCACCGCGAAAAATGAAGCTCAGCTCAAGGACATCCTCCTGCTCGGCGAGCGGATCCGGATGTAGCCCCGCGCTCGACATTTCGCCCCATTCTGCTACCCTTCCGGTGTTGAAAAGGAGGCCCGAGATGAAGGTTTCAGACGCACTTTTGGTTGTCGGCCTTTTCTGTTTCTTGCCTGCTTGTTCTGCCAAGGAGGAATCTATGGAAGCCGAACGCAAGATGATGGTGGATGTGATCCGGCGGCACGGGGTGAAGGATGAGCGGGTCCTTGAAGCCATGGAAACAGTTCGCCGCCACATCTATATTCCGGAAAAACTCCGCGGCCGCGACGCCTATGGCGACCACCCCTGCCCGATCGGCTACGGCCAAACCATTTCGCAACCGTTTATTGTGGCCTACATGACCCAGCGCATGGAGCTGCAGCCGGGCGAACGCGTACTCGAAATCGGAACCGGATCAGGCTATCAGGCGGCGGTACTCGCTGAGCTCGGCGCCGAGGTTTACAGCATTGAGATTATTCCGCAGCTGGCCGCTCATGCCCGCACGGCGCTTGAGGCCGAAGGCTATGCGCAGGTCAAAGTCAAAACGGGCGACGGCTACAAAGGCTGGCCGGAGCATGCGCCGTTTGATGCAATCATCGTCACCTGCGCGCCGAATGAAATCCCGCAGGCGCTCGTCAAACAGCTCAAGGATGGTGGGCGGATGATCCTACCGGTCGGCTCCGGAATCCAACAGCTCGTGATCCTTGAGAAAAACGGCGACACCTTCCGCGAGATTCCGGACATCTATGTCCGCTTTGTTCCGATGGTGCGCGGAAGATTAGAGTGACGATCCGCGCCAGTGGAGCTTCTGGGCCAGAACGGAAAAATAGCTGTGGTCCTGCAGCTGCAGGAACCGGACCTGATGCGGGCTCCGGCGGGTTTCAATCCGGTCGCCCTTTTCCACCTTGTATTCATCCTGCCCGTCGATCGAAAGAATCAGCTCCTTGGCGGCAGTGACCACCTCGATTTCGATGAGACTGGAGTTGGGCACCACCAGCGGGCGCGAGCTGAGTGTGTGCGGACAGATTACGCTGATGCCGAAACCGGCGACGCCCGGATGCAGAATCGGGCCGCCGGCCGAGAGTGAATGGCCGGTACTGCCGGTCGGCGTCGAAACCAGCATGCCGTCGCACATGAAGGAACCGACCGCTTCGCCGTCGATGGAAAGTTTGAGGGTGACGATGCGCGACGATGCGCCCCAGCCGATTACAATGTCGTTGAGCGCGCGCTCTTCGCCGACGGAACCGTTCTGGAAGATGCGGCACTCGGCGACATCGCGCACGGAAACCTTGTAGCAGCCGGCGGCAATCGCATCAAGCGCCGCGGCCATTTCGGTGTCGGCCACACTGGTCAGAAAACCGAGGCTGCCGAGGTTGATGCCCAGAATCGGAACGTCGGAGCCGTGCAGGGCGCGCGCGGTGTAGAGCACCGTGCCGTCGCCGCCGAGTGCCAGTGCCACATCCACCTGTTCGCCGAACGTTTCCGCGGGAATGTGTTCAGCATCGAGCGCGGCGGCCATGGCCGCGTCTTCGGCGTAGAGCCGGAAGCCGTGCTGTTGTGCCAGGCGGCGCAGTTCGTCGAGTATGTTTTCCGCGCGCGGACGTTTCGTATTTACAATGACACCGATCTTTTTCATCGCCGGACACTATAGGCGGCACAGACCGGCTTTCCAAGGATTTGAAAAGGGGAAGATGGGAACAAAAAAAGAGCAACACGAGGAAAAGAGGAGGAGAAACCGCGTGCTTTGCTAAAACAGCAGATTGCGCAGGTGGAATCCAACCATGCAGACATCGTCGGTAAACCGCCCGTCTTGGGAGAATGCCAGCGCGTCGTCCCGTAGCCCCTGAAAGATCTCTTCGAGCGACTCGCCGACAAAGCTGTGCGCGGAGCCGAGCAGCCGTTTTTTGCCGAACCGGTTGTCGAGCGCGTTTTTAACGGCGAAGAGTCCGTCGGTGAAAAGCAGCACCGAATCGTCCGGCTCAACCTGGCACTCAATGGTCGGATAGACTGCGTCGGGCTGCGCAGCCAGAGACGGTCCGCGCAGCGAAAGGTCCTCGAACAGCCATTGGGCGGCCTGGCCGTCGCGAAAATGAATGGGCAGCGGATGGTTGGCGCTGGCCAGACGAACTTGGCCGGTCGCCAGATTCAGCACCAGATAGCAGGCCGTCACATCCAGTTCGATTCCTTCCCGGCTCAGCAATGGTATTAAAAGGTCATTCATCCGCGAAAGATAGGCGCCGGGATCCAGGCGGTGCATGGCAGTTTCCTGCATAATGCCGCGAATGAGCGCCGTGCCCAGTGCGGCGCGGATGCCCACTCCGCTGATATCGCAAAGAAAAATGCCGGCTTCGTGGTCGGAAAGTCTGGTGATAGTGCAATAGTCGCCGCTGACATCGCAACAAAGGCTGGCGTGGTGCAGAAATTCTACACACCCGGCGTGAGGCGGTGCATCTTCGGGGAAGGAGGGATAGCTTGTGGGGAAGAAGCCTTTCTGCAATTCACCGGCCATGCGGACATCTTCTTCCATCTCCTCTTTCATCGCCTGAATTTCCTGGGCATAACGAGCTGCCCGAAGTTCGGCCAGTTTGTGGTCGGTGATATCGCGTGAGATGCCGCAGGTTCCGATGATGTTTCCGCCCTCGTCGTGCAGCGGCACTTTGGTGGTCGAAACCCAGGCTTCCCGGCCGTCGGGCCAGGTTTCCTTTTCTTCAAAGCCAAAGAGCGGTTCGCCGGTTTCGATGATGCGCTGCTCGGCATCGTAGGCCTGTTGAGCATGTGCATGAGCAAAAATATCAAAATCGGTTTTGCCGACGATTGCCTCCGGAGACTCCCAGCCATGCCGGTCGGAACAGGTCTGGTTCACCATGATAAAACGGGACTCCAGGTCCTTGAAGAAGATCGCATCCACGGAGTTTTCCATGAAGTTTTCGAGCAGGAAGCCATAATCCAGAGTTTCGTTATCCATCGCTGTTCCTCCGCGACATCGGCCGCCGGAACCTCAGGCCTGCCAGACAGACATCATCGTCGAGTTCGCTGTTTCCGGAGAAAAGCATGGCTTCGCCGAGCAGGCCCATGAACTGATCGTTCAACGCCTGGCCGACGAAACTTTGCGCGGCCGCCAGCAGACGGTGCGTTCCAAACTCTTCGCCCCCGTTGCCTTCAACTTCGAAGAGACCGTCGGTATAGGCCACGACTGAATCGCCGGGCTGAAGCTGCTTTTCGACCGCCGGAAATTCGATGCCTTCGACAATCGCGAGGGCGGGGCCGCGCAGCGATTCGTCGACCAGCCAGTCGGCGCGTTTCTTCTCGGCCTGCAGATGGAGCGGAACCGGATGGCCGGCATTGGCAACGCGTAGTTCGCCGGTGCGCGCGTCAAAGACCATGTAAAACGCGGTGGCGAAGAGAAAAACATCCTCCTGCCGGAGAATCGGAAACAGTTGATCGTTCAGCTGCCGGAGAAACTGTCCGGGATGCCGAGCCGCCGGCGAGGCTTCGTCGATCATGGCGCAAATCAGCGCCATGCCCAGCGCGGCGCGCACCCCATGCCCCATGACATCGCAAATAAAAACGGCGGACTCGGTTTCGGAAAGCCGGCGGATGGAGCAGAAGTCGCCGCTGACCATTCCGCTGGCATGATAGTGATGAGCAAACTCAACGCAGCTCTGTTCGGCCGGTGCGTCGGCCGGATAGGTCGGGTAGGCATGCGGGAAAAAAGTTTTCTGCAGTTCGGCCGCCATGCGGACGTCATCTTCTATGCTCTCTTTAATGCGACGGATCTGTTCGGCATAGTAAACGGCCTTGAAGTCGGTTTCCTTGTGGTCGGTGATATCACGCGACACCCCGAAGGTTCCGACAATCTTCCCGTCTTTTTCCAGCGGCATCTTGGTGGTTGAAACCCAGGTGATGCGGCCGTCGGGCCAGGTTTCCTTTTCCTCCACCCCGACCAGCGGTTCGCCGGTCTCGATGATGCGCTGCTCGTCTTCAAACGCCTGCTGCGCGTGCGCCGAGGCGAAGAGATCAAAATCGGTTCTGCCGATCACCTGCTGTGGCGACAGGCCGACCCATTGGCAGAACGCCTTGTTGACCATCAGAAAGCGGGAACGGACATCCTTGAAATAGATGTGATCCGTCATGTTTTCCATGAGGTTCTGCAACAGAAGAGCTCTATTGTCCAGCCGGCCCGACATTCCCGATTCCTTTCAGCTCCGGACATTGTTATTCAACCCATCCTTCGCATCAACGCAAAAGCGAATTAAACACTCCCCATTCATCTGCAGTCTGCTACTCTTCCCCGCATATGGAAGAACGAATCATACAACTCGAAACCCTCGCCGCCCTGCAGGACGAAACCATCAACAGCCTGAATAAAGAAATTTTCCGCCAGCAGCAGGACATCGGACAGTTGCGCCGGCGCCTCGCTGCACTGGAGGAAAAACTCGAAAAACTGCAGGAACCCGACCAGATCGCCGGGAACGAGCGACCACCCCACTATTAAGTTTTAACAAAAATGAACTAGCCGCCGCGCGGCAATCTGCTAAAAACCTGCGCATCTGAACAAATTTAGAGGTCCTATGTTAAACAAACAGACAAAAATTATCTGCTCAATCGCCGGCAACCGTTGCGAAGTCGATTTCATTAAAAAATTACACGAGGCCGGCATGAATGTGGCCCGTCTCAATACAGCACACATCACAACCGAAGAAGCCGACCTGCTCGTCAAAAACATTCGCTCCGTATCCGACCGCATCGGCATCCTGATCGATACCAAAGGACCGGAAGTCCGCACTTGGAACTTCAAAGAAAATATCAAGCTGACGGCCGGCGACCAGATTTTGATCGGTGACAAAGGCGCGCCGGAAGGCGGTTTCCAGGTCAACTATGAAGAATTTGTAAAGGACGTCCCGGTGGGCAGCCAGGTCCTGATCGACGACGGCGAACTCCAGCTTGTTGTTAAAGATAAAACAATGGATCACCTGGTGTGTGAAGCAACCAATTCCGGAACGATCAGACCGCGCAAAAGCGTCAATGTTCCGGGCATCCAGATCAACCTGCCGGCCCTGACCGAAAAAGATGCCGAGTTCATCGACTGGGCCACCCGCTCTGAAGTTGAATTCATCGCCCACTCCTTCGTCCGCAATCGCGACGATGTCATGGCCATCCAAAGTATTCTCGACATGCGCAAGAGCCCCATCAAAATCATCGCGAAAATTGAAAACCGCGAAGGCGTCGACAACCTGGAAGAAATTCTGGACGTCGCCCACAGCGTCATGATTGCCCGTGGTGACCTCGGCATCGAAATTCCGGCCGAAGAGGTTCCGATCATCCAGAAACATATGATCAAAACCTGCATCCGCCGCGTGAAGCCGGTGATTACGGCCACTCAGATGCTGCACTCCATGATCAACAACCCGCGCGCAACCCGCGCCGAGGTATCCGACGTGGCCAACGCGATTTACGATGGCACCGACGCCGTCATGCTTTCCGGCGAAACCGCCTACGGCAAATATCCGGTAGAAGCGGTACAGACCATGGCTGATATTGCCCGCAGCGTCGAAGCCCAGAAGCGAGAGCTCAGCGACAAACTGCCGGTGGTGCAGGACGAAGCCGAATACATGACTCGCAACCATCTGGCCAAATCGGCAACGGCCATGGCGGCAACCCTGCCGGCAGAGGCAATCATCACCTCCACCAAATCCGGTGACACCGCAAAAATCTGCGCATCCTACCGTGGTACAACCCCGATCATCGCCCTTTCCGCCGACATGCGCACGGTTCGTGAACTTTCGCTGAGCTTCGGTATTCTGGCCGAACAGATCGAAATTCCGCCAACCGCAAACCAGCTCGTTAAAGATTCGCTCAAGCGCCTGATCGAGGAAGGCCATATCAAACGCGATGACCTGATCGTCTTCATTGGCGGCGGCCAGATCTATTCCGCACATACAAACTTCATTCAGGTGGACACCCCGGCCACACTACTGAAATGATCAAGCGGTTCTGCGCCTTCTACCGCCCGCACCGCGCCCTGCTCGGGCTCGACCTGAGCATGGCGTTCGTCCGGGCGGTCTGTGCAATTCTGATCCCGCTGGCCACCCATCACCTCTTCAAACTTGAAGACGCCTCCACTGGCGAAACCGTCGCCACCGTGGCCCTGCTCGCATTGCTCGTGGTCATTCTGGCGGTCGCCGCGTTCACCAACATTAAATGGGGCCACATTCTCGGCACGCGGATCGAAACCGACATGCGCGGCACCCTCTTCCGCCACCTGCAAAAGCTCTCGTTCAGCTATTTCGACAAGACCAAGACCGGCCACATCATGTCGCGGCTGAGCAACGACCTCTTCACCATCTCCGAAGTCGCGCACCACGTACCCGAAGATCTCTTCCTCGCCGCCGTCACCATCTCCGGCGCCTTTGGCTGCATGTTCTGGATGAATCCGGCGCTGGCCTGGGTGGCGCTGACGCCCCTGCCCATTATGGTGCTCTGCGGCATTCTCTTCCAGAAACGCTTCCGCGTCAATGTACGCGCCATGCGTCGCCGCGTTGCTGACATCAACGCCAACATTGAAAACTCCATTCAGGGCATTCGCGAAGTCAAATCCTTCGCCAGCGAGCAATATGCCGTCGACCAATTTGACGAGGTCAACCACGACTTCCGTCTCTCCAAGGAGAGCATGTATCACACCATGGCCGCCTTCCACGCCACCATGATGGGGCTCATCAACGCCCACGCCATTCTCATCACCGTCGCCGGCGCTCTCATGGTTTTCCGCGGCACGGCCGAGATTGCCGACGTCCTCGTCTTCCTTATGTTCGCCAAATTCATGATCAAGCCGATCGACCGGCTCGTCAACTTTGTCGAGCAATATGGTCAGGGCGCGGCCTCGCTCGAGCGCTTCACCGAAATCATGGACATCGAGCCCGACATCCAGGACCGCCCGGAAACCATTGAGCCCCCGCAGGTCTCCGGCGCAATTGCGGTCAACAACCTCTCCTTCGCCTACGAAGGCAACGACGCGCAGGTGCTCAAAAACGTATCGCTCAACATCGCCGCCGGCCAGACCATCGCACTCGTCGGCGAATCCGGCGCCGGCAAATCGACGCTGGCCGCGCTCATTCCGCGCTTCTACGAAGCCGCCCACGGCACCATCGCCATCGACGGCGTCAACGTCCTCGACCTGCGCCAGCAGTTCCTGCGCGAACAGATCGGCATCGTCCAGCAGTCGCCCTTCCTGTTCGACACCACCATCCGCGACAACATTCTCTTCGGCAACCGCGCCGCAGCGGAAGAGGAGTTGATCGCCGCCGCCAAGCAGGCCAACATCTACGACTTTATCCAGTCGCTGCCCGAAGGGTTCGATTCGCCCGTCGGCGAACACGGTGTCAAACTGTCCGGCGGTCAGAAGCAGCGCATCTCCATCGCGCGCGTCTTCCTGAAAAATCCGCCGATCCTGATTTTTGACGAAGCCACCTCCGCGCTCGACACCGAGTCGGAACAGCTGATTCAGGATGCGATGGAGCGCCTCTGCAAAAACCGCACAACGATCATTATTGCCCACCGCCTTTCAACGGTGAAGCATGCGGATACCATCTTTGTGCTGCGCGACGGCGAAGTGGTTGAAAACGGAACGCACCCCGAGCTCACCGCCCTCAACGGCTATTACCACGCGCTCTACACCAAGAGCCTGTTCTAATAAGATCGCTTCTGTTCGGCGCAATCACCCCGCAGCCCGATCGCCGAGGACGGCGACCCTCCACCCAATAAAAAACGCGCAGAGCTTTGCGAAACTCTGCGCCCTTTGCGTCTTTGCGTGAATAACAACCGTTGTTAGCCCAGCTTTTTGAGGCCGCCCATATAGGGCCAGAGCACTTCGGGCAGGTCGATGCTGCCGTCGGCGTTCTGATTGTTTTCCATGATGGCGATGACAAGGCGCGGAAGCGCGACGCCGGAGCCGTTGATGGTGTGGACGAAGGCGGGCTTGCCGTCTTCGTTGCGGTAGCGGATGCCGGCGCGGCGCGCCTGATAATCCTTAAAGTTGGAGCAGGAGGAAACCTCGAGCCACTTGTCCTGCGCGGGCGCCCATAGTTCGATGTCGTAGCACTTGGAGGCGCTGAAGCCGAGGTCGCCGGTGCAGAGCTCGATCACACGATAGTGCAGGCCGAGCTTCTGCAGTACGCGCTCGGCGTCGAGCGTCAGCTTTTCGTGCTCCTCTTCGGAGGTTTCGGGCGTCGTAAATTTGACCATTTCGACTTTATCAAACTGATGCACGCGCAGCAGTCCGCGCGTATCCTTGCCGGCGGAACCGGCTTCGCGACGGAAGCAGGGCGTGTAGGCCGTATGCAGGATCGGAAGTTCCTGATCCACAATCTCGTTGGCATACATGTTGGTGACCGGCACTTCGGCGGTCGGAATCGGATAGAGGCCGTCGAGCGGCACGGAATACATGTCTTCAGCAAACTTGGGCAGCTGGCCGGTACCGGTCATCGTCTGCGCGTTGCACATGAACGGCGGCGCTACCTCGGTGTAACCATGCTCTTCGGTGTGCAGGTCGAGCATAAACTGAATCAGCGCGCGCTCGAGCTTGGCGCCCTTGCCGGTGAAGAGCGGGAAGCCGGATCCGGAGAGCTTGGCGCCGCGTTCGAGATCGAACAGCTTGAGCTCTTTGCCCAGATCCCAGTGCGCCACCGGCTCAAAATCAAATTCCTTCTTTTCACCCCACGAGCGGATGATCGGATTGTCGTTTTCGTCTTTGCCGACCGGCGTGGAGGCGTCGGGCATGTTCGGGATATAGAGCAACCCTTCGCGAATCTTGGCTTCCACCTCGCGCAGCTCTTCGTCGAACGCGGAAATCTTATCGCCCATCTCGCGCACCTGCGCCTTGACCGCTTCCGCATCGCCGCCTTCCTGAATAATCTTACCGATGTTCTTGGAAGTTTTATTCCGCTCCGCCTTCAGCACTTCAGCTTCGGAAACGATGGCGCGGCGGCGGTCGTCGAGCGCAATCACCATATCAACATCAACGTCCGCATTACGGTTGGTCATCGCCGTTTTAACCGCAGCGGCATTCTCACGTACAAATCGAATATCCAGCATAATTCATCCCTGTTTGGTTTGAAAAAAGAGTCGCCATTATTCCCTTAATACGAAAAATTTCACGAGTTCAAAATGAAACGTAATTTACAGGAGCGGCAATGAATTCAGCACAATGGTTTGAGCGGGCACAGAAAGTAATTCCCGGCGGCGTCAACAGCCCCGTCCGCGCGTTCAACGGCGTCGGCAGCACGCCCGTCTACTTTAAATCCGGCAAAGGCGCAACCGTTCAGACCGAGGACGGCACCGAACTGATCGACTTTTGCGGCTCGTGGGGTCCGCTCATTCTCGGCCACGCGCGCGACGAAGTCGTCGAAGCCGTTTCCCAAACCGCGGCCGACGGCCTCAGCTTTGGCGCCAACACCGCCCGCGAAGCCGAGTTTGCCGAACTGCTCACCTCGCTCGTGCCCGAAATGGAAATGACGCGCCTCGTCAGCTCCGGCACCGAAGCCGTCATGACCGCCATCCGCCTCGCCCGCGGCTACACCGGCCGCCGCAAAATCGTCAAGTTCGACGGCTGCTACCACGGCCACTCCGACTATCTGCTCGTCGCCTCCGGCTCCGGCCTGCTCACCGGCGGCATCTCCTCGTCGGCCGGCGTATCGCCCGCCGCCACCGAAGAGGTTTTCGTCGCGCCCTACAACGATCTCGCCGCCGTGCAGGAAATCCTCAAAGCCAACGGCGACGAAATCGCCTCCGTCATCGTTGAGCCGATCGCCGGCAACATGGGCCTCGTCGAACCGGCCGAAGGATTCCTCGAAGGACTCCGCGCCGCCACCGCCGAATGCGGCGCCCTGCTCATCTTTGACGAAGTGATCAACGGCTTCCGCCTCGGCCCGACCACCTACGGTCATCTCGCCGGCATCGAGGCCGACATCACTACGCTCGGCAAAATTATCGGCGGCGGCATGCCCATCGGCGCCATCGGCGGCAGCGAAAAGATTATGTCAACGCTTGCGCCGCTCGGCCCCGTCTATCAGGCCGGCACGCTCAGTGGCAACCCCGTCGCCGTCGCCGCCGGCATGAAGACGCTCGAACTGCTGCGCGACGAAAATCCCTATCCGCAAATGGAAGCACTCGGCAAAAAACTGGCCGACGGCGTTAACCGCGCCGCGGCGGAAAAGAATCTCGACCTGCACTGCGCGCAGCGCGGCGGCATGTTTACGCCCTTCTTCCGCAAAGCGCCCGTCCGCAACCTTGACGACTCCAAAGCCTGCGATCAAAAAGCGCATGCGGCCTATTTCCATCACATGCTCGACCACGGGTTCTACACCCCGCCGAGCGGATTCGAAGTCGCCTTCGTCTCCGCCGCCCATACCGCCGAACACATCGACCAATTCCTGAATGCTTTTGGAAGCTGGGAGAACTAGCCACAACGGGCACAAAGCTCTCAAACCGATACTTCTTTAAATTTGAGCAATTTGTGCCCTTTGTGGCTAAACAAATTATGCATGCCTGGGATGTCAGCCCGAAGGAAGCGGTAAAAATTCAACGCGGCCTGCAGGAGCACGTTTCCATTCGGGATGACTTTGGCGATATCAAAACGGTCGCCGGCGTGGATGTCGGGTTCGAGGAAAACAATACGGTCACGCGCGCAGCCATCGCGGTGCTCGATTTTGAAACGCTGGAGCTGATCGAGTCGGCGATTGCACGGCGCCCCACCACCTTCCCCTACA
Source organism: uncultured Verrucomicrobiota bacterium (assembly GCA_964483355.1). Lineage (GTDB taxonomy): Bacteria > Verrucomicrobiota > Kiritimatiellia > Kiritimatiellales > Pontiellaceae > Pontiella. The sequence continues at coordinate 308 of CAZABK010000046.1, read as the reverse complement.
TTCCCGGCCTGCTCTCGTTCCGCGAAATTCCGGCGGTGCTCGAAGCGATGCTCCAGCTCGACGCGGTGCCCGACCTGCTTTTATGCGACGGACAGGGCATTGCCCATCCGCGCCGCTTCGGCATCGCCGCGCACCTCGGCCTGCTGGTCGATATCCCGGCCATCGGCGTCGCCAAGTCGCGCCTCACCGGAACGCACGGCGAACTGCCAGCGGAAAAAGGATCTTTTGTTCCGCTGATGGACAAGGAGGAGCAGATCGGTGTGGTGCTGCGCTCGCGCACCAACGTGAAACCGCTCTACATTTCGCCC
>CAZABK010000045.1:0-24962 GCA_964483355.1 uncultured Verrucomicrobiota bacterium | reverse complement strand
GTAATCGTAACTGAACGTAAAAAGGAAAAGGCGGGGCTCCGGCCCCCGCCTTTTTGGGGTTCATGTCCCATGTGCGGGGAAAGGAAGGTGGCTGTTCCTGAAATCGGTGTAGAACGCGGTTAACATTCGCCTCGCTTTGCGTCTCTGCTTGCAGGAGCGCGTAACCAGCTCTCCTTGCAGGAGAAGCCGGTGCTACACCATCCCGAGTTTCATGAAGCCGAAAGTGGATCTCCCCGGCAGCACTGATCCGTTGGAGCATTTGCCCTCAAAGAGGATTTCGTGCGGATGGGGGAGATTGCGTTGTTTTTCCTTTGGTTTGGTTCCTGAATGCGAATCCATCTCCATTGTGTTTAACATGGAAACTGAAATGTTTGTGGCTAGCCATCTGCATATATAATAAAAAAATGGTTCTGACTGGCGTAAAAGATTTACTCATGAGGGGTGAATGATTCGACGCCGGAAGGAAAAAATAAGGAGAAATAATGAAAAAAATAGTTAACCTGCTAGCCCTTGTGGCAGTGTCGTCCTCTGCGATGGCAGCTACCAATACGTGGGATGGTTTAGGCGACGGAAGCACGTTCGAGGACGGGGGCAACTGGGGCGGTACAGCGCCGGCCAATGACCTCACCAGCGATATCGCTCAATTCACGGGCGGAACCGTTGATCTGTCCAGCGCCCGCCAGGTAAACGGCCTTGATTTTGCCAGCGGCTCCACCTTGAGCGGTAGCGGCAGCATCCAGGTCGGAACCGGCGGCATCACCGTTGGCGGCAACAGCACGATCGGCACTGCCAGTTTGATTGCGAGTAACGCGGTTGGTGTCACTCTCAACGGCACGCTCGGTATCAGCAGCGCGCTTGTTGGTAACGGCGACCTTACCTTCACGGCTGGTTCAGCAAACGCCCTCACGCTCACCGGAACTACCGGTAACGATAGTTCCTCGACCTATTCCGGCAATATGACCTTTGATGGCGTCAATGTTACCGCTAACCGGTATTCCCTCGGCGGCGGTCAATCAGGCAAGACGCTCTCCCTCTTGAATGGCTCTTCGCTGAGCGCCAATAACGCCCACCTGGTTCTCGGAAACAGGGACATTGTTATCGGTGGCGGCGCCACTCTTGCGCATGCCCGCAACAAAAACATCTACCGTTTTGACGGTGTTGTTTCCGGTACCGGTGGACTGACCTACAGCTGCACCAGTGCTTCGGGTGCAGGCAGTGGTAAGATCCAGCTGGACGGAACCGCCAACACCTATACCGGCGGAACCACCTTTAATAGTGGTGCGGAAGTATGGGTCACAGCAGATGGCTCGCTGGGGGCTTCGGGCGAAGGGCTGACCTTCGACGACGGTACCTTCTATGCAAAGAATGCCATGACGCTCACCGGCCGCGCGATCACGCTTGAGGACGGCGGAGGCCGGTTCGACGGCGGTGCCGGCAATCGGGTTACCATCGACAGTGCCATTTCAGGTACCGGAGCCCTGACCGTTGATAGCGGCGGTATTGTACGGATTCAAACTTCGGGCAACACCTATACCGGCGGCACGACGATCGACGGCTCCACGCTTGAGGTTCGCAACGGCGGCCAAGGCGTCCTGGGAACCGGAACCATCACCCTCGACAACGGCGGCACGATTGAGGGTTCCGCCAACCATGTTAACAATAGAAGCACCACCAGTATTGTCATCGGCTCCGGCGGCGGCACGTTTAAGAATGGGCACACCAAGGCCTTTTACGGTTTGGAAAATGCCACGGTTACAGGTTCCGGCGTGTTGACGCTCGATGGTGGTGGCAGCTGGAACTCAAACAGCCGCATTCAGATTGCGGGCATGAGCAACACCCTCACCAACGGTCTTGTCATGCAGAACGCGGCCAACGTGCAGGTCAGCAATGATTCGGACTTGGGTGCTGCGGGCTCCAAGGTGACTATTGACAATGCGAGAATGGTTACATCCAGCGGTGCGGATCACAGCGCACGCGAATTTGAGATTGCAAGTGGTGGCGGGCTGATTTCGCTTAACAATAAAACCACGACGATGGGCACCTTGACCGGTGCCGGCGCACTGACCATCGATAGCGGAGCCCGCAATAACGGCACTTCCACTGCCGGAGGAACCCTGCGGATGTACTCTACCGGTACCCTTTCGGGCGACGTTACGGTCGATAAGGTCAATCTTGAGATGGGCGCCAACAACGCGCTTGGAACCGGCGCTATTACCCTCGATAACGGTGCACAGTTGAAGAACCGCGACAGCCATACCACCCTCGCCAATGCCCTTACCATTGGGACCGGCGGTGGCGAGCTGATGGCGGGCTGGAACAAGAGCCTGACCCTCGATGGAGCCCTTTCCGGCTCTGGCGGTCTGACCATCGTTGCCGACAGCGGCACTGTGTATCTCAACGGTGACAGCACTGGCTTCACGGGGTTGTTGTCCCTTGAAAACGGTGCAAAAATTGGTGGTAGCGGAACAATTAATGGTGATCTGACGGTTGCTGCCGGCGGCGAGCTCGCGTTCAGCACCACCGACACCCTTGATGTGGCCGGTACAGTCACTGTGGACAGCACCTTTGGTGTTGACGATCTGATCGGCCTCTCTTCGAGCACGGAGAATGGCACCTACACGCTGATTGCAACCGACAGCACCTTCGACCACATCGAAAACTTCGGTGTTGAAAACGCTTACGATCTGGGTGATGGCAAGAGCGCCTACTTCCAGAACGGCAGCCTCCAGGTTGTCGTTATTCCGGAACCGGCCACGCTGGGTCTGGTTGTTGCATTCGGTAGCGGAATCCTCATTGTCCGCCGTCGTTTCATGATGTAAGTTAACATTACTTACAGATCGAGATGCGTCTCCTGAAAAGGGGGCGCATTTTTTGTTTTCCGCAACGGTTTAATTCTAAAGGCAAAATAAACAGACCGCATATGGAACGCTAATCCTAAATAGGAAAATAGACCACAGATTCACACTGATGCGCAGTCACTTGCGCAAAGAGAGCGGCGCACCCAATGGATGAGTGTAGATATTTCGATAACTCCCTATTGCATCCGTGGTTATCGGTGTTCATCCGTGGTTTATTTCTGTTTCCAGGTTAAATGCGCGCGGGCAGCATCGACCCGTCGACCCAGTTTCCTTCAACGAGGATTTCGTTGCGGATGGCGGGGATGCCGTAATCCTGTCCGTTGATTAGAGAAACCAGTGTTCGTACGGCGGTGCGGCCGATTTCCTCGGGATTCTGGTCGATTCCGACATCAATCGGGGTGTCGTGAATGCTGGTGGTCGCCAGCGCAATATCCTGCGGAACCTTAATGTTTAACTCAGTCAGGAATTGCGGAATTTGGGCGCAATCGGTGTAGATGGCATCCGGCTTATGGTTTTTAAGCCATTGCTGAAACCGTGTTTTTCGGGTTAAGGGATCTTCTTCGAACGAAAAGCGCAGGAAGGGGAGGCGTTGATGTTCCGGCATTGAGAGCTGGGCGATGGCAGCTCCGCCGCAGAAGGTTTTGGTGGGAGAATCATCGCTGATAAACCCAACGCGCTGGTATCCTTTTTCCCTGATTTTTTCGAAGGCCAGGATGGTGTTTTGGGTCTGGGCGCTGGTCACATAGTGCGCTTCGGGATAGGCCGTGCTACGGCCGAAGCGGACGATGGCGTAGTCCTCCCAGGGCATTTCAGTAAAGTCGGCACTTTTGTCGCTGAACTGGGGGCGGCAGAGGGCTGCGAGCAGGATGCCCTGAATGTTGCGCGTTTTAAAGATGGTGTTCATGCGCGCGAAGGAAATTTGGGTGGTGGCAAAGGCTTCCAGGTTAAACCCCATTCGCTTTGCGGCGGCTTTGGCGCCTTGCCAGTAGAGATCAAACTCCTTCATGGACCGCAGCCGTTTCGGATCGTGGTAGGGGTTGATCCAGGCCAGCGTGGCCTGCACCGATTTTTCCTGCGTATTTTGGCGGTATTGATTCAGGGCTGCCAATACTGGATCCGGCGTGTAACCGAGCTCTTCCGCTTTTTGCAGAATCTTGATCCGGGTCTTTTCTGAAATCTTAGGATTATTTCGAAGGGCGAGCGAGACCGTCATGCTGGATACACCGCATGCTTTGGCGATGTCGGCCATGGTTACTCTGCGTTTTTTTGTATCGTCGTTCTTCACACGCAATTCCTTCTTCTCGTGGTTACGAGGGTTTATTTTAATCAAGCCGATGTGCGGATCAAGCTGTAATCGTGCAGTCGGAGTTCCAAAACGTGTCCCTGCGAGGGCAACCTGTCAAGTGCGGCTCCGCTTTCCTCCTCCGGAGGTTAAGCGGACTCTGCACCCGGAATGAGGCCGGCTTGGTGTAGCGAGCGCTTAACCCGGACGTAGGACGGAAAAGCGTTTCCCTGAAATGGGTGCTGTACCCCCCCAAAAAAAACGCCAGGCTGTGGTGTGTGGCAATCTGGCATTTCTTTTGTGGTTTTCCGGAACGCAGCGACCCATCCAGGGGGGCGGTTCCGGGATGTATCCGGTTTTCAGCTTTCTGGAGCAATTTTTCCGCGGTTTATGGAGACATCCTCTCGGAACTCCCTGCTGCTCTCTTGTTTTGCTGGTTTATGGGTTTATGGATAAACCTGATAAGCGCTCGTGCTTGGCTTTGTTCTGCGTATGTTTGCTATGGATACGAAGTGTATTTTTTCACTCGTTGAGTGAAGTTGAATGGCCTGATGACGGGCATAAAACAGGAGATGAGTAATGAATAGAAAAACGAAAATAATCAGCGCGGCTTTGTGCGCAGCGGCACTGGGTGCTGCGACGGCGCAGGCTGCCAGTATATACTGGAATGGTAGCGCAGGAGACGGAGTTTGGACCAATACCGCAAACTGGACCGGTGGAGTGTTGCCGACCAGTAGCGACCTCGGCTATATCGAAAACGGTGACACGGTCACTTTTTCGGATGGCATGACGAATACGATCCGTCAGCACCTCATTCGCGGTAACTCAACCCTGAACGTTACCGGCGGAAAACTTAATGAAAGTAAGTCAGGTAACAGTGTCCGCACGATCGTTGGCGGGAATAGTGCCTCCGGCACGTTGAATGTCAGTGCAGAACTGTACGAAATCGGCCATCAGCTTCGTATCGGAGCCGGCGGCGATGGTGTTGTGAACCTGTTTGACGGCAGTCGCCTGAATGTATATCGCGGCGGCAGCAGCTCGCATCCGAACAATACCTCCATCTCAGTCTACAGTCAGGGTACCCTGAATATTACCAATACGACCCTCGCTACTCGTAACGGTATTGAGATTCTGACCGGCGGTGAAGTCTACGTCCACGGTGGCAGTTCCACGATCAACCTCGGTGGTCAGGGCGGCACAGGAACGGGCGACTGGTATCATCAGTCCAATGGCGTTCTGCGCGTCGGCGTCTCCACCAACGGGCTGTCGACAATCACACTGGTCGATGCAAATGACAATGCGACCCCCTCAATGACCCTGAATGAAGGTGCGGTACTGGACGTATCTTTTGTTGACGGAGCCATGGAAACCAATTTCTGGCCGGTGATTGATGGCTCAGCTGCGTCAATCAACAACCTGGGTATGGTGTTTGCGGACAGTGTTGATACCAACGACTGGGGCTTCATCATTTCCAACAATGTTCTGTATGTCGGGTATGGCCTGGACTGGCCGGCCGGTGAAGAGGTTCTGGGACCGCCGGTTGCGGGACGCACCCTCTACTGGACCGGTACCGGTGGCGATGCTTTGTCCGATAATCCGACCAACTGGGTGCTCGACACCGCTGCAACCATCCCGGCGACCTGGGGTCCCTATGACAGCGATCTTTGGCGGATCGGTTATGCTTCTGTGACGGGTGTGGAGACCGGCATCAATTATGTGGTCGACTACGACGGAACCGCCGTTTATTCCAGTCACAAGGATCTGGATGTCGGTAATGGCGCCGAAGGCACCCTGAACATGAACAGCGGCACCCTCGCATTCACGCAGTCTGCGAGTTCCCGCCAGGAATTCGGTGTCGGCAATGCTGACGGCAAAGGTACGCTGAATCTGAACAGCGGAAGCCTGACGCTGAACGCCGCGCGTTTCGGCGTCAACGGAGCCGAGGGCAACCTCAACCTGAACGGCGGTACGCTTACCATTTCGCGTCAATACGGCAATTTCAGTCTGCAGATCGGTGTGAATTCCGGCAGTACGGGCACCGTGACGGTTACCGGCGGCCGTATCTTCACCCGCGGCGGGATTCAGCTGGGTGCATCGGGCGGTGCCGCTACCGGTATCTTCAGTGTGGAAGGTTCGGCTGCTACGAGTCTCGGCATCGGCAGTAACAATTCGATTGACGGAAGATGGCTGCAGCATTCCGGCAGTGTGCTGAAAGCCCGTATGGACGATACCGCAACAGGCGTTACGCCGATCCTCATTGATGAAAGAGATGGCACTCCGGGCAGCAGTTTCGACGGTGACGTCTACTTCTACGATGGTTCGGTTCTGGATGTCGGCTGGATGGCGGGCGTCACCAACTATGGCTCGTTCGATGTCATGACCTGGGAAGGTCAGCTGCAGACCAACGAATTGGCCTTCGCTGACAGCGTGGATACCAATATCTGGAGCTTCGCGATTGTCGATGATAACGAAGACGGCACCAACGACACGCTGCGCGTTACCGCCTATGGCGAAACCGCCAATGGAACGCCTTTGGGCTGGCTGAGCGATTACGGCCTGACTGCAGCTGACGACGAAGTCGATAACGACGGCGACGGCCTGCTGACCTGGGAAGAATATGTGGCCGGCACCGACCCGACAAGCAGTGCTTCGGCACTGGTTGCCAATTCGCCGGAAACTATTGATGGCGGCCAGATCGTTATCACCTGGCAGTCCGTTGCGGGCAAGAGCTACAGCATCATCACCAACTCCAGCCTCGTCTTCCCGAATAAGGGTACCGAAGCTGTGGTTACCGGTCTCGACGGTGAAACGTCCTACACCGGCACCGTTGGCGGTGCGAACACCGTCTTCTACGAAGTCGGCGTAGAATAAATCTATAAGTAAGCCGCCCCGGCCTCGGCTGCGGCGGCTTTCTGAGAATGAGAAAGGGGCGAAATGTATCGTCCCTTTTTTTTAATCTAAAAAAGCTGAGGGCTAGCAGGGGTTAAATGAGAATGATTCGTCACAAACTACAGATTATGGGGTGTGCAATGATGCTGGGCGGCGTCGTGCATGCGGAAACCTGGGATGGCGGAGGAGCGGACAACGAGTATTCGACTGCCTTGAACTGGAATAACGATGTGATTCCGACGAACAACACGGGAGACATCAACGGCGTTTATACGGTCGAACGTTCGGTGGATATTACGGTCCAGCGAACCTTTGTTCGGGGCGGCGCCACGCTGAACGTGACGGGTGGAACCCACAGCGACAGCAAATCCGGGAATACCACCCGAAACTTTGTGGGCAATGACAGCGTCGGTACCGTCAATCAGTCGGGCGGCAGCTGGAACATTGGTCATATCCTTCTCCTGGGCACCGGCAACAGCTCCGGTAATGGAACCTATAATCTGACGGGTGGCGATCTGACCGTTTCCCGTGGCGGTAATTCGTACATGGGTGTGTCCGGCGGAAGCTCCCTTGAAATTGGCGTCGGCAGTGCAACCGGGTTGCTCGACATCTCCGGCGGATCTTTAGCCACCCGTATTGGTGTCGGCATCGGTAGTGGCGGAACGTTCAGCGTGCAGGGTAGCGGTGCCTCCAGTATCGGCATCGGTTCGAACAATTCGCTCGACGGCGACTGGAACCAGGCGGCCGGCGGTACGCTCCGCGTTGGAATCGACGCGGGCGGCGTGACCAAAATTTTAATTGATGACGTCGATGATGACGGCGGTGCATACGCAACCTTCGAAGCCGGATCGCTGCTGGATGTCGATTTTTACAACGGAATGACCAACGGCGGCACCTGGACGGTGCTGGAAGTCGAAGGTACGAATATTGTGGACAACGGCCTGGCCTTTGCCGCCGGCGTGGATACCAACACCTGGTCCTTCAATATCGACAACTCAGGCGCCAACGGATTGCTGACCGTAACCGCGGTCGGCCCCTCCATCGGATCGACCCTCATCAGCAGCATTGCGGAACTGCGCCAGTATGCGGCCTCAAACAACGTCGATGTCACGATGACGCCCGGAACCTATTGGATGACGGGGGATACGGAACCCCATTTTGTCGAGTTCAGCGGATCGAACAGCACCTTTAACCTCTCCGGCGTCCACATCAAGGTGGATACGCGGGAGCTCGCGGGATACGGCTCCTCCGATGTCCGCATGCTCAATATCAGCGGCGACAATATCGAAATCGACGGCTTGACGCTCAGCATGGAAAAACTGGCCTACAACGGTACCGATTCCTATGGCAATCCGAGGGAATACAGCGCGGACAAGCGGAGCCAGGTGGTTCGCATAACGGGATCAAATATCACCGTTAAAAACTGCGAGTTCACTTCCGGCGGCTCCTATCCCTACGGCTATGGCGATGCGTTCGGGAAAGGATCCCGTCCGAATACAGACGGCGTGACGGATTCGGCCTGGATTGCACACAAAAAGCAGAGCGGCATCCTGTTTACGGGGGGCGCTTCGTTCTGCAACTTTGAAAATGTGACGCTGAACATGCGCAGCTTCGGTCACGGCATCTTTTTCCAGCAGGGCGCTCACGACCTTCTGTTCAACGGCTGTCAGGTGCTCGGCGACGAAATGGCCGACAGCGATGACATCATTGCCCATCCCGAATATCAGGAGTGGGGCCATGCCACCTATAAGATGCCGATTCCCGCGGACATCCGCATCTCCAAGCATGAAGGCGGTTTCCGGACGTACGGAAACTCCGAGTATGAAACGAACGGCTACAACCAGTACATTGAAAACATCACGCTCACCAACTGCGTGGTGAAGCGCATGCGCAATGCGGTCGCCATGGGGGCGCACGCCGGAGATCTCAAGGTCTACAACATGGAGATTGAGGAGTGCGAAATGGGCTACGGGTCCAGTGCCTACGGAACCACCCTGTATAAAAACTGCAAAGGCGATGCCGTCAACGGCCCGCTGGTCTATTTCCAGTATGGCGTCGATTATCCGGCCACCTATGAAGTCGAGCTGACCGGCGATACGCCCGGTCACGGCACCTGGCCGATTGCGCTGATCAGTGGAGCGGGCAACAAGATTACTTTGACGAGCTCGGCCGCGGACGGCGTCTATTCGGACGCTGCCTATGTCAACACCTCCCAGAAATGGCGCGAGTGGCGGCATCGCCCCTCATACAATATCGATGAACTTTCCACCGGCAACTATGGCGCTGCCACCACCGGCAACTTTATCACCAACCTCACCGACCAGATTCTGGTGTTCGGCTCGAATGCCACGGAGAACGTTGAGTGTGTTTCCACCGGCGGCGTCATCAACAAAGGTTCCGGCAATCAATATGCGGGTGAGACGCTGGTGTCGGCACCGATCATTGTGGAAGACACCTGGAGCTATCCGCCCAACTCCACCAACGTGACCTGGGCGCAGTACAGCGCCGGCGAACTAATTCTGCCGACGCTGCCATACACGGTCTGGGACGGAACCGCTTATCTGGATGACGCCGACTCGCTCGGCGGTTCCCCGGATGGTGACGGCGGAACCACCATCAGCAATGGTACGGTTGAGGTGGCCGCAAACCTCAAGTTGCAGGGCGAAGACCTGCAGCTCTTCGGAGCCGGCAGTGCCGGGCAGGGGGCTGTGTATTCGGACGGCAGCCCGAATAATAAAACCCGCCTGAGCTCCAGCAGCGGAACCATCACATTGCTGGGGGACGCTTCTGTTGGCGTCGGAATCTCCGGCAATGAATTGCTGATGGGGGCGATGACCGGAACCGGCAGCCTCACCAAAATCGGCCCGGGAACCCTGACGCTCGAAGGCGGTGCAAACTCATTTGACGGTTCTGTGATCGTTTCCAATGGTTGGGTCAAAGCGCGTTCGAACAAGGTGAATAATGACCTCGTGATTGCCTCCGGTGCCGGGCTGAAGCAGAACGGCAGTGCGGGGCTTAATCAGGGGGCTGATAACTCGACGCTGCTCGACGGCACGATCGATATCAACGGACGCAGCGCGACCGATACCGGTGCGTACAGTATCAATATCGGATGGCTCACCGGCTCCGGATTGATTACCGCAACGACCACGGCCGCGACCCAGACGGTGAACGTTATCAGTTCTACGCTGGACAGTGTGTTCGATGGATCGATCGCCGGAACAGTAACGGTGAACAAAAACGGAGCAGGCACCACGCTTTACCTGAACGGAACCTGCACCCACACCGCGGGAACCTTCGTCAACGCGGGCTGGCTTGGCGGAACCGGAACGCTGAATGGCGAGGTAACCGTGGCTTCCGGCGCGGGCATTGCTCCGGGCAGCAGCGTCGGCACCCTGACCACCGGAGCGCAGACCTGGAACGATGGAGCCGGCCTTGCTGTGGAAATCAGCACAACAGCCAACGATCTGCTGGATGTCAATGGCACCTTGACTCTGAACGGGGATTCATTCCTGGTCCGTGTGGCGGCTTCGGATATTGGATTCAACGCGCAGGACGAACAGTCGTGGATGATTGTTGATGCCAATAACATTCCGGACTTCTCTGCCAGCGAATTTACAGTAGATGCTTCAGCATTCGAGGCGAACAATTCCCTGGAGGGCGGCACATTTTCAATCTCCAAGCAGGGCGCGAATCTCTACCTCGACTTTGCACCAGCTCCCTACACCGCCCAGGAGGAGTGGCGCTTTGAACAGTTCGGCACGTACGATAATACAGGCGATGCCGCGGATGAGGCCGATCCGGACGGCGACGGGCTCAGCAACCTGCTGGAGTACGGCGTCGGCCTGGACCCGACTGTGTTCAACAGCAATGCGGTTTGTGTTGCGAGCCTCTCTGCAGACGAGTCGCGGTTGGCGATTACTTTTGATCGCATTGCTGATCCGCTGCTGACGTACCAGGTGGAAGCGAATACGAACCTTACGGCTGAAGGGTGGAGCCTGATCTGGTCGAGCACCGGCAGTTCCAACACCGTCGGATCGGTAACGGTTGAAGATACTCAACAGATCTCTGGATTTATGGAACGCTTCTTACGCTTGAAGCTGATGAACTAAACGGTCCTGTTTCCCGTTGATGCGCAGAGCTGCATGTTCCGCCTTGCAACGGTGATTAATGATCGAACAGGCACCTCGGAGGTTGGCTCCGGGGTGCCATATAAAACGGCGGAGTGACAGAAGGTTGCCTCCGCCGTTTTTTTGCAAAGAGGGAACGTGGTTGATAAGGTTCCCGCCAGTGGATGCTGGATCAAACGATTGCATGTCGGAAGGTAGAATGCGGCCATGATGAATCAACACTCGATGCTCAATTCCGTTTTTTGCGCCGTCCTGATGGTTTCAACGTATGCATTGGGAGCCAATCAGAGCTGGGACAGCGGCGGTGCAGATTCAAACTGGACCACGGCCGCCAACTGGGGCGGAGCCAATCCGGACACGGTTCCGGTCTCGGATGACAATGCAACGATTGCTGACGGCGGTACTGCGCTTTATTCGGCCGCATCAGGAACTAACTCGGTTTATAAAACTCATATTGGCGGCGGTTCGACGCTGAACATCATCGGCGGCAAGCTCAGCAATACGCAGTCGGGCAGCACCATGCGCAACAATGTCGGCAGCGGCAGTGCCGGCACGGTCAACCAGTCGGGTGGAACGCATGTGGTCGGACACATGCTGCGGGTCGGCAACGGCAGCGGCGGAAACGGTGCTTACTATCTTTCAGGCGGAGACCTGCAGATTTCACGCGGTGCGAACTCCGGGGTGGCTGATTCCACATCCATCGATATCGGTGTCAGCGGCGGAACGGGGCTGTTTGAAATTTCCGGCGGTTCGCTGGAGACCCGTATCGGGGTCGGCATCGGCGCAAACGGCACCTTCCGGGTAAAAGGTGGTGGTGCAACCTCCATCTCGATTGGCAGCTATGGCACCTACGACGGCGGCTGGGAACAGGATCCCGGCGGCACACTTTCCGTGGCGGTCGATACCAACGGCCTGACGCCAATCTTCATTGATTATGTGGATGGTGTCGGCTATCGGAATGCAGATGTATTGTTTCACAGTGGCTCCCTGCTGGATGCTGGTTTTGTGGGCGATCTGAACACGTTCGGCGTCTGGGACGTAATGCAGTGGGAAGGTATTTTGTGGGCTGCCGACATGGTCTATGTGCCGGGTGATGGTTTTCAGGATGTCTACGGTTTGGAATTCGCCCCCGGCGTGGACACGAACCAGTGGAGCTTTGAGTTTGTCGATACCACTGCTTCCGGCAGCCTGGATACGCTGCGGGTGAAATCGGTCGTGCTCAGTGACGGAACCTGGAGCGATGCCGCCGGTGGAGATGTCAGCTGGACGGATCTCTCCAGCTGGAGCGGCGGAACGGTGGCCTACGGTGCCGGTCAGGTGGCCTATTTTGATAAATTGAACCATGTTGGCGGAAAGAACGTCGATCTCACCACGGACATTGTAATCGGAGCCATCCGCTATCGTGATAATGGAGACGTTAACCGCAGCATTATCTTTGAATCCGCCAACGGCAGCCGGCTGATTATGGCCGGCGGCAGCACGCCGCTGATCTGGGCGCGCAACCGGGATATTACGCTCGATGTGGTGGTCGACGGAACCAACGGGCTGCAGCTGGCCTCGCAACAGAGCGGCCGCAGCGTCATTTTGAAGCAGCGCAACAGCTGGTCCGGAACGACAACGATTCTGGATGAAAGCGACTATCGCGGGTGGATTAAAACCAGTTATCCCGGTGATTTCGGCCGCAGTGATTTGGTGGTGAAGGGGGATTCCGGCGATTCCGAAGCTGAACTGATTATTGATCACGGCGGCGTTCTGGATCCATCTGCATCGTTGACGCTGGAGTCCGGCGCCACGGTGGATCTGAATTTTGCCGATGGCCTCGACGGCGAAGCCGATATTGCCGACCTGTATGTGAGTGCCCTGGTTTTAGATGGCATTACGCAGCCTGCCGGTGTTTACAACGCTTCGACCCATCCCGCCTGGTTCAGCGGTGACGGAGAAATCGTGGTGCAGCCGGTGCGCGACAGCCTGGAACTTAAATTGAAGGCATCCCGAGAGCTGGAGTGGGCCAGTCAGTCCGGAAACTTCTACGATGTCTATGACGCCGCGAGCCTGGTTTCCAATGATTGGAACTTTGTCGAAACGGTTGACGCGGCGGCGCCGACGAATCTCTACAATGTAGACGCGGCCACCAATACTGCAAGATTTTACAAGGTGGTGGAGCGGCCGGATTATGTAACGACGGTCCGCGGCGGCGTAATTTCCAGGCTGGATGACTATATTACGAATAATTATCTGCCGGATCAGAATCTCAACACCGCCAGCAACCGCCACGGGCAGTTCCACAGCTCCGACAATATGCGCATGTCCGAATGCACCCCGGTGCTGGTCTGGTGCTACATGCAGCCCGACAGCATCTACTATCAGGACTCCGAGGTGCTAGACCGGGCAATCTGGTCGGTCGACTACCTGTGCCGCGCGCAGGGCATCAACGGCGGTTTTAATGAATATCACGGCTGGTGCGGCGTGCCGGATCGCACGAACGGCAAGAGTTCCGTGGTCGGCTTCACGATGCATGCCATCGGAAACGCAATTGAGTTGATGTGCCGCCTGCCGGAAATGGATGTGCGCCTGGCCGAATACATGGACCCCAACGGCACCGGCAGCGACGATACCGAACGGCGCACGGCCTGGAAAAACATGCTGTACCAGGCCATGCCGTTCCAGTTTTCCGGGAACGGGCGCGGTCATGCGCCCAATCAGGATCTGTGCGCGCTGATGGGCGTGTATGCCATCAACGGCGCCTACGCCGCACTCGACGGCGGCACGCTGCTCAAGACACAGGCGGAGATCGATGCGCTCTCCAATGAAATCTATTACGGCTATCCGTCTGCAGCTTCGTCGAACCCGAACGGTCAGTGGTTCAGTTCGAGCGGCATGCTCGGCGAGCACGGCAAAGGAGGCTACGGCTACGACGGCAACTACGGCGTGAAAGTTTGTTTCCGCTATCTCGGTGTGCTGGCTCCGCTCGACTCAACCTCTGCCACCTTCCTCTCCACCAAGTTTGCCGATGCCATGGAATATTTTTTCGTGACGGACGAAAGCGCTCCGCTGGGTGTCTATGCCGAGAACGGAATTGCGCGCCGCTCGACCGGCGATCCGATGGATCCGGGCATTATGCCGATCGCCTGCGCTGCGGGCTATCACGACTCGCTCGACCGCCTCTACAACATCATGCTGCCGCACTTCGCAAAAGCGCCGGCGGCCAACGTGTCGTTCTCGTCGCCCAGCATGTTCCAGATTGGGGTCTGGGGCTATTGCGAGTGGCTCGATAAAATCAGTGAACCGGTCTATACGGATTATCGCCTGCCGACGGAACGCAATGAGGCGTTTGAATTCCGCGATGAGACGATGCAGCTACTGGTGACCAAGCCGGCGGGCGGGGTGCCGACCTACTACACCGAGACTTGGGAAACGGAAGACAAAGCCCGCCGCCACATCACTAGCAAACACACAGAAACGGTTGAAACCGAATATGAGTTTTAATGCGGACCGATCGCTTTTTCGGATAGCGCTGCAGAAAAAAAACACACCAGGACAGGAGCAACTGAACCTGGTGTGCGGATGCAATCATCGTCAGGAAAATCACATCGTATACCTTTGCAGATTAAAAGAGGTAATCCGCATCGGTATGTGTACAAAGTAGCCAGGATTTTGAAATCTCCAAGAGCTTCTCTGGTTTATCCATAAACATGTATTTGCATGCAGAAGCTGATTTTCCCGGCAGATGTTTATTTTTCGGTTTATGGATAAACATGTGACGGGCTGGCGAGTCGGGGGAGTCACGCTATTCTGTTATAGTTTGATCAAACTTCGAAACCGGAGCGGAGATCCTCTCCGTTTCCGTTCATGGAAAAATATGGATATGTTTATGAAATCAATCAAATTTACCGTTTTGCTGTTACTTTTTTCTGCAACAGTGGTTTGGGCCGGAAATCTGAATATCAACAAACCCAATGTGCTGCTGATCTATTATGATGACATGGGATACAGCGACATGGGGGCTTATGATACCACCCAGACGTCCTATACCCCCAACCTGGACACCTTCGCCGGGGAGGGGATGCGGTTTACGGCCGGACATTCGGCGGATGCCGTCTGCACGCCTTCACGCTATGCGCTGATGACCGGACGCTACTGCTGGCGCACCAGCCTGAAGACGCATGTAACCGGGGGATATTCAGAACCGCTAATGGCGGCGGACCGTTTTACCATCGGCGAAATGTTCCAGGATCTCGGCTATGAGACGGCCATGGTGGGCAAGTGGCATGTCGGCATGCAGTTTTATGCGCCGGACGGTTCCCCGGTCGATCTGGGGAATGATTCCGATGTCCTGGGAACCGTCGCGGGCTCGACCGCCGATGACGAAGTCGATTTTTCAATCCCGTTAACCCGGACGCCAAACGGCTTTGATTATTTCTTTGGAACCTCTGCCTCGCTCGACATGCCGCCCTATACCTGGATTGAAAACCAGACCGTTCTGTTCAAGGGCGGGATCGTCACCAATGGAACGGTTGATTTCAGCCAGGCAAGGGCTGCCGTCAACGACGATTTCGAGGAAGGTGAACCGATCGGTGCGGTCAATAACGTGCGCGACGGGGTTTATGATCCGAATTTTATCTGCTCGGACTACCTGCAGGTGCAGGCCGCCAAGGTGGCGGAAATCCTGGCCCTGCGCGCGGCCGACGATAAGCCGTTCTTTATCTACGTGCCGGTTCCGGCGCCGCACCTGCCCTGGGCTGTTCAGGATGCGTTCGACGGTGCCACACCGTTTCAATATGGCGACTACCTGACTCAGACCGACTATTATACCGGTCAGATCCTTGATGCGATCGCGGACAACGGGTTGGTGAGCAACACCGTTGTGCTGATCACCAGCGACAACGGCCCCTCGAAAAATGCCATGCCGTCCAGCCTTTCAAACAACCATGACTGCAACGGCGACTTCCGCGGCAATAAGCTCGACAACTGGGAAGGCGGAACCCGCGTTCCGTTTATCATCCGATGGCCGGAAATGATTGCGCCCGGCTCGACGACGGATCATTTCTGCTGGCAGGGCGATTTCCTGGCCACCATGGCCGAGTATCTGAATGTCGATCTCACGTCCGACCAGGCACCGGATGCCGAGAGTTTCCTGCCGATTATTAAAGGCGAAGCAATGCCCTTGATCCGGCGTGCGGGAACCATTCAGCATGCCTACAACGGTCAATGCGCCATCGTCGATAAAGACGGGGTGTGGAAGTTGCTCGATGGCACAGGAGGCAACGGCTCCAACTCCTATGATTCCCAAAACAATGCACTGACCAAGACAGAAGCCCAGGGCGAAATCTTCGGAACGCCGCGGCAATTGTTCAATCTCGCCACCGATCCCGGCGAGGACAACAACCTGCTGCCATCCACCGACCCTTCCATTGTGGCGAAAGAGCAGGAACTCTACTATCTTTTGAATTCAATCCGTGGCGATGACGGCTATGGAACCGACGGCAACAGTTATCCGTCCACAACGGATGCCGACTCGGATGGCCTCCCCAATTATTATGAAGAGGTGACCGATGGGTTGGATTCTGAGGACCCCTCCGACGCCGCGCTTGATTTCGATGCCGACGGACTCTCTAACTCGGAAGAATTTGCAGTTGCCTCCGACCCCAATGATGTGGATACCGATGACGATCAGCTTGGCGATGCACTGGAAGTCCTCAGCATTGGTTCGCTTCCCAACAACGCGCACTCGGATACCGACTCCCTGGAGGACGGCGACGAAGTGCTGATCTGGGGCACGGATCCAACCCTGGCCGACACGGACGGCGACGGCGTGGATGACGATGATGAGCTCGCCGGATTTTCCAGCCCGCTCAACCCCGACTCCACGTCCCTGGGTGTAGACGGCACGGTCCAGCTGGATCCGGAGGTGATCCAGTTGACCGGATACTATGGAACCGTCGATGATCCCGATGACGATTCGGGCCGCACCGGCTGGGCCGCCGCCGGCACCCTGTTTGTGCGTGACCGGTCCGTAGCTGCGGAAGCCAGGCGGGCCCGCTGCTTCATACGCTTCGACCTGGGCGGCATTCCTGTAGACATTGAAAGCGCGCAGTTGCGCCTCCATCAATTTAATCGGCTCAACACTCTCAACAGCGGCGACCTGCAGCTGGCGCAGGTAACGGACAGCTGGGAAGCCGAGGCCGGCAGCTACCCGCTCTTCGACGGCACCGGTGTGACCAATTCGTTTGTTTTCGGGAACAACAGCGATTTCGGAACGGCAGTCGATGCCTCCGGCTTCTACAGCGGCACGCCCGGCGTGCCGGGGACGGATGCCGGCTTTGATGTCACCTCGATCGTGCAGGCTTGGTGCGATGGAACGGCGTCCAACTACGGCTTCCGGATTTCCTTCGACCAGCTCGGCAACGTCGGCGCGGCCTTTTCGCCCGAAGATGATCCCGCGACGGTCGACGTCAACGAAGCGCCGCAGCTGATCATTACCATAGCGAACGCGGTGGCTCAGGACAGCGACAAGGACCAGCTTCAGGATTCCTACGAGCTGGACAGGTTCGGGGATTTGAGCCAGAGCGGAACCAACGATTTTGACGGCGACGGCGTGAACAACCTGATCGAGCAGGCGCTCGGCAGCGATCCCGACGGCAGCAACTCCGTTCCCGCTTATTCCATGATCCTGACTAATGAGGCGGATGTAGCCTTTGCATACCACCGCTATAATCAGGCCGGTCTGGGGATTGAAGTGCTGGTTTCTGAAGATTTGACCAACTGGAATCCCCATACGGAATTTTATGTGGAAGCTGAGTCCGTCAGCGACCTGGGTGCGGATTATGACAAAGTGCTGCTGGAGCCGGCAACGGATACTCCGGAAAATCTGTTCTTTCGCATGACGGTGTATGCGATGAATGGAAGTGACGCTGGAACAGGTTCAACCAACAGTTCGTTCAGTGGCGCACTTGCGTTGTACGATGTTCAGACCGATCTGAACGGCAACTTCAACACCTCCTCCTTTGATTCGGTGGATACCGACAGCAATACAACTGCCGGCCGGCTGGTGCAGGGCGGTTCGCTGACCGGCGGCGGCCAGAGCAAATATGTGTTAACCCGCAATGTGTTCGATGCGAGTGCATCCGGCTCGCCCGGCTTCAACCTCGCCGGAACGGCCCTGGCGGATCAAAGCGCTGCGGCCTCGGCCGGGGACTGGTTCTCCTTTACGCTCGAACCGAACGGAAACACCGTGGAGTATGAAAAACTCACGTTCTATTCCGAGCAGTATGGAACCGGCGCTCAGCTGGACATCAGCTATACCATCGGAGCGAGCGAAACGTTTGTTCTGCAGAATTATCTCCTGCCGGAAAACGATGTTTCCGTAGAACTTAAGGAGATCGACTTTGCTGACTTTTCCAGCTCGGAAGAGGTGACTTGGACCTTTTATTTGTACGGAGCATCTGCAGGTAACCACGGCAGCCGGTTTGACGATATCACGCTCTACGGGAGCCTCTGAGGCCGCGAGAGGAGCAGGAGGAACTCTCTTGACAATGTCGCCTGACGAATGATGTCGGGACGGCGCGTTTTTCCTGTTCAACCTGTAATCCGGGCTGTAGAAATATCCCTTTTATTCGAAGGGGAATGAATGTGAAACGAATCGTCAGTACAATCGCCGTCTTTCTTTCGGTATTAACCTCAGCCCATGCGCAGCTGAAGTTGAATTCACTGTTTACCGACCACATGGTGCTGCAGCGCGATATGCCGGTTCCGGTCTGGGGCACGGCGGATGCCGGGGCGAAGGTCGCGGTCGAGTTTGCCGGACAGAAAAAAACAGCTGTCGCGGATTTAGATGGCAAATGGAAAGTCGTTCTTGATCCATTGGCGGCTTCATTCGAACCGCGTGCGCTTCAAGTTTCCGGTTTTAAATCTCAAGTTGCCTTCTCCGACGTTCTCGTCGGTGAAGTCTGGATCTGTTCCGGTCAGTCCAATATGAAGATGGGATATGGCGGGATTCCGAACATTAAAGCATTGGAACCGTCGGCGAAAAACGTCCGCGCCTTTGAGGTTAAGCGGACCGTGGCCTTTGAGGAACAGGAGTTCTGCGACGGCAAGTGGGCGGTGCAGCCTCCCGGCAGTGCCGTGGCCTTTTCCTTTGCCTATTTTCTCGAAGAGGCCGCCGAGGTGCCGGTGGGTATTATCCTGACCTGCTGGGGCAGCTCGTCGCTCGAGGCCTGGATGCCGCGCGATCTGACCGCAACCGTGCCGCACTTTAAAACGATGATGGAAGAGTTTGATGCGGATGCCGAAACACATGAAAAAATTCAGGGCATCCTGGACGGCCCGAAACCGTGGAGCGGGAAGGACGATGTTTTCCTGCGGCGGCAGTCGAACATTCTCTATAACGCCATGATGGCACCGCTTGCGCCGTTTGCCTGCCGCGGAATGGTGTGGTATCAGGGCGAGCGTAACACGCAGTCGATGTTCGGCATGGTCAAGGAGCCCTGGTTTGCGCGAAATTCCGGCATCCTGAAATATGGAAATACGCTGCAACAGTGGATGAAGCGCCTGCGCGCAGGATGGCAACGCGATGATTTTTATTTTCTGGTGGTGATGCTTCCGGGGTATGGAAAAATTTTGGAAACCGGGCCGCAGGAAGGTCCGGAACATCCCGCTTCTCATTCCTGGGGCTGGATGCGCGAATCGCAGCTCAAGGCGCTCAAGCTACCGCATGTGAGCGTGGCAAACGCCATCGATCTCGGCGATCTGAAAAATATTCACCCGAAAGACAAACTGCCGGTCGGGCAGCGCCTGGCCCTGCTGGCGAAGCGCGATATTCTGGGCATGCCGATTGAAGCGCAGGGGCCGGTCATGAAAAAGGTCGACGCCAAAGGCAAAACGCTGGTCGTTTCCTTTGATCATGCAGACGGTTTGAAAACGACGGATGGTGAAGCGCCGAAAGCATTCTGGTTGGCGGATAAATCCGGAAAGTGGGTTGCTGCCGATGCTGTCATTGAAGGACCGACGGTGGTGCTGCAGTCATCCGAATTAAAAAAACCGCTTTATGTGCGCTACGCCTTTGCCGGTCAGCCGCAGGTAAATCTCGTTAACGGGGCGGAATTGCCGGCGTATCCATTCCGCACCGACCGGTTTGATCCGTAGCTCCATGGGCCGGAGGACTGTGCTGCGTAGAACGGTGCTCTGCGCCGTTTTCAGCGGTCGGGAAGCCATAGAGTCGTTTTCAACAGGATTTCGTGACGGATGGATGGGAGGCCAAAGTCTGTTCGTGGAATGGCGCGGCTCGCATGCGGCTTGCAGCACGGCCTGCTTCTTCCGGATGCTGGTCGATGCGATCTAACACTGATATTAAATGCCGAACACCAGAAGCCCAGCCGATCCGGCGGGGCTTCTGGCCTGGGGCCATAAGGTTTATGGGTAAACCTCCTCGATTCTGGGGAAAAGGCCGACTGTGACCTATTTTATCGGTCGAATGTCGCGTTAGGGAATACAAGGTAACGATATGGCCAGTGACAGTAATATAAAGCGGAACGTCTCTTTGCGGGATATTGCTTCGGAGCTGGGTATTTCCCACGCGACCGTTTCTCTTGCCTTGAGAGACCATGAGCGGATTTCCGGGGTGACGAAAGAGCGGGTGAAGCGGAAGGCTGAGGAGATGGGCTATGTTCCGGATCCTACGCTGTCGGCTTTGTCGCACTACCGCAAGACCTCAAAAAAGAAACCCAGAACAGCCGCGCTGGCCTGGATCAATCCTCCGGAAGAAACGGAAGTCCAGGCTGATTTAGTCGAATTTCAGTTGTACCGGAAGGGGGCCCTGAATTCAGCCAGGCAACTGGGGTTTGAACTCGAGGAGTTTACCTGCGAAAAGCAGGATCTGCAAAGCCTGCTGGCAGCGCTCCGACATCGGCAGATCCAGGGGCTTGTGGTGGCGCCGATCACCAGGCATGTCGCGTTGGTGAACTGGAACGAGTTTCCCTGGCAGGAATTTTCCGCCATTCGATTCGGGGCGAATGAAATCGGTCCGCCGATTCAGTATGTCGCCAGCGCCCAGGTCAATAATACCATCAAGGCCTTCCGGGCGCTGCAGGCCAAAGGGTACCGACGAATCGGCTATGTCGGGCAGCGACTCGGGCGGCACATGTATATTGCGGGATATCTGGGCTGCCAGATGGAACTTCCCGACAGCGAAAAGGTGCCGCCGCTGCTGCTGGATTACGATGTCTTGGCACCGACAATACAGGGAGTGGAACGCTGGATGAGGGAGCACCGGTCCGACGCCATTCTGACGAACATTCCTGCGTTGCCCGCGATGCTTGCTGAACTGGGCTATTCCGTGCCGGGGGATGTTTCCCTGGCCACCATGAGTATTCACGACACGCCGATAGACGCGGGCATTGATCAGAATCCGGAGGAAATCGGTGGCACAGCTGTCCGATCGCTCGTCGGTCAGGTGAATGAGCAGCATTTCGGCATTCCTGCCGTGTGCAGTTCCATTCTGATTGAAGGGCGATGGGTTGATGGCTCGATGCTTCCGCGGCGGAGTAAGGAATAGCAGGGGTTTATGGATAAACAATGCCGTAGGTTGTCTTTGGGGGCGGGTTGTGTTTCTTTTTATAAACAAAATTACATCGCTGGGTGCTTGGGAATGCATACTGATTGAGGGCGCATGCCGGGATATAGGGTAACCGGAAATTAAGTCCGGTATGTGTATGCATGATATATTTGTAAAAAGAAATATGAATGGAGATCGGTTTTGCAGACAATGCGGATCTTTCGTTAGAATTAAATAGAGAAGAGTTATGAAGAACGTTCGGAGCACTTTAATCAGCTGTTTTGTTGGCGTTGCAGGATTAGTTTCGGCCGCGGGGAGCCTGCCCGTGGAAAAAACGCAACGGCCCAATATTATTTATATTTTGGCGGATGATCTGGGCTATGGCGATGTGTCGTGCCTGAATCCGGAACGCGGAAAAATCCAAACCCCACGGATGGATCAGCTGGCCAGCGAAGGTATGACCTTTACCGATGCGCATACCAGCTCGTCGGTCTGCACCCCGACGCGTTACAGCATCCTGACCGGCCGCTACAACTGGCGCACGAAACTGCAAAAGCAGGTGCTGATGGGCTATGACAAACCGTTGATCGCTGAAGACCGTATGACGGTTGCAGATTTGCTCAAACAGCAGGGCTACAATACCGCCTGCATCGGTAAGTGGCATCTCGGCCTGGGAATGGAGACCGTGGACGGCAAGCCGGTCAATGAAGAAAAGCTTCCTAATGTGGCTTGGACAAAGCCCATCACGGGCGGTCCGGTGGATCTGGGATTTGACTATTTTTACGGCATTTCATCCTCGCTGAATATTCCGCCCTACATTTACATCGAAAATGACCGTTTCCAGGGTGAGTGCACGGTGCTCAAGGGGAACGGGGGACGTAAGGGTGCGGCTGAAAAGGATTTTGATGATGTTCAGACGATGCGGCTGCTGAATGATAAAACCATCGAATTCATCAATAAGCAGGATAAGGAAACACCGTTCTTTATTTACTATGCGCTGACCGCGCCGCATACGCCGATTGTTCCAACCTCCAAATGGGTTGGAAAAAGCGGCATTGGACAGTATGGCGACTTTGTGATGGAGACCGACGCGGTAATCGGTGAACTGGTCGATGCCCTGGATGCCTCCGGACACGGTGAAAATACAATTCTGATCGTGACCAGCGATAACGGTACCTCGAAATGGTGCGGTACCAAAAAGCTTCTTGAACAGGGCCATTACTTCAGCGCGCAGTATCGCGGCTCCAAGGGAGATGTTTGGGAAGGCGGTCATCGTGTCCCGTTTTTCCTCCGTTGGCCGGCAAAGGTTAAAGCCGGCTCTGCCTGCGATCAGCTGATCTCCCTCAACGACCTGATGGCCACCTGCGCCGAGCTGACTGGTGCTGAGATTCCGGATACTGCGGGGGAAGACAGCGTAAGCTTCCTGCCGGCCCTTTCTGGAGAAAAAATTGAGTCCAGCCGCAAGGGTGTAATTCACCATTCGTTTAGCGGCCATTTCGCATACCGCCTTGGAAAGTGGAAACTGCTGCTCGCAAAAAGTTCCGGCGGCTGGACCGAACCGATTGAAGAAAAAATGCCGGCGGATGCGCTGGCTGCGCAGCTCTACGATATGGAAAAAGATCCCGGCGAAACAACGAATCTTTATCTGTCCCATCCTGAGGTGGCGGAACGTCTGCTGAAACAGCTGGAATTCGAAGTGAAGCGTGGCCGCAGCACGGCGGGCGCTGATCAGAAAAATGATGTCGATGATATTGTGCTCTGGAAGAGCGGAAATGAATCTCGCGTCGCAAATCGCCAACAAGGAAAGTCGAAAGATGAGAGTTAAGATCACGTCTATCGGTTTGTTGCTGCTGTGTCCTCTGCTGGTGTTTGGCGCGGGGATGAAACCGGATCGCGAGCTTGTTTATAAGACGGTTGGAGACGTTGAACTCAAGATGCAGGTGTTTGAGCCGGAAGGGTTCAAAACATCCGACAAACGTCCGGCGATTGTTTTCTTCTTTGGCGGCGGCTGGGAAACCGGAACGCCGAAACAGTTTTATCAGCAGGCGCGTGCCTTCGCCGGGCAGGGAATGGTCGGGTTTTCCGCGGACTACCGGATTAAAAGCCGCCAGGGCGTGACTCCGTTTGAATGTGTGAAAGATGCCAAAACAGCGGTGCGCTGGCTTCGTGAGAACGCGGACGAGCTGGGTATTGACCCAGACCGCATCGTCGCCTCCGGCGGCTCGGCCGGCGGGCATATTGCCGGCGCCACCGGCGTGGTTGATGGCTGCGAAGAGGCTGGCGACAACAAAGAGATCAGTTCGATCCCCAATCTGATGATCCTGTTTAACCCGGTGCTCGATACGACCGATAAAGGGTTCGGCGCGAAGCGCTTCCCGCCGGAACAGCAGACGGATCTGTCGCTCTGCCATCAGGTGAAACCGGGAATCGTCCCGACACTGTTGTTCCATGGAACAAAGGATACGACCGTACCGTTCGAAAATGCCGAACGATTTGATCGGCTCATGAAGAAAGCCGGGAATGAGTGCCTCCTCGTTCCGTTCGAAGGCAAAGGCCACGGATTCTTTAACGGCTCTTTCTTTCGCAAGCGCAATAGCGACGATGCGTTCAATGAAACCATGAAACACAGCTTTAAATTTTTGTCCGCCCATGGTTATTTAACAGTCAGGGACGCTGAATAAAACAACAGCACGTTGGCAACAGGAGGCAGATCGCGGCCTCCTGTTTTTTTTGACTTTGAGCGGCGCGTCGTGACCAGATGCGCTCGCGCCTTACTGGCCGTTTACAAATTGGAGATTAGAGAAATGAAAAAAAACTGGATACTTTTAATCGGCGTATTGGCTGCGGGCGGAGCATTCGCTGAGCCGTTGGTGGTTGAATCGCCAAACGGTCGCGTTGCGGTCAGCGTTGAGGAAAAGGGCGGGGAGCTGTGGTACTCGGTTCGGCAGGATGATCGTCCGGTCGTGAACGAGTCCGAGGTGGAAATTTTTGCGGGTGAAAAGATGTCCGTGGTGGATCATTCGGTTGCGGAAAACGATTCAACTTGGAAGCCGGTTTGGGGGCAGTTCAGCGAAATCCGCGATCACCACAATGAGTTGACATTGAACCTCAAAGCCGACGGGATTCCCGTTCAGTTGCTTTGCCGGGTGTTTGATGAAGGCCTCGGCTTTCGCTTTGTTCTTTCTGAAGAATCCGAAGGCAAAAAGATCGCATTTGTCTCGGAATACCGGGTTGCGGCCGGCGGCGACCACTAT
>CAZABK010000044.1:0-25525 GCA_964483355.1 uncultured Verrucomicrobiota bacterium | reverse complement strand
CCTAAACCACCTGGACTCTCATTAGGTTCTGTCCAACCCATGGGGGCAGGTCAAAATGTCTGCTTCAACTTCCACCCAACCGAAAGAAAAGAAAACCTTGGCGAGATATGAATCTTCGGGAGTGTTGCAAAAACCATCTCGATGAAGATGACACGATTTCACCCAAAACTATCAATAACATCATTGCATATATTCATTCGGTATTTACCTTTGCCATCGATCAAGAAGACTACGAGGGACTTAATCCGGCACGAAAGCTGTTTGTCCCGGAGGTGGATGATATTGACCGGTCATATTCACAAGATGAACTAAAAGCCCTTTGGGATAACTTAAAGTTCGATCCTAAACATCCGTCGCAATACTGGTCGGTCCTTATAGTTATGTATCAAGGAATGCGGCTCAATGAGACCTGCCAAATTCATTCCGAGGACATCTATCAGCTATCCTTAAAAACTTTCACTCAGGCTTCTGCATCAAAGTCCACCGGATTAAATTTGGCCGCGACCTCGCTGCGGTATTCTGTGGCGGGGATTTTGGCTGCCAGCTCAATCCATTCGGAATAGGCATGCTGCGACCCGCGGCCTTTGTATTCGCCTTCCAGCGGCGAATAGGCACCAAAGTGAATAAACGCACCGTACTTGGCATCGCGGAACCATTGATCCAGCCGCGCTTCAGAATCAGGCGTCTGACGCATCGTGTCCGGAATGC
The DNA here is from genome assembly GCA_964483355.1 of uncultured Verrucomicrobiota bacterium. Classification (GTDB taxonomy): domain Bacteria; phylum Verrucomicrobiota; class Kiritimatiellia; order Kiritimatiellales; family Pontiellaceae; genus Pontiella. The sequence goes on along the minus strand of CAZABK010000044.1, from coordinate 24,817 downwards.
GAACATCAAAGCTGCGCTTCCCACCCTTCTTAGCCGCATCAACAGGAGCGCCCCCGAGAGCGACAAGACATGCAACGCAGGACCAAATACGATTCGATAAAAACTTCATAACAACTTCCTGACATCAAATTCGACACAAACGCTCATCTGCACCTCAATACTAGAGCTGAATCACTAGTTCGTTGCCCTCATACTCCACAGTCTGGTCGACGTTGCTTTCGAGCGCAATGCCGGCGCCCACAACCGGACGCACAACAACGACGTTGAACTTGCGCTGTTTGAGCATGCCCGGGAACTCGCCGTTGCAGTCGCTGATGGTCAGCGTCTTCTCAGCATCGTTCCAGCTGAAGGTGACTTCGGAGAAGGCGCCGTTTTCATAGTTGTGGTTTTCACCTTCATCTTCGTAGAGGGTGAAGCTGCCGTCCGCGCCGGGATAGATGCGGATTTCGAGCGCATCCCACGGCTTCTGCTCGGCGTATTCAACGTCCGGGCCGCACGGCACAATGCTGCCGGCTTTCACAAAGACCGGTAGGCGGTTCAACGGAGCATCCACATCCATGGTCTGGCCGCCTTCATAGGAGCCGCCGGCCCAGAACTCGATCCACTTCGTGCCTTCCGGCAGGTAGATGGAACGGGTGCGGGCGCCCTCTTCAATGATCGGACAGGCCATGAAGGCCGGGCCATACATAAACTGGTCGTAGATGTCCGCCACTTTCGGATCGCAGCCAAAGTCCATGGCCAGGCCGCGCATGCCGGTATAGCCGTCTTTGGAAATCATGGCGCCCAGCGAATAGCTGTACGGCAGGATGCGGTAGCGCAGTTTCACCATATCGAGCATAGCGGCAAACGTTTCCGGCTTATAGCGCCACATTTCGGTTTTACTGCGGTATCCGTGCGTGCGCTGCACCGGGCAGAAAGTGGAATACTGCATCCAGCGCGTCAGTAGTTCGTTGAAATACTCTGACGTGTATTGATCCTTTTCAGCGCCACCGTCCACCTGCGGAACGAAGCCCGGCGTGCGGAAGAAACCGGCGGTGTCGGTGGTCCAGTACGGAACCCCGGCCATACAGAAATTCAAGCCGGCGGCAATCTGCTTGCGGTAATGGTCCCACGTGCTGGAAATATCACCCGACCACATGACCGAACCGTAGCGCTGCTGGCCGCCCCAGGCGGAGCGGGTCAGGATAAGCGGACGTTTCGTATCGTTTCCGGCGGCGCGGTGGCCGTCGTAGGACGCCATGCTCACGAAGAGTGAAAAGTCGTTGTGATGCATGTAGCCCGGGCCATACTCCGTGTTGGCACGCATGTGAATCGGGAATCCTTCCGTGCTGTCGAACCAGTACGAATCCGCGCCGATGTCGAACAGGTTTTCGCGCACTTCGCTCCAGAACATTTCGCGGTTGTCTGCGTCATACACGTTGAGGTTGTCGCCATTGAGCGCCTCATGCCCCCAGCGTTTTTCATCGCCCTTGTTCTTCACCTCGGCCCAGACCGAGAACATGGAGTGCAGGTTGAGCGACTTCAGCTCATCAATCATCGCCTTAGGTTCCGGGTATTTCTCCTTGTTGAACACGCGGCTGTGATCCGCACTCCACCACTGCCAGTCCTGAACAATGATGTCGACCGGAATGTTGCGTGCGCGGAACTCGCGCGCATTCGTCAGCAGATCATCCTGCGTCTTATAGCGCTCGCGGCACTGCCACAGGCCGAACATATATTTCGGCGGAATCGGCGCGGCACCGGTCAGCTGACGATAGCCCTGAATCTGCGCGTCGATGGTGTTGCCGCCGAGGAAGAAATAGTCGAGGTCTTCGGCCGACTCAATCGCCACATCAAAGCGGTTATCCGGCACCGCCACCTGGAACGTGGAATCTTTCACCGCGCCGTCAAACTCAAGCTTGTAGGTCTTGCCGGCTTCCAACTCCACAGAGCCGCCCATCGCCGATTCATTCCAGAAGTTGATGTAGTGCAGGATTTTTTCACCATCCAACCAAATGCGCAGCGGGCGTTGTTTCTTCTTAAAGGGATCGGCATGACGAATGTAGAAACCATGGACGCCTGACACGGTCGGCGTAAAGGTCGCACTGCCGGTAACCGCCGGCTTGTAATCCGTCGTCTTAAAACGCTCCGCCGCTTTATGCAATGCCATATCCTCTTCGGTGCTCTCCAGAACAACCGCGTCGACATTGGTTATTTTCAGATCCGTCAGCGGTTCCGAGGAACCTTCGTTCAGATCCATCTGGGTCATGTGATTAAAAAACAGACCGTAGCCAGCGGGCGACACCACTACCGGCATGGAGATGCGGGTGTTGTGCTGCACCAGGCGGGTCGGCACATGACGGCGGTTCATGAAACCATCCTGATGCTGGCCCATTCCGTAGATCGCATCACTGTCGTCCATATCGAACACTAGGCGGCCTCTCAGCGTGTCGACCTCGCCGCACTTAAACGGCTTGAAGGAACGGTTTTCGCCGGCGCGCTCGGAGAGCAGCTCGTTGCCGACAGCGTCTACAAATGAAACCGCAGCTGTTTCGCGGTTCACCACCACCGACAGGGCCGACGACTTCATTACCAGTCCCGCCGGCGACTCTTTCAGCTCCCAGGCCACCGGTTGCTGCGCTCCGTCAACCAGCATGGTGCGATCGAGCACCGCTTTATCCTGCTTAAACACGCCTCCCGGCACAAAACGAACGCGCACCAGCTCGTCGCCATACCAGTCCAGAGACAGCTGACCCTGCTCGGTTTTGAAATCCATTCCCTGAGCGTCTTTCGTAAACGAAAGCACGCGGTCGCCTGCAAACGACGTCAACGACGCTACGGACACAAATGCCGCCATAATTCGCCCCAATCTCAATCTGTTTTTCATATCTATCTTCTCCGCTCTGACATTCTGAAATGAGTGAGAAATCAAAATACACCTGCCCTGAAAACCATCCACCTTTCATTTAGTTTACCAGATTACTATGGTGTTTTTAGAAATTCTGTTTTATAAACCAATCTATGCCTAGCTCTTCCAACCCCAACAAACGCATCACCCACCAGGACATTGCCAATGCCCTCGGCGTCTCAAAGACAACCGTTTCGCTGGCGCTGCGTAACCACCCGCGTATCACGGAAGGGGTTCGCCTCAAGGTGCGGCACAAAGCCGAAGAAATGGGCTATTCGCCCGACCCGATGCTCTCCGCGCTGGCCAAATACTGTCAGGTCAACCAGGAGCAGCACGACCCCTTGCCCCTCGCATTCTTAAACCTGCAGCCCGATCCGCAGATCATCGATCAAAACCGGGAGTTTTCCCTCTATCTCAAAGGCGCAGAGGAAACCGCCAAAGAGCTCGGATACCGCATTGAACGATTTGCGCTGGCCGAGCTGCGCCCGGAACGGCTCGACACCATTCTCAAAACGCGAAACATTCGCGGCCTGCTGCTCTCGCCGAGCGACTACTCCAACCCGATCGATTGGGGCTCATTCCCGTGGGCGGATTATGCGGCCGTCCGCCTCGGCCGAAGCGAAATGCACCCACTGACTCATTTTGTAACCAGCGCACAATCCACCAACACCATGATCGCCTTCGATGCCATAAGGGGCAAAGGCTACGAACGCATCGGGCTCGTCACGCGCCACAGACGGCGGCGCCTGTTCGGGCCGGGCTTTTTCTGGGCGCAGTATAACCTGCCGAAAGGACAGCAGGTTCCCCTGCTGGCGGTCCCCTGGGAATGGTCCGCGGCAGAAAAAGAAGAGCTGTTTGAAAACTGGCTTAACGATCACAGGCCGGAGGCCATCCTGTCCGACACAGAACTCGACCTGCCTGAACTCCTGAGCCGGCTCGGCTTCAGCGTCCCGGAAGACATTGCCCTGGCCACCACAACAACGCACACCGCCCACATCAATGCCGGCATCGATCAGAAACCCAAAGAGATCGGCCGAACCGCCGTTCGAACCCTGGCCGCCCTGTTAACCCAGAACAACTTCGGCATTCCGGCCATCCGCAACGAAATCCTCATCGAAGGCAACTGGGTCGAGGGATCCATGATGCCTGATCGACAATAACGCGGTTCCATGAGGTGGAGCCCGCGTTGGCATGTTTGCAGAAGCACAACCTCTTTTAGAGACACCGCTCTTTTGTGATCATTTCTGTTTCGCCAGATTTCAACCGCTTAATTTGGATGACCACGCCATGTCCTGCTCCATTCAGCGTTACAGGAATGACCTGATCGGCATAACGCACCTGATAGCCTCCCGGCTTGTCGGATGTAATTTCAGCCGTTACGGCCCCAATCGCCCACTTCAAATTGACCGTAGCGCCGCCGCGGGCGCGCAGTCCTTTCACCTCGCCCTGCGGCCACGCCTTCGGCAGCGCCGGCAGCAGATGAATTTCACCGCCATGGCTTTGCAGCAGCATTTCTGCGATCCCGGCAGAGCCGCCAAAGTTGCCGTCGATCTGGAACGGCGGATGGTTGTCGAACAGGTTGGGCAGCGTGCTCTTTTGCAGCAGCTTCAACGTATGCTCATGCGCGGCGTCGCCGTCGAGCAGGCGGGCGTAAAAGTTGATAACCCACGCCCGGCTCCATCCCGTATGTCCGCCGCCGCTGCACAGACGGCGCTCGACTGTTTTAATGGCCGCCTCGAACAGTTCCTTATCGTCCTGCGTGATCTGCGAAAACGGATGCAGGCCGATCAGGTGCGAAATATGACGGTGCCCGGGATTCGTCTCTCTGTAGTCTTCAATCCATTCCTGGATGGTGCCGTCCGCGCCGATTTCAACGGGCGGAAATTTAGCCATCGCGAACTGGAGCTTTTTGCGAAAACCGGGATCGACGCCGAGAATCTCCGATCCGCTCACCACCGACTCAAACACCGCACGAACGATCGCCATCGAATAGACTGATCCCTTCGTGATGCGCACCGGTTTTCCAGTCCCCGGATGGAAGTAGGAGTTTTCCGGAGAGGTCGACGGCACAACAACCAGCCGCCCGTCGTTATCCTCAACCATGTAATCGAGCAGAAACTCCGCCGCGCCTTTCAGTACCGGATAGGCCGTCTCCGCAAGGAATTGGTTGTCCTGGGTGAATTCATAATGACGCCACAGCGCCATCGCCATCCATGCGCCGGCCAGCGGATCCAGCACGCCGTTGTCAAACTGGGAGTCCGCGTTGGAACCACTCGGTGTCGTCCGGCCAAACGGATTGGTCGAAAGAAAGATCAGCCAGCCGTCTGCGTCGTAGAGCTTCTTCGCGGTTGTCCGGCCCTTTTCCGTGGTGGGCACAAACCATTTAACCAGCGGATCAATGGTTTCCGAAAGGTTGCACAGATCGACGGGCCAATAGTTCATCTGCAGATTAATGTTCAGATGATAGTCAGCCTCCCAGGCCGCCCACATCTTATGGCTCCAGATGCCCTGCAGGTTGGCCGGCAACTGCGAGGTCGGCCGTGAGCTGGCCATGAGCAGATAGCGGCCGAACTGGAAGTAGAGCGCCAGCAGAGCCGGATCATCTGCGCCCTGCTTCAAAGCTTTGAGGCGCTCGCCCGTCGGCTTCTTCGCCGCAGCATGGCCGCCAAGGTCGAGCGACATACGGTCGAACATAGAGCGGTGATCCGCGACGTGGTCCTTGAACAGCTGCTCCCACGACTTCGCGGAGGCCTTCGCGAGAATCTCATCGGATACTTTGCCGGGATCAATGGTGCGATCAAAATTAAGCAGCTCAACGTTATAATCTGTTTTTGCAGTGAACAGCAAAACGGCCTCGTCGGCGCCTTCAATCACAAGCGCATCGCCATCGGCTTTAACCTTCCCGCCTTCGGTGCGCGCGAGCAGGCGTCCGGCAAACCTCATGTGTTCGCCGCCGGGGCCGGAGCCGCCGGGATTGTCGTCGTAGCCCTCGGGTGCTTCAACATCGACGATCTGGCCGTCCATGATCAAACGGTCGCCCTTGGCAGTGACGATTAGGTCCTTGGCGCGGGTCATGCTCATGCGCGCGGAAATTGCGCCGGGCTTGTCCGCGCTGAGCTTGATGACCATGAGATCGTCGACGGCCGAGATAAACAGTTCGCGTTTAAAGCGCACGCCGTCCTGTACATAGCTCACGGTTGCGACCCCCGACTGGAGATCGAGATCACGGCGGTAATCCGTGTCGGCATCCGAACCGGAAAATTCCATCCACAAATCCCCCAGCGGTTCATAGGAGCGGAAGCAAGTCGGCTCCTTGGTCATATTCGTCCGGCCATATTCGTGCGCCTCATCAATCCTGCCGTCGAGAATCAGCTGCTGGACTTTTTCAAGATGCCTGCTGAAGTCGTCGGGATAGACATCGAGCGGCGCCCCCGCCCAAAGACTCTCTTCGTTCAGGACCAGCCGCTCTTTAGCGACGGAACCAAAGACCATGGCCCCCAGACGCCCGTTGCCCAGCGGCAACGCCTCATTCCATTCTTTTGCCGGCTGTTGATACCACAGGCTGAGTGAATCATTCCCTTGTCCGGAAGCAACGGCACTGACCGCTGACATCAACGCAATTATCCCCAATCCTACTCGAATCATCTTCATTTTTTACGCCTCCCAACCAAAATCATTTTAAACCACGGAACATACAGAAAAAAGAGCGCTGACTTTGCAGAGCACCATTCCATAAATTACCACGTCAGAATTCAACAGCACACCCCCGCCTTTTAGGGGGCACAAGCACTACAAAATGCGAGAAAGTGGGATAGGCTTCAAGCCTGTCTACCGAAGCTCGGCTCTTTGCGTATATGGACAGGAAGGACTCGACCAACGAGAGAGAGGCATCGCCGCAACCCAAAATTCTCGCCGCAAAAGAACACAAGGAACGCAAAAACATTTCACCAGCGGAAGTAGCCCGCGCTGAAAGCGAAGCAGTAAATAATGTTCGAAGGAAATAGAGCCAAAGGCTCGGTTCAACACACTAAACAGCGCAAAAACAGTGCCGGTTCATTTTTCGCGTAAGGCAACCAGCCCGCAGTCGCTAAGCGTCGGTGTTGCGGGCGGGAGCCGCTTTCGCGCCTGTCGCAGGCATAAGCAGTTCGTAGGCTTTGACTAGCGAACTGAACTGCTCGGGTAAGCGAGACTACATTTCTTTCGAAACAATCGCTTTCACCTCAAGCTGAACGGTTGTGCAATTTTTGATTTCGAGCACCCAGCGCCCATCTATCTGTTCAGCCTCAACCGGCTTGCCGGCGAGAAAAACCTTTGAGGATTTTCCACGCATTGGAAGTTCAACTCTTGCGCTTATCCCTTCCGGCAAAGTCAGGGACAACGTGAAGGTTTCCTGCTGCTTCCAATCGATCAGAATCGGGCCGTGCGGGGTCGGCACTTTGCCTTTCGCAAAGGCAAGTCCCGCAGGATTGGGACGAACACGCACGGTCTTCCATCCGGGCGCCAGCGGCTCGGCGCCGAGGATATAGCGCGGCAACAGGTTGGCAGGTGCCGCGCCCCAGGCATGGTTCCAGTCCTGGTTCGGTTTATATTTCTGATCCCAGGCTTCCCAGGTGATCGTCGCGCCACTCTCCACCATGTGCCGCCAGCTGCGGTCGCCCTCCGCCATCATCAGCGCGAGCGCCTCATCAACCGTTCCGTTCTCAAAAAGAGCTTCCATCAGGTACTGTGCGGCATAAACCGAACACTTCATACCGCGCCCGGCCAGCCAGTCGGCCATTCCGCGGCACGCATTGTCGGGAACCAGCCCAAACGCCAGCGGGAACAGATTGGCGTGTAACGATTGGTGATCCGTATCGAGCCCGTCTTTATAGCGTCCTGTTTGCGCATCAAAAAACGTTCGTTGAAAAACACTTCGCGTGGCTCGATAGTCTGCCTCAAAATAGGCCGCATCTGCGTCTTCTCCCAACACGTGTGCCATTTTCGCCATCAGCTTCAGTGCCTGCAGGTGAAAGGCGTTCACAACGGTGTTGCGAGATGTAAACACATAGCCGTCGCGCTCTGCCTTCGGCCAGTCGACAATATCGCCCTTCTTGATCTGCCTTGCAGTGGTGGTGATCAGTCCGTCCGGCCCTTTGCGATCGGCCAGCATTTTTGATTTGAGCGCGTTATAATGTTTTTCCACCCAGGCCGTGTTGCCCGTAAAGATCCAGTCGGCGTAAACCATAAACACCATGTGGGGCGGCCACTCGCTGGGCCAGGTCCCATACACCATCAAATGATCGATCGTATCACGCGCCACCTGAATATCGTTGTCGGTATAATAGTGGCTGAGCTGATTCAAATAGGCATCGGCCTCGTATGGAATACGCTCGCGGTCACCGTCGACATACACGCCGGCAAACGTGGTGGCTTTGATGGAATAGCGGCACAGTTCCCAGATCTTATTCAGCATTTCATCCGAACACTTAAAAGATGCAGCCTGATCATCCCACGTGGATGCATAAGCTGACTGGCGGATCACCTGCTCCGGCGTCAGCTCGCCCTTCCAACCTTCGATTTCCAGCCAGCGGAACGGCAAAATCACGCCCCACTCCGGCGGTGTCAAGATCGCCGGCGGGTTCCATGTATGATCAATGCGGGTATTGCGCCCGTCCTTCTCCGGAGCCACAACCGTTGCCTGACCGCCGGCCAGCTCCGCCCTCGCAGCCTTATAGCGCACCGTTCCCGGCGGTTTGCGGTTGACGCGTCCGTCTTTGAAATCCTCACCGAAATGGACCTTAACCGTGCAATCTGCAGCGGGAGTCAGGCGTACATTCCCGAACGCCACGCGCCCGAAGTCCACCAGATAGGTTCCGTCCTCTAATTCGGTAATGGAGACCAGCGCCTCATCCACCAAGTGAGTGGGTGCTGCGTCGGAAAGGGAGGACAACAAACCCAATGCAACCGCGATGAGCGGAATTAACGTTTTCATCTACTGCATCAGCTCCGCACGCAGTTTTTCCACTTCCTTATCAAGTGGGTTTTTGCAATGACGGGCATACTCTTGGGTGTAGAGCGTCGAGAGCGAAGAGAATCTATCCGGCAATTGGCTGTAGGCTTCCCACGCCTTGTCATAGGCTGCAACCCAGAGCTTCATCGTTTTTTGGTCGCCACGCGCTGCGGCATCCGACAGATAAACTGCCGCCCGGTAGATTTCAAACAGATGCAGGCCGTAATACGCTGAGCCGACCGCGAATTCGCGCGTCTCAGGCGTTGCCCATTTGATCTCTTCGGAAAGCTCTACAATGCGTTTCCACATTTCGATCGACTCATCCTTCTGGCGCAGGTTGCGCGCCTGTCCTTCCGCGGTTTGGGCCGGCGACGGCCAGCCAATGCCCTGATCGCGCGTCCACCACACGTTCATGTCCCGATGCGTCGTGTTGCGCCCGCGCACCACGGCGTCGGCGGAGAGCAGGCACAGCTCACGAAACTTAGCCACATCGTTGTCGCTCAGTTTCAGCTGTTCTTTGGCGTACTGATTGAACAGCGCCGCCTCACTTTTTGCGGGGTCGTTTGCCCACTGGGCCATAACCCACGCATTGAGATCCGGCCACAGCTCGCTGGTAATATATGGACCGTCCCAGCCGCCACCGCGCGTCCATGTCCAGATGCCGGCATAGAGCTCCGGTTTTTGCTCGACCCATTCCCGCAGGCTATTGATGGCATCCTCCGGCATGCGTTCGTGCTCCTCAAAACCTTCAATCACGCCGTTGCAGACATAATTCGGGTAAGCGCCCTTGCCCTCGTATTCCCGCGCGCACTGCACTTCGACAATCTGCTTGTGGCGCCCCTGCCCGATAATTTTGCTGAACGCGTTGGCGCGGTGAAAATCACCTTCGCAGTGCTTAATGCTGATGGTCAGGTTTTCGTGCGGTTCAACCGCACCACTGACCTTCAGATAGCGATCGAGATTTTCGTCAAACGATCTCCAAGTACGGAAGATCAGCTGTTTGTTCAGTTTCTCGCAAACCTCTTCGCGCAGCAGCTGCATCAGAGGGATGATGGTTTTTTCCGGACTGCCCTTATCCTGGATCGCTCCTTTATGGAACGGCGCATCGTGCAGGTAAGTTTCTCCGATGCGCACCACCAGGCCGTCAAAGTTTTCAAACTGAGCAAACATTTCTCGCACCTGCGCACGGATCAGCTCCTGAACGCGCGGGTTGCGTGCGTCCCCAAAGATCGTCTCAATGCCTTCCTTTTCAATCAGGAGCTTCGGAAACAGGACCATGTCGGACATGGCATAGGTCTGCATGCCCAGCTTTTTGCAGCGTGCCAGATTGGCCTTCACCACCTTGGCTTTGGCATCCACCCACTCGCGGTCCGGCGTGCCCGTCGGCAGGATATCCTTATCGACCGACTCCCAGTTGATGGCCAGCATCGGCGATTCGAACAGGAAATAGACCTTCCCGTTGAAGCCCATATCCTGAATCACCGCCGGATCGTTGTACGCACTGACGTACAGCGGTTCCCCCGGATTGTGGTGCACCATATCCAGAATCAGCGGTTCAACTCCCGAAGCCATCATACCTCCCAACAAACACAGTCCGGAAACTGCCAAACCCGCCATTTTCATCCAATCTACCTCGATTTTGTGGAATTTACCTAACGCCCCAGCGCCAATCCTCATGGAATATTTTCCGCACCGGCTCAATGACAAACTTACCTCTGTAAAATTCATCAGACAGTACGACAGTAGACCCTTTCGGCAGATTAATTTCAACCACTCCGTCGCCCAGATCTTTCACGGCGGCCGATTCAATGCCGATAACCTTGAGCCTGCCCTTGATGCCGGTCTGCACGCGGCACGGAGCGCCGGCCAGACTTTCGATGGCGATGAAGGATGTCTTGCCGTTTTTGCGGACCGCACTCACCAGAAACGCGCCCTCGGCACGCAGATTGGCAAAGGAAACATCTTCCCATTTTGCCGAAACCGCAGGGAAGACCAGGATTTTATCACTCCAGCTCTGGATCAGCATATCCTCAATGGAGCGCGCGCCGGCCGGCGGGGTTTCGATGACCGGGGAGCCCTCTTTGTAGAAGGTGTTCGGCAGCAGCTTGTCGTTAAAGAATTCCTGCATGCGCTGTTCAGCCATCTCTCCATCGCCGAGCAGCGAATACATCGACGAGGAACCGGTGTAGGAGTACCCCGCCAGTGCTTCCGGGTAGCTCTGCCAGTGCTTGAGCGACTTCAGCGCCAGCGCGCGCTGCTCCGGGTCGTCCAGATCCATCATGCACAGCGGATAGAGCATCAGCAGCTGCGAATAATGACGGTGCGATTTGGCATACGGCACATCCTTGCCGATCATAAAGCCGGTTTCATCAACCGGATACGGCGTCAGGCGCTTCAGCACATCCTTCCACTTGGGAATCATCGGATCATCGATTCCGAGGATCGCAGCGGAGTCTATCAGCGTCTGGCAGCCCCAGCGCAGCAGCGCGAGGTCATAGTTGCAGTCCTCGGCATCGCCGTATTCCGGCGAGCTGGTTTTCGGCAGATGAATCATTCCATCGTCGCCTTCGACCATGAAATGGAAGTAGTAGTTAATTGCCCGTGTCAGCAGCGGATATATTTTTTCGCGCAGCATCTCTTCATCCATCGTGTAGCGATACTGCATATAGGCGTTGTGCAGCGCCCAGGTCAGATTGCCGGTGGACAACCCCCGTTTGCTGGAGCGCGGATCGCCGATCGGGCTGAGCAGATCCTGCCCGCCGACGGTATTAATGGCGGCGGAATCGTGACGCATTCCTTCCGGCACGTTTTGGGCCAGGTTGTCGCGGTATTTCCAAAGAATATTCACCAATCCTTCGGACAGTTCCGGATGGTTGGCTGGCAGCATGTGCGAATAAGCCAGCTGGATATTCAGGTTCCACCAACATGCCGGCCAGCCGGTTTCCGGCTGCATCCAGACGCCCTGGTTATCCGCCAGCAGCTGACCGCCCTTGGTCGTGCCGGCCATTTTATAATGCTGTGCCCACAGGAAACTTTCCATCTTGGCATCCGGCAGGGAGACAAAGCTCTGCTGATAGAAATTGTTCCACCAGACGCGATGCGTTTTCAGCAGGTTATCCAGCGCGGTTTTCTTACCAAACTCAACATCGGCCGTCGCCAGCTCCAGCGCATTTTCCGCCGGGAAGGTATGACCGACGCTCGCCAGCAGGGTTTGGGTTCGTCCGTCTTCTTCAATGGACCAGACCGTAGCAGTCTGACCGCCGGCGCGCATCGGCTGCACACAGGTGCTGAGCGCCGCCCCTTCCGTGATGACCGGGTCCGGATTGCCGTCATATTCCGGACGGTATGTGCCGCCGTTTTTACGCTTGCCCTTCACGCGCGGACAGAATGCTTCGCCGGGATGCCAGGTGTAGGTAAAGCCCGCTCCCTTCAGATCCGCATCGGCCTTAAACACCAGCAGGTTGCGTTCGGAATGGATGAAAGCCAGGATATCGAAATCGCCTTTATCCGTGCTGATGGTGCCGGTAATTTCCGCGTCCCACAGGTTCAGGCGCAGATCGCAGTCCCTAATCTTTCCAACCGTATCGAGCGTAAAGTAACCCACCGGCAGGCGCGAGGAGTCCGGCAGCACATTGTTGGCCGCATGTTTTCCGGAAGCCATACGGTGCTCCTGTACATCGCCGCGGCCGATCTGAATGGTCAACTGATTGTCCGAGGTTTGGAAAATCATTGAGCCCATCACGCCGTTGCCGACAAAAGGCGCCTCGTCCCACAGCTGCGGCACGCGCTTAAACACCTGATCCTGTTGCGCGATATAATTTGGCCAATCCACGGCCACCTTGGTTTCCGCCACCTCAGTCTCGACACACCCCATTAACAATCCTGAGATCAGCAAGCCCATCCAATATACTCTGTTCATATTTGTCTTCCTCCAAATCGCGTAGTTAACAAACTAAAGTGTGCATAACTCAGTTTTTTTGTCATTCCCCGTGTTTAAGGGGAAATTTTGAGGCTGATCGTTTTGCAAGCTCAGCGTATAAGTGTTCTGTGCTTCGATATCCCACAGTCTATTCCATGCTGCTTGCACTCGGCACCCTTTCGGTCGCCGCACAGATGCCTGCCCGGGAGAGTCAATCTCTGAGCGAGCTGGAAAAGCAGCTGCAGGCAATCGACGCCGAGCTCGAAACGCTGGCGCACTTGAGCCTGCGCAGCGACAGCGGTTCAATCGGGTACCGCTCACAATCTTACTACTCGGACGACCATGAAGAGTGGATTGAAATCGACTTAGGCTCAATTCAGGCCTTTGAAGAAATCGTGATTGCTCCGGTGATCCGCCGCGACTCAAGAATCGAGTTTAAGGCCGACGGCCTGCCGGAAAGACTGCTGATTCGCGCCGGTCTATCCGACGACCAAACCGGCCAACTGATTGCAACAGTCACCAACATCCTTCCGCGCACGGCACCGATCGTTATTCCTGTCGAAAATACGGAAGCGGCGTGGATACGGATTGAAGCGCCTGCGCTGACGCAGCGCGGTCTGGACGGACGCTATACCTTTCAGCTGTCTGAGATTCTCGTTTTCCACGGCGAAGAAAATATTGCGCTGCACCGGCCGGTCAAAACATCAACCGCATCCACTGGCCATTCCGATGCCTGGAACCCGCGCTTTCTGGTGGATGGACATATGCCTTTCATCATGGACACCGCGCGCGGCGAACAAACGTTGGCCCTGATTGCCCTGGGCGCCCAGCCGCCGAGCATCATGATTGACCTGCAGGAACCGCAGCGCATTTCCCGGATTCACCTGCACGCGGTCGACCAGGGAACCATGGTGCCGCAGGAGCACTTCAGCGATTTCGGCCTTCCCCGCCACCTGCGCATTGAAGGCGCACTCCGGGCCGATTTTTCCGATGCAAGGCCACTGCTTGAAACCCGCTACAAAAGCGCAGTCGAAGCCGGCCCCATCATGATGTGGCGGATTCCTGAAACAACATGCCGCTATGTTCGCATCACCGCGCCGTCCGCAGAGTTCGGCCTGAATATTCCTCCGATCCATCTGGGGGTGCTCGCGCGCCTCCTCCGAAAGGAAGACATCACGATCAATCAGGATTCCCCGCTGTTCCGGTTCGGCTTTGCCGAAATTGAACTGTTTTCCAACGGTCGGAACATCGCGCGCAACAAGCCGGTCATTCCGATCAACCTGCCCAACAAAATCCAAGGCGATTTTTCCGCACTCACCGACGGCAGCAACCTCTACGGCGACATCCTACCGCTGCGCGAATGGATGCATCAACTGGCGCGCCGCCATGAGCTCGAAAAAGAGCGCCCGCTGATCGCGGCGGAAATCAACCGGCGTCTTGCCCGGCAGCAGACAAATCTGCAGCGCATGTATTGGGTTTTAGGTGTTCTGACGCTGTTTATTGTTGGCGGCATGATCCTGGCGCGGCGGATCCATCTTCACCACACGAAGCAAATCAAAAAACGGATTGCGGCCGACCTGCACGACGAAATCGGCGCCAACCTGCACGCCATCGGCCTGTTCGGCGATCTCGCAAAAATGGAAGTTCCAGAGTCTGGAAATGAACAGCTGGCACAGAATCTCGACGAGATCCGGAACCTCACCGAAATGACCAGCGCCTCAACCCGCTATGTCACGCAGATGCTTGATGCGGAGTGCTACCACGAGAACCTTGTGCTCGAAATGAAGCATACCGCTGAGCGTTTTCTTGCCGACCTCGACCATGTCTGCACCTTCGCTCCGGAAGCTGAGCTTCAACATCTTTCGCCGCGCAAACGCATCGATCTCTATCTGTTCTATAAAGAGTGCCTCACCAACATCATTCGGCATTCCGGCGCATCGAAAGTAAAAACGGATCTCGGCATACAAGACCGACAACTTATCCTGACGGTTGAAGATAACGGTGTTGGCCTGAACGGCAAACCTCCGCCGTCGATCATGAGGCGAGCCCAGCTGATGCACGGCAAACTCAGCATCACACAACCGTCCGGCGGCACCTGTATTACGCTGACACTGAAGATCAAGAAAGCAAACGGATAAATCTCATGATTAAGATACTGATCATCGAAGACAATCCCGCCTACCGCAAAGGCATCGCACAGGCGATTGCTAAAACCGACGGTATGGAACTGACACAGGAATTCGGCACCGCAGCCATCGCCCTGCGGAAAATCCCAACGCTTGCAAAAGAGAGTGCGCCCAACCTCATCCTGCTCGACCTCAACCTGCCGGGCATCTCCGGCCTTGATGCCCTGCCCCGGATCAAAGAGCTCCTTCCGGAAGCGAAAGTGATTATCCTCACCCAGTCCGACATGCAGGAAGATGTGCTACGTGCCATTGAGCTCGGTGCCGCCGGCTATCTCCTGAAAGCCAGCTCTGTCCCCCGCCTGCTGGAAGGGATGCAAACCGTACACGACGGCGGAGCAACGCTGGATCCGGGCCTGGCATCGCTCATTATGAGCTCACTGAAAAACAAGCAGCCGAAAACAGAATCCGTTGTGGAGCTTTCCAGGCGGGAACTGGAAGTCATTGCCCGCATCGCCGAAGGCGCCGTCCAGAAAGAGATCGCCGACCAGCTCGATCTCAGCGTGTATACCGTCGGTGAATACATCGCGAACATCTACAAAAAGTTAAACGTCCACAATGCCCCCGCCGCTGTCGCCAAGGCCTATAAGAGCGGCATCCTGCCCTGAGCAGGAAAGCCTTCCCTCTAAAATATTCATCCCGCGATTTAAAGCTTTCCTCTTCACGGATTACTTTCCGTTTTCAGCTCACGGACAGAAACCTCGGTCCCGCCGCTTTCAGTGTCGAGTTCGATAATATTGATCTCCTGCACTCGTCCAGCTCGGACAGGTCGTATCCTGTAAACGGTCCGCACTCTGCCCAAAGAGAACCGGCCGGCATGCAGAAAAATGGCGGAATCCGAAGATCCCGCCGCCTTAGAAAGGAAGCATTCAGAGCCAAGCTCCGAATGCAGCCCGCTATCTTTATTCACTGATGACCCGGAAAAACTCCAGATCGACGCCGCTGGCAGTCACATTGGTAGTCGTACTGCCGGAGGGCAGACCGCTGAGCACCGTGACCCATTCGCCATAGACGAGATCGGATTTACTCTGGAGGCTGTAGAGTCCCAGATTCTGGGTTGTCCAGGAGAGCGTAACCGTTGTTCCGTTCACGCTGACCGACTCAATTACCGGAGCTTCGGTCGGAGCGCTGTCGTCGGTATAGAGTCGCACTTCATCAATCTGTACCGAACCGCTACCCGCATTATCATCGATAAAGATCACGCCGAGCGGCTTGCCGATGGCATCCGGTTCCGAGCCGGAAGTGAATGTGTACGCCCCATTGACCGAGAACGGAGTAGAGCCGCCGCTCACATAATTCATCGAATTGCTGACGACCACGACATCCGCACCATCCTGATAGGCCAAGGCAACAGTTATACCGAAGGAACGTCCAGCAACCACGAAGCTGTAACCGAAACGATCGCCGTTGCTGATCGCGGTATCGGTCATGTTATAGGTTTCGCTTCCGCCGCCCGTAACAAAAATGCGGCTGCCGTCCGTGGCAAGGCTGTTATCTTCAGTTTTCGCTCCGTTGCCGGAATCATCGCCCCAGTTATCGATCAGGGTCCAGTCACTCACGGTACCGGAAGCCTGTACGCCGCCAGACAGCTCAAAACTGCCGTTGCGCAGATCGGGGCTGATCAGATAGGCGCCCGTCGGATCGACGAGGAAACTCCAGGACTGGCTGAGCGTGCCTTCCGGCGTTCCGCTTGCGGAGATCGACACGAAATTCTTTCCGACCAGCAGTCCCGTGGCAGGGGTATAGGTAACCGTAACGTCTGAGGCGGTATCGCTGATCACCGCATCAGCCGTGACATCAACGCCATTCACCTTCAGGACAATGGAGTTTGTGTCGACCTGGCTGGCCGCTTCTGTAATGACCACTTCAATCGGTTCCGTGGCGGCTACACCGGTCGCGCCGTCAGCAGGAGAAACCGACTTAACGCCAATGTTGCCGTAGTAGAGGCGAACTTCGTCCACATATACGGCGCCGCCGCCCGCGTTGTCGTCGATGATGATGATGCCGATCTGCTTGCCGACGGCATCCGGATCGTTGGAGGAATCAACCAGGTAAGAGCCGGTAAATTCGCCGGTGGAGTCACTGGTATAAACCAGCGAATTGCTGATGACCCCAACGGTTACACCATCCAAATAGGCCAAACCGACGGATACGCCGTTGGCGCGGCCCGGAATATTCCATGCAAATTCAAAGATGTCGCCATCTGCAATCGTGGTTTCTGTAATGTTGTAGGTTTCGCTGCCGCCGCCGGTTACCAGGGCACGGGTGCCTTCCGAGGGAGAACCGATGGCTTCGGTTTTCGCGCCGGCACCGGTGTCATCGGACCAGTCATCGACCCGAGCCGTACTGATCTGAACCTGACCGGCATATCCTTCTTCGCCATCGACCAGCTCGAAACCGCCGTTGCGGAGGCCGGGGCCAATCAGATAGACATTCGTATCGAGTGCGGATCCAAACGAAAACTCAACCGTGTTGGTGTAATCATCGGTACGGAAGACGTTCAGTTGCACGTCATAGTCCAGGCCGGATTCCAGCCCCGCGTGCGCATATTCGAATTTCATGACGCCGTTGGTCGGATAGCTGACGGCCACATCGCCGGATACGTCGGTTGAATTGACAACCAGCTCGCAGTCCAGATACAGGTCCGAAAGATTCACCGCAACATTGGTGAAGCTCACTGACACTTCTGCGTCCGTGGCGACATACTCTGCGCCGTCAACCGGAGTGGTTCCGACATGCAGATCCGGAGCCGTAGTCAAGGTGGACATGTAGTCAACCGCGTCCCCGCCGATACCGGCCACGCTGTAGAGGACGGTATATTCCGTTCCGTTCTCCAGCGGCAGGATCGGGGTGTAGCTGAAGGTTGTGACGCCGCCCGAAGGTCCATCGACAACCACGCTGGAGCTCACATCATTCGTTATCCCGCCGGCAACCAGCTCCATGGTGAAGGAGGCCGTATCCACGGCTTTTTCACCATCGGTAACCTCCACCGCAATCGTCGGTACGTTGGTTACATAGGTGGCACCTTCGGCGGGCGTGACAGCGGTGGTCACATCCGGCCCCGGGGCCGCGAGGCTGACGATGGCAAAGCCGTTGAACTTATGGGAGGAGTCAAATGAGATTGAATCAACTCCGACTTCCTTCACGAATTCAAAGCGCACCACAAACACCGATGAATTCGTTTCTGTGGTCGGGTTCGCAGTAGAGGTCGCCAGCGATTCACCATTGAAGGTAATGGTCGAGTTCTGCCCCGCCTTATCGCCAACACCGGCAACATACAGTGCATTCGTCTCACCATCGGTCAGGTATCCGTCCAGGCCGCCAATCGTGATGGTCGTGGCGGAATAAGTGTATTCCTTAAGAACATCATTCAAAATGGAAGAACTGGAATACATTGACATGCCTCCGGACGAAGCAATGGTGATCCCGTTAACCTCATTCGAATAGTTCAGCGTCGAGCCACTGCCCAACGTCACGTTGATCACATCTGCACCGATAATGTTTTCCGTGATTCCAAAATCCTGAAAATCACTCACATCAGCATCGACACGTCCGCCGTTACGATCTGTATTCAAGTCAAACAGAATAGGTGCTGCCTGCGCGGCAAACACCGCACCAAAGGCAAGCAGAACTATCATCATTCTCTTCATCTTTTTCTCCTTTTGTTTTCCCTTCCCCTGAACCCTCAGCCCAGAGAACTCACCTGCTGTACTGCCCGAGGGACATGCAGTTCAGGCACAAAATCCTTTTAGTACCGAATACTAGAAATACACCTCGCCGGGAAAATCACCTAACAAACCTCAGTGCATGCTCATGCATGCGCGTGCATGCCCATGCACAAACCAAAATTTGACACCCCCTAATACGCGTAATAGATTCATTTCAGCTCAATGAACCGGGGGTGTACGCCGAATGAACGCAAATGAGCCCCCGAGCTACACCGGGCAAATGAATGGAAGACTTCAGCATGAAACCAGATTCCAACAATCCAACAGGCCGCATATCACAGGCTGACGTTGCAAAGCATGTCGGCGTCAGTGCATCCACCGTTTCGCGGGCGCTGAAAAATGATCCGCGCATCACCAAAAAGGTGCGCCAAAAGATTATCGATGCCGCACAGGAACTCGGCTATCGCCCCGATCCCTCCGTCAGCGCGCTGGCCAACTATCGCTGGAAAACCACCGCGCGCGACTTTTCCGGCGTCGTGGCATGGATCACCGTCGGAGACTCTTCGGAAGAGCTGCGGCGGAAATATCCCGAATTCGACCTCTACTGGAAAGGGGCCAACGCCTGCGCCGACCGCTTCGGATACCAGATCGAAGAATTTGCGATCACTGAAGACATGCCACTGGAAAAACTCGAAAAAATTCTCTACGCCCGCAACGTGAAAGGATTGCTGCTTCCGCCGGAAACAACTCCTTTCGAGCACTGGGAACAGTTGCATGCCGGCGATTATTCCATCGTCCGCCTCAGCCGCACTGTTCATAACCTGGAAGCGCATCTGGTTACCACCAACCAGACCGCCGACGGATTGCCTCCACAAAGATGAATGAGTTGGGATATAAACGGATCGGGTTCGTGGGAACTAAAGGTCTAAAACGCCTCTTTTATCCCGGCTTTGCCTGGGGGCAGCACAATCAGGATGACGCCGAATTTGTCCCGCCCCTCTTTCTGAATAAAATCCCTCCCGAGCAGCATGCGGCGGCGCTCAAAGAGTGGATCGAAGAGCATAAGCCGGATGCTATCCTAGAGGATCAGATCGGGTTTTATGATCTGCTCGACAAAACCGGTTACCGCATCCCCGATGATATCGCGGTTGCCACCCAGAATGTCCTGCCCAACCCGAACACCGCCGGTATTCAGCAAAACCTCGAAGAAGTCGGCCGCGTCGGCATGCTGATGCTCATGTCATTGATCAACGATCACGACCGCGGCATTCCCCAAATACCCCGTCAGATTCAGGTGAAAGGCCAATGGGTGGACGGGGCCAGCCTCCCGCCCCGAAACCAATAACCATCCACTTACTGGCGCCAGGCCTCCAGCTTATAGAAGAGATTGGTCTGAGCGGAACTGATCGGAACATCAATCTGCAGTTCGGCGCCGTTGCCCGGAACCACATCAGACACCGGCTGCCAGTTCGGATTAACCAGGCTCTCGGTGGTGTACACCTGATAATTATGACCGAGTTCTGACGTCGCGATCGACACATTAAACTGTCGCCCAGCCGCCCCGTCGCTTTCAACGGCAGCGGTGCCGATCACCACGTCACCTTCATTCAGCGGAGCGGACGGCACTGCGGAAACTTCGCCCGAATCGGCACTTTCCATTCCATCGGCCAATGTGCTGATGACATAATAATAGTTGGTCCCGGCCAGCAGGCCGGAGTCGGTATAATTGGTCATGGTCGGACCGATCGCGATCACTTCGTAGGGGCCGCCGCTCACGGTTCCGCGTTTCAGGTTGTATTGCGACGCATTGCCGGCGGCATTCCAGACCAGATCAATCTGAGAAGCTGTCGCCGGTGCAGCATCCAATCCCTCCGGCGCAACGGGCTCTTCCGGAATGAGCAGTTCCAACCAGTTAAAGTTCATCATATCGTACGGCGACGACGTATCCGTTTGTACAAAAACAATATAGAGCGAGGGAGCGCCTTCCACCGGATCCAGCGTGGTGGAAACCGTTTCCCACACCTGCCAGCCGCCGGTAACCGGAACGTCAATATATCCGATCATGGTGCCACTCGTACTTCCCGTACGGATCTCCATCCGCACGTCGGGCCGCCCGGACGGGCGCGCCACTCGGGCATAAAAGGTTGTGCCGTTGCCAGGAGTCAGGCCGTCATAGCGGCACCAGTCGCCATCGGAGATACTGCCGACATCATACCCGCCGCCGTCATCCGAACAGGCATCATTCAGTTTAACACCGGCCGAGGCATCGCACTCTTCCGCTTCGATGTGAGTCGTCGGATAGTCGATATCATCCTCCTTGCTGACGGTGACGCTTTGGAAGCGGCTGGAGGCCGATGTCTCCGGGAAATAAATCCGCAGAGCCTGCACGCCGGCCGACAGCGTCAGGTTGTCGGCAATCGTGCAGGAGCTCCAGTCATTGGAACTTCCCGTGGCAGGAAGAACCACATTGTCGGTCACATCCTCACCGCCGAGTGCGATGCGCACCGCAGTCTCCTCTTCTGCCGCATAGCGCACCGAAATGCTATGCATTCCGGAAGTCGACACATTGACCGTATAGCTGACCCACTCGCCGTCTTCCAGATCGGTCAGCGCGTAGCCGCCCTCGGAACAGGCCGCAATATCCACATCGCCGCCGGTGCGGTATTTCCCGCCGGAATTGCCGGCTGACAGGTCATAGAAGGTCCGGCCGTTGCCGTCAACCTGCGAATAGTCGTAGAGCTCGGCCTCAATCGTTCCCGGCAACTGGTGAATGGCGTAACTCGGCACATTGGATTCAATCCCGCTCACCGGATCGCCATAGCAATAGTCCGGCCGACGGAACGTCAGCCCGCCCCAGCCGATGTAGGCGCCACCGGAGTCGGTCTTTTCATAGCCGCTCTGGGCAATGTTGTAATCGCGGGTGCGGGTGATCCACTTGGCTTCGTTGGCGCTGCTTACTAAACCGCGGCCGACATAGTGGCCGACAATCAGCTCATACTGATGCCCCGAAACCGCCCCGCGCGACACATTGGTGTAGTTGTATTCATGATAGGGATTAATCTGCAGGCACTTGGTTCGCCGGCAGCGGTTCAGCGTCTGAATGAATTCGCCGGACTCCACCGTCGGCTCCCACGGATCCGGCTGGTCGTCATACGCCTGCAGATACGATAGATTGTAGCGGGTGTAATATTCCAACCCGAGCAGGAGGCGGTTATCCTCCCCCCCCCACAGGTCATCGCCCTGCGTCCAGGCCATTCCGGCAAGCGATTCAAGACAGTTGAGCCCCCATTGGCAGTGCCCCTGATCGCGCGCGGCCTCACCGCACTGGCCGGTTTCCAGCACATAGTTCGTCAGCACGCCGTCATATCCCCAGTCCTCGACCGACGAGTACTGCGTCGAGTTATAGGCAATGTTGTACGGCGTGGTGGTGATCTCCGAATCGACGTATGTCGGGCCCGGCTGATACGCCAGGTCGTCCGGCCGATGGTTCATG
This sequence comes from uncultured Verrucomicrobiota bacterium, assembly GCA_964483355.1. Classification (GTDB taxonomy): domain Bacteria; phylum Verrucomicrobiota; class Kiritimatiellia; order Kiritimatiellales; family Pontiellaceae; genus Pontiella. The sequence continues at coordinate 2,678 of CAZABK010000044.1, read as the reverse complement.
CCCGCCACATAGCGATAGGCACGGTCATAAATGATCTCATTGTCCAAAAAGATACCGATGGCCATGCAGGCGCGCCAGCCGGACAGCTCCTGGTTGCCGGCGCGGCGATGGTCTCCCTCATAAACGCGCCAGTACCACGTGCCCTCCCCGCCGTCTTCGTAGGCCAGATCCAGCTTATCCGGCACCGTTGTGCCCGACCACCCCGGATAGACCAGCATGTCGCCGAAGGCCTTCCGGTCGGCGGCCGACCAGCCCGAATAGGTGCTCTTAATGATTTCGGCAGCTTCAAGCATCACATAGATCATGCTGCCCGTAAGCGTTTTGGTTCCGGAATGCTGCACATAGGTCAGCCCCGTCCAGGCATTAAAGATTTCCACCGCCTTGTTCGCATAGCGGCTGTCGCCCTCCACAATCCAGCGAATGGCGTTATAGTAGGCGGCGCGGCTATCGCTCTCAAACGCGCTTTTGTTCGTCCGAGGGCTGTCTCGATAAATCACCTTGTTCGTTACACTGCCCTGCACCGTGTAGTTATAGCTGGCTTTGGAGTCCTCGCACATCTCCAGATAGGAGCTGTACCACGGCTCCACCTGGGCCGCCACCTGGTATTTCATGCGTTCCAGGTCCGCTGTGTTGTGCGACATCCCCGGATGCACCAGGTTATAAACCGGTTCCGGCACATCGCCGATAAGCTGAAACCCGTTGAGCTTGTCGCTCGAAACAATCTCAAGTTCCCCGGATGAGTCGGCCTGCACATCAAACACCACATAGTTGCCGCCTAAAGAAAATTCGCCGGAATTGTCGCCGGAGGTCACCTGCTCATCCGCGCCGATGGTAACCGTCGACCCCTGCCCCGACTTGTCTCCGACCGCATAGACATAGATCGTGTAATCACCATGCGGTTCCAGCCCGCTGATCGTCGTCGTGGTAGTGCCGTAAAAATAGTCCGCCAGCAGATAGTTGGTGATCCCAGTGTGAACGTATCCGTCGCCGCCGCTGACCGAAATGCCCAAAGCCGTATCCGCAGAACCATCCGAAGCAATCAGGCCGGACAGCGACCGGGAGCCCGTCGAAATACTGTTCCAGTAATCGTTGCCGTCATCGGCATACGCCCCCTGCCCTGAATAGGCAATTCCCTGACGCGACGCCGAAGAATCCGACGTGCGCGCATCAATGTCCACATTCACAACCAGCGCCTGCGCACTCATTGCCGCCAACAACCCGAATAACACTGAAATTTTTCCAATCATATCCTTATCACCCCGTTAAAACATCACACTGTATAAACAGCATTAAATATATCATATTTACTCCTGCCGCCCTCGCCACAGATATGCATGCACATGCAGTACGAGTGACAGATACAGACTCCCGCGTTCAGGAACTTGGGAGGTCAGCCTGACAGCATGGCGAAAGATAGAAGCTGATATCCGCACCGCGTGATCGGTCGGTCAAAACCGGACCGCAATACGCCAAACCGAAGCAAAGGGAGAGTGACGGCATCCCTGCCCCGGAAGCATCCGCGCTTCGCATTGCAGTCCGAGGTGAGTCAAAGGTCAACCGTGCTTCGCACGTTCCCATCGTGATCAGTGATAATGCAAAAAAATCACCGATCGAAATTCATCAATCGGTGATTTAAAGATGGTCGGGGCGACACGATTGCTGCGCCCGATGGGCTTGTCCCTGCGGGAGCCGTTCTGTTATCGCAGACCGCCCTCGCTCATTTTATTCGCGTCAACCGTGCTTCGCACGTTCTCATCGTCATCTGCAGTAATGCAAAAAATCACCGATCAAAATTCATCAATCGGTGATTTAAAGATGGTCGGGGCGACACGATTCGAACGTGCGACCTGTTGGACCCAAACCAACCGCTCTAGCCAGGCTGAGCTACGCCCCGTTTCCAATAATTTGGAAGCGCGAAAATATCGGGGATTCGGTTTGCAAAGGCAACCCCTTTTTTCAGCTTTACCGAAACGATTGCATTGAAGGCGCGAAGCGTTACTATATCTCCATCATGGCTATTCAAATTGAAACGGTTCAGGAACTGAACAAGGTTATCTGCGCGGGCAACGTCGTCGACTATATCCGGCAGGAAGAAGAATCCAAACGCGCGGAAGTACAGGCCCTGGCCCGAATCATTGCCGCCCAAAACCATCAGCTCAAATGGATCTGGCTCGCGGGTCCGTCATCGGCCGGAAAAACCACCTTCACCAAACGATTGGCGGCCGAACTGAAGAACCTCGGCATCCCGACGCATCAGATCAACCTGGACAACTATTTCGTGAACCGCGAACTGACGCCGAAGGATTCGGCCGGCGAGTATGACTATGAACATATCGAGGCCATCGACCTTCCGTTGCTGGAGCGGCATCTGGACAAACTGGGAACCGGGCACATGATTGAAATGCCCCACTTCAGGTTCCTGCACGGACGCCGCGAATTCCGCGGCGACATTGTCCACCTCAAAACAAATGAGCTGGCGCTAATCGAAGGCATCCACGGGCTCAACCCGCGCATCACCTCCTTCGTTGATCCGATGCATGCCCTGAAAATCTATATCGGCGCCCGCACCACCCTGAAACTCGACGGCGACACCCGCATCTCAACCACCGACAATCGCATGATGCGCCGGCTGGTCCGCGACAATACGTTCCGCGGCAATCCGGTGGAAAAAACCTTCA
>CAZABK010000043.1:0-25536 GCA_964483355.1 uncultured Verrucomicrobiota bacterium | reverse complement strand
AATTGGTAGACACGCGGGATTTAGGTTCCCGTGCCCACAAGCGTGAGGGTTCGAGTCCCTCCTCGCCCACCATTTTATAAGAGAGGGGCTTATGCATAATCCTGGAGGAAGAGTACCGCACTTTACCCTGCGTCCCCATCCGCTGGTGACGCTGGCGCTCGTGCTGGTTCCGATCGTTGGAACGCTGATCGCCATGTCCTTTTTTGCCAAAGAGATCGGCACCGGCCACTATCGGCAACAGGGCATCTTCACGATCATCGTCACCAGCTTCCTGACCTTCTTCCTGATCCTAGTCGCCACCTCCAAACTGTGGTTCTCGCATCTCTGGAAAAAAAATTCCACCCACAAGCGTCACCAGAACCACACCAAACACCACCCCACCATGCGCGACCAGCAGTTCCGCCAAAACCGCCGCTGATTTTTCCGCGTATTCAAACTTGAGCCGACAGCGGTCGGGCACGACAATGCCGCCATGAAAATCGTTTGCGCAGAAACCGTCCTGCTCGGCCGGAAAGCCTTTTCCTGTGCGGGAGAAACCATCGTCCTGCCCGATCGCGCAATCACGCGCGATGACCTGCTCGATGCCGACGCGCTCATCGTCCGCTCCAAAACCCGGATTACCCCGGAGCTGCTCGACAGCACCCCCGTCAAGTTTGTCGGCACCGCCACCGCCGGCACCGACCACATTAACGCCGCCGCGCTCGAAGCCGACCGCATCTACTGGTGCGCCGCCCCCGGCTGTAACGCCAACAGCGTTTCGGAATATCTCATCGCCGCCCTGCTGGTGCTCGGCCGCCGCCACGGCTTTAACCTGGAAGGCAAAACCATCGGCGTAATCGGCTGCGGCAATGTCGGCAGCCGCGTCGTCAAAAAATGCGCAGCGCTCGGCATGAACGTCCTGCGCAACGACCCGCCCCTCGCCGCCATCTCAGCCGATCCCGACTTCCTGCCACTCGAACAGGTGCTGGCCGAATCCGACATCGTCACGCTCCACGTCCCGCTCGTAACACACAAACCGTGGCCCACCGAGCGTATGGCCGACTATCTCTTCTTCGAACAGCTCAAGCCCGGCGCCGTTTTCATTAATGCCGCCCGCGGCAGCGTCTGCGACTACGACGCGCTGCTCGCCGCCAAAGCCGGCGGCGCCGTCTCGCGCACCGTCATCGATGTCTGGAGTCCCGAACCCGCCTTCCGCACCGATGTGCTCAAGCTCACCGACCTCGCCTCGCCGCACATTGCCGGCCACTCCTACGAAGGCAAACTTAACGGCACCATCGCCTGCTACAACGAACTGTGCAACTTTTTCGAAATCGACAAAACGTGGGATATCGCCGCCTCACTCCCCGAACCGGACGTTCCGCGCCTGGAAATCGACGGCACCGGCCGCGACGACGAAGCAATCCTCCACGAACTGGTGCGGCAGGTGTATGACATCGAGACCGACGACCGGCTCATCCGCGACACCGCCGTCCACTGCGAAATTAACCGCGCCCGCGGCTTCGACGCGCTGCGCAAAAATTATCGTGTCCGCCGCGAATTCAAAAACACTCAGGTGCACTTGAAAAATGTTTCGGACCACCTGAAGCACAAAATCCAAGCCCTCGGCTTTCGATAAAGCCGGATTATTGTGGAAAACAAAAAAAGGACACAGTGAAGCAACCAGCGTTTTCCTCCTGCCTATTAAAGAAATGGCATTATTGAGTTCAAAAAATGCCCCGATCCTTCCCAATGTTTCAATTACGGTCTCATTGCTTATTCAGCGTTAATTGGATCAAGAACTCGCAGCAGTTCTGTTAACGCTATTTGGGTTGCCTGTCTTTGAGCTTCAACCCGATTTCCAGCAAGATTGGCTTTGAATCGATGAATTATATTTTCACCTTCAGAGTCTGATTTCATAACAATTGAAATGTATGCGAACGGCTCGCTCACAGCGTTTTCTTCTGATTCTTCAGCATAACCACAAGTGGCTATCGAAATATCTGTGTTGAACAGTTTTTGCGCTCCCACAGCCATCTGATCCGCGACATCTTGGGAAACACAGTTGGAAGAGAGAGCCGAGTCTCGATTTACCCCTAAAATATTAACCTTCGAATTTATCTCGTAAGTTGTTATCCCTCCCACAAATGAAGAGGAGGCTCCAGGCACAGACGATATGGAGCTCTGTAGATTTCCGGCGGTTATACTTTCTGCGACTGAAACTGTAAGCCCTCTTGGCTTAAGAATGTGTATGATGTTTTGAGCAGTCCTATGGGGCGATGATGTATTCATTTTTTCTCCTTTTCCCCATTATGATTCTTTAAAGAGTCGGTTCTTCAAACGGTCAATAAGCCTGATTAGGTCATCAGCATCCTTATATTCATATATGGATACCGCATTCTTGGGAGAAGACTCGGCTCCTTGCAGCATATAAGGCAGGTCTTTTCTGTTTTTCACAAAGTAAATAGACGGAACACCAAGTGCCAATGCAAACCCAGCCTCAACAATGCAGCTTGTTAATAAAGGTTCGGGATATATAAGTATAAACCGCTTTGATTTTGATAGGTTTTTCAAATCATCCTCAATCGAAATGGCAGGGGGTTCGGCTTCATCCGAAGACTCAACCCGTTCACCAACATAGTGTATGCTTTGCATATCGCATTTTGTTTTGAAATGCTGCGTTATTACCAACACTTCATTTCGTAGGCTTTGGTATTCCTCTTTGCCAACACTGGTAATCGGTGCCGAAACAAAAAGATCGTAGTCTTTTTCTAAATTAGGTTGAATAACTACTTCTGAAGATTCTTTGTCTTTAACCACCGGCTCACTACCTAGCTGACACTTCAGCAAAAGAGATTGGCAGTATCTGCCAAGAAGCCCAAAAGAAACAACGAAGCCAGCCAAACCACCACTGGCACAATACCATTTATTTTCGATTGCTACTTCGGAACTTAGGAACTTAAAACAAATTATTGCCACGATTAGACTCATTGAGGCTAAACATATGGTAATGACCATGGGTTCGTTAATATATCTTTTCATAACTAGCGTTCTTCCAGTTTAAGTTTTTGGCCGGATTCGGGCCATTCGAGCAGGATGATTTTGATGTATTTCGATGTGGATAGGTGCATCGATGTGGCGCGTTTTTCGATTTCGCCGGCCATCTCCTGTTTCATGTTAAGGTCGATGGTTTGCGTTCGTATTTATGAGGACGCTAGTTTAATTGGCCTGGCAATTTTATGTCTTGGCACTCACACTCATCACCATTCTCACAAAAAGATTCATGCGGCATCTTAGGCAAGCTACTTATCAGGTCAGAAAAGAAAGAAAATTTTCTATCTTCTACATCCGCAATCAATTTTGCTTCTTCTCCTTGGCAGCGTTTTTTCAACCTTTCACGCTCAGATGTAACGTCCTCACTCAATTCCCTGTGTAACATTGGGACTCTGGTTTTCCTAGCATTGGAAATTATAATGCCACAAACCTGCCCACCAGCCTCTTCCATGAAATATATATTACCATGGCCATATTTAGTTAAGGGATCTGAGTGAATAAAAGTTAAAAGGAAAGTGTCTTGGGTTTTGTCATAGCAAATTCGCTTGATTTGGGGGATCTCCGAACGCCGTGGCAAGACGCTCATATCCGATCCATTTAGTCGGATTTTTTTAAATCTGTTGAAATGGTAATTTAGCTTTTCCTGCAGGTCATATTTTATTTGAGCGTTCATCGTACATTCTCCTTACCTAAGAGGGCAGAATAATGAAGCACTGCATTCTCAATTTCTCTGACGTTTATTTGGTTAGTAATTACACCTTTTTTTACACAGTCCAAAGAGAGTACACCCCAAGGTCTGTCTGACTGGAAAAAGGGAAGTGGTATGCAATAATAACCAGCGCATTTTTTGTTAAGCTGCGCGACTTTTCTTTTGGGCAGATTTAAGTGTGACTCGCACTGTTCCACGTAGGCCAATGGCTTCATTTCATCAAACTCATCAATCTCTAGCGCTACGATCTTATTTAATCTAAGAGCTTTTCCCGCACATCCCTCACCGATCAGAAAACTGATTTTTGCTTTTTTATAAGGAGGGCTGCTCTCGTATCGACCCACTGATTTTAATTTATCTTCTGACATTTTTGAACGACAGAATTTAAATATCGTAACACGACAATCGCAGTCCTGGACCACTTCGTTTTTCTTCACGAATTCCTCGAAGACCATTTTGCATATACTGTTGTATATTTCGGTTTGTTTTTGTGATTTAGTATTACATTGAGCCCAAATATAAACAATAACGTTCAAAACAAGTAAAAAACCCATTATCTCAGTCGAATGGCTTAACAACCAGGTTGAGCATCGATCCGACAACAGCGGCTCAAGAAACAAAATCCTTTCGGCCGAAACGGATTCAATAAACGCACCAATGAGCAGTGAAATTATTAACTCGGCAATTCCAAGTTTTATCATGGAGTATCACCATTCTTTATCTCAAATGCATTGTACGCCATGTATTTTTTTGTGGAAAACCTCCCCACAAAAGAAGAATCTGATGTTTTTGAATCTTGCAAACTTAAGCTCAAAAAAATACCCATGCCCTTTCCAATCTTTAAATTGCGGCCTGATTAACCGGCCCTCTGCTCCGAGGAGCCACTTGTGGGGTCGCCGATTTATTCAACAAACAATTGGCTTGAAAATAACAACGGAAATTCTTTCTGCAACTCTATTTCCGACAGAAGAAATAAAAAGCCGCCCGGTTCAGCGGCTTAAAATGGCGCTCTCGCCTTCATCCGTTTCGGCGGACACACGGGATGGGATTGATGGATTCAAGGAATCCACCTCAAGGGGCCGCTAACAAGCAGCAGTCTCACTTCGCATGGCTCGTGTGTCTACGCCGGCGGCTTGCCCTTCGGAGCAGTTCCTTGAACTGCCTCGCTTTCAGCATCTCATCCCATCATGTCCGGGCACAAAAAAAATCGATCGGCTTGATCGATCTTTAAAATTTGGAGCTCGGGGTGGGATTGTACGTGCTGCGCACTCATGCACATACATGCATGCCTCGCTTCGCAAGCTCGCGTCGAACCCTTGGTTCTCATCCGTCCCCTCCATCAAACCAAAAAGGCCAGACTGGAAAGTCTGACCTTCTGTAAATTTGGTGCTCGGGGTGGGATTCGAACCCACACGGGATTTAACTCCCACAAGGCCCTCAACCTTGCGTGTCTACCAATTTCACCACCCGAGCGGTGTTGAAAAGAGATTGGGGAACATACCGATGAGCCCCGGTCGGCGCAAGCGGGAAATCAAAAAATTCTCACGGGAGATTCAGCTGGCAAATTCGGTCACAGATCCACATGGATATTTTACTGGCAACGAATGTATGGAAAGCAACGAATCAGGGCGGGTGGAGCGGCATTCGTTGCTTTCCATATATTCACTGCAACTCACTTTCTTTGAATTTGTTGCAGGATTAACGGGACCGCCTTCATCTTATCCACTCTGTAACCCTGTCTAAAATCGCTTGCGGAGAGTCCGCGCTTGGTTGTTCTGTGGCTCCACTTTTTCAGCAGCTAAAAAGAGTCCGTTGGTTCTTTCAAATTTCGGGGTATCCGGTATTCCATGTTCCAACATTTAAGAGGAAAGCATGAACTACGCGTTACAGGTTTTATTTATTCTGGTGCTGATGGCCATCGGCTTTATGGCGCGCAGGCGCGGCATGGTGAGCGCGGTGGGTACCAGCGAAATGGTGCGGGTGCTGATTGCGTTCATCTACCCCTGCCTCATCTTTTCTTCGGTGACGCGCCTGAACGCGATGGAGCTGGCGGAAAACTGGATTATGCCGGCGATGGCCATGGCGATTGCGGGAACCGGCCTGCTGCTGGGACTCGCGGCCCTGCGCTGCATGAAAGGCGTCGACCAGCAGCGGGCGAGCGCGTTTTTGTTCCAGAACACAATCAACAACTATCTCTTTCTGCCGCTGCCGCTGGTCATGCTACTCTGGGGCGCGGAGGGCGTGGCCCTGCTGGTGTTTGCCTCGATGGGCTTTGAGCTGACGGTCTGGACGGTGGGCGTTTTTCTGTTTAACCGCTCCAGCCGTTTTTCCGAAGGCATCCGGATGATGTTCGGGCCGCCGCTGATTGCGCTGATTTTTTCAATCGGCTGGGTCTGCGTGCGCGATCTGGCGCAGCCGTCCCTTCCGGAGGCGGGCTTTCTTGCGAAACTGCTGCGCCGCCTGCTGGAGCTGTTCTATTTTGGAACCGAAACCGTGGGCAAGGCGACGGTGGGAGTTTCGATGATTGTTTCGGGCAGCCGCATTGCGGCACTGGATGTGCGCGCGGCGTTCGACCGGCATGTCTGGATTGTTTCGGCACTGCGGCTGGTGGTGACACCGGTGATCTTTATCCTGCTGCTGCAGTTGATTCCGATGAGCGAACTGGCTTACGGCATTCTGGCAGTGGTGGCCACCATGCCGGCGGCGGTGGCCAGCCTGGTGTTCAGCGAACGCTTCGGCGGCGATTCGGACTTTATTGCCACGACGCTGCTCATCACCCACCTCGGCGCGATTGTGACTATTCCCCTGTTGCTGGCCTGGGCGCTGTGAGCGCAACGCGCTCACAGCAGGGCTTAGGAACAGGCAATAGTGAATTGCGGTGATGCGGCGAACTCTTCCGGTGCGCGCTCACAGCAGAAAGCAAGTTTCCCCTAGTGCCTAATGCCTCTGGCCTAGTGCCTTCTTTATTCAGGGATGAAGAGCTTCTGGCCGACGCGGATGTTGTCGGACTTGAGGTTGTTGGCCTGCTTGATGGCCTTGACGGTGGTGCCGTAGGCCTGCGCGATGGCGGAGAGCGTGTGGCCGGACTGGACGACGTGTTCGCGGCCGGGACCGCTATAGGTCGGTCCTGAAGAGGAGGGGCGCGAGGCCATACTCTTTTTCAGCAGCGCTTCGACGCGCTTGATGAGTTCCTTCATTTCGCGCGCCTGCTTGGATTCGAGCGAATTGACGGAGCCGCTGACCGAGCGGATGTCGGCGCGGAGCTGCTGAATCTCCTGCGCAAGCTGCACGTTTTCGCTTTCGAGCGATTCGACCTGTGCCTGCAGGCGACGGGCCAGCTCTTCGGTGTGACGGGCGGAAGCCTGCTGGCGCGCATTGGCCTGACGGCGCTGCTGCGGAGACTGCAGGGTTTCGCATCCGCACAGGAAAATGATGGATGACAAGCTGATGAGTGTTTTGATTTTCATATTCTTCTCCGCAATTGGGTGTTTCGGATTTTAAAATTTAAGCGGCCTTGCCGCGCTAGGGTTGCCAAAGGTAGAGGAAGCGGGGCTTCTGAATGGCATTAAAGTCGGGCAGCGCCGGCGTGCGCGCATTCATCAGCGCTTCAAAAAAGCCCTGTTTTTCGTAGTAGCGTACGACATAGATCTCTTCCACATCGAGCAGCGCCATAAGCTTTTCGATGGCATCCTGCTTATAGCCGACGGCATCAATAAAGCCGTGCTGCAGCGCCTGCCCGGCATCCAAAACCCGGCCGTCGAGCAGGTCCCGGCTTTCGAGGCCGCGCGATTTTTCAACGATGGAGGCGAAGCGATCCTGCATGCCGTCGACCAGCTCCTGCAGCATGGCGACATGGTTGGTGTTGACCTCCTCGAACGGATTGAGCATGTCCTTGTTTTGGCCGGAGGCAATGGTGACGGAACTCAGCCCGATCTTATCACCAAGGCCCTTCATGTTCAGCGTCTGCATAATGACGCCGACAGAGCCGACGATGGCGGTGGGTTCGGCCATGATATAGTCGCCGGCCATGGCGGCGTAGTAGGCGCCGGATGCGCCGAGGTCGCGAATGAATACCATAATGACGCGCTCGGCATCTTCGCGCTTAAACTGTTCGAGGGCGGCATAAATTTCGTCGCTGGGGGTCACGGCCCCGCCGGGCGAGTCGACTTCCAGGAAGATCGCCTTCACGTCGGGATCGATGGTGGCGGCGCGGATCTGCGAAAGGATGACCTCAACCATGTCGGGGTCATAGCCGATGAGGCGCTCTCGCTGGCCGCGCATAATCACCCCCTGCAGGGCAATGCTCACCACCTTGGTTTCGCCATAGCCGCTCGACCAGATTTCGTCAAATACCGGCTCGGCGTCGACGGGATAGTCGCCGTCCGCAGCCGGCGCCCCGGCAAAAAAGGCCGCCGTCAACCCGATGTTGGCCAACAGACTGCCGAAAAGCAGCAGCGCCAGCACGGCAATTGCAATCCAGCATCCAACCTTTGATCCATTTTCAGCCATTTTAAACCCCTGATTTATCAATGACCGCAAACCATAAAGCTTCGGCTCCATTATTTGAATAAATAAATTCCACTGGACGGGAGAAATCGGCTAATTTCCCCGAATCATTTGCAAGCATAAGGAGAACGCTTTGGACTATCTGAAACGCGCAAGAGAAGTGCTGGACATCGAACTGGCCGGCATCGCAAAGGTTAAAAACGATCTAGGCGAAGGATTCGAACAGGCCATCGACTCCATATTGGCCACCACCGACAACGGCGGCAAGGTGGTCGTCGCCGGCGTCGGCAAAAACTGGCACATCGGCAACAAAATGGCCGCCTCCTTTATGAGCACCGGCACCCCGGCTGTTGCCATGCACCCGATCGAAGCCATGCACGGTGACTTCGGCCTGCTGGGCGAACGCGACATCCTGCTGGCGATGAGCTATTCCGGCGCCTCCGACGAGCTCATCGCCCTGATCCAGCCCGTCAAGCGCATGGGCCTCAAGATCATCGCCCTGACCGGCGAAATGGATTCCCCGCTCGCCGAACACGCCGACATCATTGTCTCCGTCAAGGTCGACCAGGAAGCGTGCCCGTTCAATATGGCGCCGACCACCAGCACCACCGCCACCCTCGCCCTCGGCGACGCCATGGCGATGGTGCTGCTCAACGCACGCGGCTTCAAAATTGAGGATTATGCCAAGCTCCATCCCGGCGGTGCCATCGGCCGCACCCTGCTGCTGCATGTGCGCGACGTGATGCGCTCCGACGAACGCTGCGCCACCGTTGCGGCCGGCAAACCCGTTCGCGACGCTCTGCTCGCCATGACCGGCGCCAAGGCCGGCTGCGTGGCGGTCGTGGAGGCAGACGGCACGCTCGCCGGCATCATTACCGACGGCGACCTGCGCCGCCACCTCATCGAAACGCCCGATCTGGTTGAGCGGCCGGTCGACGAAGTGATGACCCGCAGCCCCGTCACCCTGACCAAGGATATGCTCGCGATCGAAATCCTCAACATCTATGAAAAGTACAATATCGATGACCTCATCGTGGTGGACGAAAACAACCGCGTGATCGGCGCCGTCGATATTCAGGACATGCCTAAGCTGAAGATTCTTTAGCCCCGCGTTCCCGATTGACCCAACCGCCCGCAATCGCTAGAGTTTGCGGGTTATTTTTACACACACCGGAAGGAGAGAGTACTACCCATGGCAATGATGATTTCCAAGTTTCACAAGATTATCCAGTCGAAGGTCGTCTGGACCGTTTTCGCCATCCTGATCAGCGTAGCGTTCGTGACCGTTTATACCGGCGGCAAATCCAGCCAGCCCCAAAGCCAGAACGGCTCCGAAACGGTCGGGCGCCTTTTCGGTAAAGATGTGAGTGCCGACGAGTTCGGCCAGGCCTACCGCAGCACCTATCTGCTGGTATCCATGTATGCCATGGTTGACCGGAACTTTACCCTCGACCAGGAACAGCTCTACCATCTGGCCTGGCAGCGCCTGGCAACGCTGAAAAAGGCCAAACAGCTCGGCCTGACGGTTGCGCCGGAGCAAGTGGTTGAAGCCATCCGCAGCTTCCCGATCTTCCAGAACCCGCAAACCGGCCGGTTCGACCAGAACATCTACAACACCTTCCTGGCCCGCACCCAGATTGCCCCCCAGAGCCTCGAAAGCATGTTCATGGAAAACGTGCTGATCGACAAAGCCGGCGCCTTGGCCGGACAGGGCGCGCTCGTCACCGAAGATGAAATCAAGGAACGCTTCCACCTCTTCACCGACAAACTCACCGTCGAATATGCCGCCATCCCGCGCAGCCTCGCCGGCACGCCGGTCGTCACCGAAGCCGACGCCAAAACCTACTTCGAAGCCAACCAGGACGAGTTCCGCTTCCCGGAAAAGGCGATTGTTCACTATGTTGAATACACCGTCGCCGACTATACCGCCCAGGTCGCCGGCAACGTGACCGATGAAATGGTCAGCCAAGTCTACGAAGCCAACAAACAGCGCTTCGTCAAACCCGAAACCGCAACCAACGCGGTTCCCGAATACAAGGCGCTTGAAGAGGTGAAAGACGAGCTCGTCGAAAACCTCACCGAGGCTCTTGCCCGTCAGGCCGCGGTCAACGCCGCGGACGCCCTCGTGGCCACGCTTGCCGACGAAGCCACCACCTTCGAGCAGGCCGCCGAAAAAGCCGGCCGCACGATTGTCGCCAACACGCCGGCCTTCGCCGCCACCGACATGGTCAAGGGCGTTGACCCGGCCGCCGCCTTCGCGCGCGCCGCGTTTGCGCTCGAAAAGGATGCCAGCCACTATTACAGCGATCCGGTGCCCGGCCGCGAAAAAGTCTATGTCATCTCGCTGGTTAAGAAGCTCCCCTCCTGGGCGCCCGGCTTTGACCTCGTGAAAGACGACGCTATGGAATCGGCCCAGATTGAGGCCGCCGAAAAAGCCTATAACGAAAAGGCCGCCGCCATCCGCGCAGAGATCGCCACCGCCGTCAAGGGCGGAACCGCGTTCGCCGACGCCCTTTCCAAATATGGTCTGAGCGCCACCACCACCGAACCCTTCGACGCCTCCGCCCGCCTCAACGGCGTCAACGGCTACCAGCTGCAGATGGCCACCATCCGCCTCGAAGCCGGCACCGTTGCCGAACTGGTGGCCACCACGACCGACAGCCTCGTGGCTTATGTGGCCAAAAAGGAAATCGGCGACGAAGCCGCGACCCTGCCCGGCATGCGTGAAGAGCTGGCCGATGCTCTCCGCCGCGAAAAGGCCGCCCAGCTGACCGCCGCCTGGCGCGAATCCCTGCTCGAAGAAGCCGGATTTGAAGACTTGCGCGTCACTGCGGCCGACGAAGCCGACAGCGAATCCTAAACCAACGGGAGCAATCACCATGCCGCTGCAATATCTCATTGCCCTCTTTATCGGCCTGCCCATTCTGGAGCTGGCGGTATTGATTGAGCTGCACGGCATGGTCGGCTTTTTCCCCACCGTACTACTGGTCTTTCTCACCGGCATCGTCGGCGCAACCATGGTGCGCCGGCAGGGCATCAACACCCTCTTCCAGATCCAGCGCGAAATGGCCAACGGCAATCTGCCCGCCCCGCAACTGATGGATGGTGTCATGATCCTGATTGCCGGAGCGTTGCTCGTCACGCCGGGACTCATCACCGATGTCTCCGGCTTCCTGCTGCTCGTGCCCGTCGTCCGCGAACGCATCCGTCTGTGGCTCCGCAAAAAGCTCGAGGAAAAGGTGCGCAGCGGCTACCTCCAGGTACACGTCAACCGTTGATACGTGATGGGCGACAACAAATTCATCCCGTTATGTGTGGATCTTGACGGAACCCTCGTCAAACTCGACACCCTGCACCAGGCGCTCTTCCTGCTGCTGCGCCGCGATCCGGCCAGTATTTTCCGCATTCCCGCCTGGCTGATGAAGGGCAAGGCCCACCTCAAGGATCAGGTCATGCAGCGCGTCTCGCTCGACGCCGACGTCCTGCCCTACAACCAAACCTTCCTGGCCTATCTGCGCAAGGAACATGACGCCGGCCGACCGCTCATTCTCGCCACGGCATCAAACTATCGTACCGCCGACGCCGTTGCCGAACATCTCGGCATCTTTGACGAAACCCTTTCCAGCACACCCGGCAACAACCTGCGCCACGCCAAAAAGCTCGAAGCCATCCAGGCACGCTTTTCAAAATTCGGCTATGCCGGCAACGACATCGCCGACTTCCCCATCTGGGAGGCAGCCGACGAAATAATCCTCGTCAACGCGACTGCGCCCGCCCGCGCAACATTTGCGGGCCGCGCCAACCATGTTTTCACCGAACGCCGCCCGCTTCCGCGCATGCTCGCCAAAGCGCTGCGCTGCCAGCAATGGCTGAAAAACCTGCTGATCTTTTCGCCGCTGTTTCTGGCGCATCGCTTCACCGACCCCGAAAGCCTGCGCGCCGCACTGCTGGCCTTTTTCTCGTTCAGCTGCGCCGCGTCGTCGATCTATGTGCTCAACGACCTGTTCGACCTCAGCGCCGACCAGCACCATCCGCGCAAGTGCAAGCGGCCGTTTGCCTCCGGCGACCTGCCGATCGCGGCTGGCTCGCTGCTGATTCCGCTACTGGCCGCGCTCAGTCTGGTACCCTGCCTGTTTCTGCCCGGCGCCTTCTTTGTCAGCCTGATGGCCTACTTTCTGATCACCACCCTCTATTCCTGGCGCATCAAGCAGATTCCCGTCGCCGACGTGCTGACGCTGGCCGTGCTCTATTCCATGCGCATCGTCGCCGGCGCCGTCGCCACCGGCATCACCGCCTCGGCCTGGTTTATTGAGTTTGCGATCTTCCTCTTCCTCAGCCTCGCGCTGGTCAAACGCATGGCCGAGCTGCGGGAAATGAAGGACTCCGACGAAGAGCAGACCAACCGCGAACGCGGCTACTGCGTCCGCGACCTGCCCCTGCTCCTCGCCTTCGGCGCCGCCAGCGGCTACATCTCAGTCTTTGTCTTTACCCTCTACCTCAACAGCGAAAAAGTCGCCCTGCTCTACAGCCGCCCGCAGGCCCTCTGGCTCTTCTGTCCGCTGCTGCTCTACTGGGTCACCCGCATCTGGTATCTCGCCTGGCGCGGCAAAATGCAGGACGACCCGCTTGCCTTCGCCGCAAAGGATCCGCAAACCTATGTTGCCGGCCTGCTCGGCATTGCCTCCGTTTTATACGCCATCTAAAGCAAACCATGAGAACGACAGCCACGGATCAACTTAGCGCGGACCAGCCGCAACCAAACTTAACCGCCGATCACGCTGATGGGCTCAGATATTATTAGGAGTGGACTTCGAAAATCCGTACCCATCCGCGCAATCCGCGGCGAACACCTACTGAAAAAAAAGAAAGTTCCGGCCTGTACAGACAACACCGAATCAGTGTTAAACGGCGTTCATCTGTGGCCATAAAATCATTTTAAAGGAGAACACATGACGACACCCGCTGTTGATCTTGCCATCGTCGGCTCCATCGGAATCGACACCATCGAAACCCCGTTTGAAAAGCGCGAAGAGATTCTCGGCGGTTCTGTCAGCTATGCCTGCGCGGCGGCTTCGATCTTCACCCACACCGGCATGGTCGGCGTGGTCGGCACTGACTTTCCACAGAAATTTCGCGACACCTGGAGCGATATGTCGATCGACCTCGAAGGCCTCCAGACCGTCGAAGGGCCGACCTTCCGCTGGTCCGGCGTCTACCACGAAAACATGGATAACCGCGACACGCTCTCCACCGAGCTCGGCGTCTTTGAAACCTTCTCGCCCGAACTGCCCGAAGACTACCGTGAAGCGCCCTACGTCTTTCTCGGCAACATTCACCCCGCCCTCCAGCTGCATGTGCTCGAGCAGGTCCGCAACCCCAGGTTTATCCTCATCGACACCATGGACCTGTGGATCAATATTGACCGCGACAACCTCGAAAAGGTCATCAGCAAGTGCACCATGCTCACGCTCAACGAATCCGAGGCCGAGCTCTTCACCGGCGAGCGCACGCTCAACAAGGCCGCCCACAAGCTACTCGAACTCGGCCCCGAATATGTGCTCATCAAAAGAGGCGGCAACGGCTCAATGCTCTTCACCTCAAACGATATCTTCCTGCTGCACGCCTATCCGCTCGACCACTTCAAGGATCCCACCGGCGCGGGCGACACCTTTGCCGGCGGCCTGATGGGCGCGCTCGCCGCCTCCGGCAAGACCGACAAGGAAGCCATTCGCGAAGCGATGGTTTACGGCAGCATCACCGCCTCCTTCGGCGTCGAGGAGTTCAGCCTAGAGCGCCTGCAGAAGCTCAACCGCGACGAGATCGAAATCCGCGCCACCGAGTTCAAGGAAATGTGCCGATTATAACTCTCACGAAGCCACAAAGAACACGAAGGCTAATCCTCTGCGTCTTCGTGCCTTTGTGAGAGATTTCACTTAAGCGGAAGGCGGACGTTGGCGGGATAGCCGGGCAGTTTGCGGGCGAGTGACTGCTTGAGCAGCGGAACCCCGCCGGCGCTGAACGGCGCGCTGTAGGCGCGCACCTCTTCCTGCATCACAGCGGCCTCGTTTACCCTGGCGGCCACCTGCAGCATCTCCATCGCGGCATAAAGGTCCGGCCGCACGTTGGCCGTGGCGGCAACAAACCCGGCGGCGCCCTGCTGTACCGGATCATAAAGGTTGGAGCTGCTGCCGACAAAATAGCGCGGCGTATGTTCTATGAGCTCCAGATTCTGCGCCGAATCCTTGATGGCATAATGCGGCACCGCCTGCAGGATTTCCGGCGTGATCGCGTTGCCGGCATGCTTCGGGAAGTTATAGAGCACAAACGGCACCTCGGCCTCTTTTTCGAGTGCCTTAAAATATGCGATGATGCCTTCCGCCGCAAGGCCGGCCGGATAGATCGGCGGCAGCGCCGCAACGGCATCCGCGCCCAGCTCATTCGCCCAGCGGACTTCCATTCGGTTTTGTGCCAGCCCCAGGCCGCCAACGTGCAGAACAATCAATCCCGCAAAATGTTCCCGCGCCAGCTGCAGCAGTGTTTTACGCTCTTCCGGCAACAGCGAATAAAATTCCGCGGTCGTGCCGTTCACCATGATCCGGCGCACGCCGTGCGCTGCCAAAAATTCCAGGTGACGGATAAACGCGTTTTCATCAATCGAGCAGGCGGCATCAAACGGCGTCAGCACCGGGACAATCAGTCCGTTGAGTTTTTCTTTCATGGCGTCCAACGTAGCGGTTTTTCGAAGATTGGAAAACTCCCTTTCCAACCATTGGGAAGGATCGTATCATTCCGCATGAAACGGAGGTTTATCATGAGAGGTCACATTATTGCTGAAGACCACTTCCTGCATCAGGGCATCGATCATCACCTGCTGGTCACCGCCAGCGATGATGTCGAATATGAGTATCGCTTCGAAGTCCGCTGTGTTCCGCCCGGCGGGGCCCATCCGGAAATCATCTTTGAAAAGGCCGAGGATCTATCCGGCCAGCTTGCCCGGTGCCCCAACACCACCATCGACCAACTCATCGACGCCGAGCTTCGCGCCGTCAAGCATTCCGTCACCACCGAAGAGACAGAAATCCACGCCCACGATCCCTGAGCCGCAGCTACCGGCCATGCACCAGGCGCAATACCAGGATGGCCCCAGCCACCCCGGAGAGCACGTCGGATATGGTGTCACTGACGGAGAGTGTCCAGTTGGGAGTCATCTCATAGAGCACTTCCCAGACTTCCCATAGCACGGCAACCAGCAGAACCAATCCGACCATTGCCGCTTTCAGCAACAGCCCCGGCGCGGCACCCCGCCGCTTCAGCCAAACGTGCCAGGCCAGGCCGACCCCGCTCAGCGCCACCACCCCGCCGCCGAGAACATGCATGAAAAGGTCGTACCAGACCGTCGAATGGAACAGATCGTGCCACAAGCCCAACGCAAGCAGCCCCACCACCAGCAATGGCCCGGCGGCGATCAACGTTTTCTTCGTCCAAAACATTTGCCCGTGCTTCATGCAGCTCCTCCGCGAAGACCTGCAGTGTAGCCCAACAAAACCAAAAAGAAAACCCGGAGTTCCTGTCGGATGCTCCGGGTTTTGTCAGCACAGCGTGGCGCTTAAGGCAGGACGGTATCGCCCATCAGGTATTTATCCACCTCACGCGCACAGCCGCGGCCCTCGTTGATGGCCCAGACGACGAGCGACTGCCCGCGGCGGGAATCGCCAGCGGCAAAGACGCCGTCCACGTTGGTGGTGTAAACTTCGTGCTCAGCCCGGTAGTTGGAGCGCGCGTCGCGTTCAACACCGAGCTGATCGGCCACCGGATCTTCCGGTCCGAGGAAGCCCATGGCGAGCAGAACCAGGTCGGCTTCCGTGCGCTTTTCGGTTCCTTCGACCGCCTTCGGCATTTTGCCGCCCTGTCCGTTATCCACCCATTCGACCTCCACGGTGTGGATGGCCGCCAGGTTGCCGTCGGCATCGCCTTCGAATTTGGTGGTCATGATGGAAAAGTTCCGCGGATCATCGCCCTGCAGCTTAATGGCTTCCTGCTGCCCATAGTCGGTCTTGAGGTTGGCCGGCCACTGCGGCCAGGGATTGGAAACGCGGTTCCGGTCGGCCTCCGGCTTCGGCAGAATTTCGAGCTGGGAGACCTTTTCGCAGCCGTGACGGAGCGAGGTGCCAACGCAGTCGGTGCCGGTGTCGCCGCCGCCGATGACAATCACCTTCTTGTCCTTGGCGGAAATATAGTTGCCGTCCTCAAGGTTGCTGTCGAGCAGGCTCTTGGTATTGGCGTGAAGGAATTCCATGGCAAAGTGGACTCCCTTGAGCTCGCGGCCTTCAACGGGAAGATCGCGCGGTTTGGTGGCGCCAGTGGTCAGCACAACCGCATCAAAATCTTTCTTCAGTTCAGCCGCAGGAACATCCTTACCGACTTCCGTGTTGGTCTTGTAGACCACGCCCTCTTTTTCAATGATGTCGATACGGTGCTGCATGACCTTCTTATCGAGCTTCATGCTTGGAATGCCGTACATCATCAGGCCGCCGATCCGGTCGGCACGTTCAAACAGGGTTACGTTGTGGCCGGCGCGGTTGAGCTGCTGTGCACACGCAAGGCCCGCCGGACCGGAACCGACCACCGCGATCTTTTTATCGGTGCGCACTTCCGGCGGCTCGGGAACCACCCAGCCCATTTCGAAGCCCTTGTCGATGATGGCGCGTTCATTGTCGTGAATGGTTACCGCCGGCTCGTTGATGCCCAACACACAACCGGCTTCGCAAGGTGCCGGGCAGACGCGACTGGTGACTTCCGGGAAGTTGTTGGTGTGGTGCAGGCGTTCGAGCGCCTCGTGCCAGCGGTCGCGGTAGATCAGATCATTCCATTCCGGAATGAGGTTGTTGATCGGGCAGCCGCTTGCGCCGCCCTGCATCATTTCACCGCGGTGACAGAACGGCACACCGCAATCCATGCAGCGCGCACCCTGCTCGCGGCAGGTCTGTTCGTCGCGCAGCACATACACTTCGTTCCAATCCTTCACGCGCTCCTCTTCGGGGCGCATCGGGTTGGTCTGTCTTACAAACTCCAAAAATCCAGTTGGTTTTCCCATGGGAGATTTCCTCCTAACTTAAACAAATTTATTTATTAGCCACGAAAGAGCACAAAACTCACAACGCTGAACCAGTATGACTGCTTGTGTTGCTTTGTGGCTAAAACTTCCTGTTCCTACGCGTTCAGGGCCGCGATGTGCATATCGAACGCCGCGTCAATGATCTGCTCTTCTGTTTCATATTCACTCATCTCGCGCGCCTGCTCGATGTAGTTGAGCATGCGTTTGTAGTCAGTCGGAATCACTTTCACAAACTTATCGAGCGTCTCATCCCAGTTTTCCAGCATGCCGGCGGCCACGGTGGAGCCGGTCTTCAGCTGATGGGTTTCGATCATACCCTTAAGCTCTTCGATCTCTTTGACCGCATGAACCTTTTCGAGTTCGATCATTTCCATGTTGCACTTTTCGGCAAAGTCACCATCGGCATCGTAAACATAGGCGACACCGCCGGACATACCCGCGCCGAAGTTGCGGCCGGTCTTCCCGAGGATAACCGCCAACCCGCCGGTCATGTATTCGCAGCCGTGATCGCCGATGCCCTCAACCACCACTTCGACGCCGGAGTTACGAACGCAGAAGCGTTCACCGGCCACGCCGCGGATGTAGGCCTTACCGCCGGTCGCGCCGTAGAAGCAGACGTTTCCGACCAGGATGTTATCCTCGGCCACAAACTGTGCGCCCTTGCTCGGGTAGATGGCCAGATGGCCGCCGGAGAGCCCTTTGCCGACATAGTCGTTGGCGTCGCCTTCGAGCTCCAGCTCGATGCCGTTGCACATGAAGGCGCCCATCGACTGGCCGACCGAACCGTTCAGCTTAAACTTAATGGTTCCGTCCGGAAGGCCTTTGCCTTCGGTTGCCTTGGTCAGTTCATTCGACAGGATCGTGCCGACGGAGCGGTCGGTGTTGATCACGTCAAATTCGCCCGTCGCGCTTTCGCCGTTTTCGATGGCCGCCTTGGCGGCGTCGATCAGCTTCCAGTCGATGACGCTTTCGAGCATATGGTTCTGGTCCTTGCAGTGGTAGGTGCCACCTTCGTCCGCGCCGATGGTTTCCTTATAGAGCACTGGCGAGAGGTCGAGGTTGTTGTACTTCCAATGGTCGACGTCGTCGCGGAACTTCAGGCACTGCGACTGGCCGACCATTTCGTCGATGGTCTTGAAGCCGAGCTCGGCCATGATTTCGCGCAGACCGGCGACGAGGAACTCAAAGTAGTTCACCACGTGGTCCGGATTGCCGGTAAACTTCTCGCGCAGCTCGCCGCGCTGGGTGGCAATACCGACCGGGCAGGTGTTGGAATGACACTTACGCATCATGATGCAGCCCTGCACCACCAGCGCCGCAGTAGCCACACCCCACTCTTCCGCACCGAGCAGGGTTGCAATGGCGAGGTCGCGCGAGGTTTTCATCTGACCGTCGGCCTGAACCACAATACGGTTACGCAGGCGGTTACGGACCAGCGTCTGGTGGGTTTCGGAAAGACCGAGCTCCCACGGCAACCCCGCGTGCTTAATGGAGCTGAGCGGCGAAGCGCCGGTGCCGCCGTCATAACCTGCAATCAGAACCGCGTCGGCTTTCGCCTTACACACACCGGCGGCAATCGTGCCGACGCCGGCTTCGGAGACCAGCTTCACGTTCACGCGGGCATCGCGGTTGGAGTTTTTCAGGTCGTAGATCAGCTGTGCGAGGTCTTCGATCGAATAAATGTCATGGTGCGGCGGCGGGGAAATCAGACCCACGCCCGGTGTGGAACCGCGGGTCCGGCCGATCCAGCCGTTCACCTTATGGCCCGGCAGATGTCCGCCTTCGCCCGGTTTTGCACCCTGCGCCATTTTAATCTGCAGCTCGGACGCCTTGGAAAGGTAGTAGCTGTTGACGCCGAAACGACCGGAAGCAATCTGCTTGGTGGCCGAACACATATCATCGCCGTTGGGTAGCTTGGAGTAACGCTTCGGATCTTCGCCGCCCTCACCGGAGTTGGAGCGCGAACCGATGCGGTTCATCGCGATCGCCAGCGTCGTGTGGGCTTCCCACGAGATGGAGCCGAAGGACATGGCGCCGGTGGCAAAACGCTTCAGGATGTTTTCCGCAGGCTCCACTTCGTCGAGCGGGATCGGTTGCCGGTCGGAATTAAATTCCATCAGGCCGCGCAGGGTGAAGGCCGCTTCGTTCTGATCGTCGACCGACTTACAGTATTCCTTATACTTGTCATAGTCGTTATCGCGGGTGCACTCCTGCAACAGGCGAATGGTGGTCGGGTTGAACAGATGACGTTCGCCGTCCTTACGCCAGGAATATTCACCGCCCGGATCGAGCACTTTCGCAGCGCCGCCGCGGGTCGGATAGCCCTTGCGATGCTTAAGCAGGGTCTCCTTGGCAATGTCGTCCATGCCGAGGCCTTCGATACGGCTGACCGTGCTGGTGAAATATTTATCAACCACTTCGGAGTTGATGCCGACGATCTCGAAGATCTGCGCGCCTTGGTAGGAGGCGAGCGTCGAGATGCCCATCTTGGAGAAGATTTTCAGCAGGCCGCTGTTAACCGCCTTAATGTAGTTCTGAATCGCGTCGTCGGAATTGAGTCCGTTGAGCAGATCTTCCTTCTCCATGTTGCGGATGGTGTCGAGCGCCATGTAGGGATTGACCGCCGAAGCGCCAAATCCGAGCACGGTGGCGAAGTGGTGGACTTCGCGCACGTCGCCAACTTCCAGAATAATGTCGGCCTTGCCGCGCTTACCGGCACGGATCAGGTAGTGGTGAACCGCAGCGGCGGCCAGCACGGACGGAATCGGCGCGTGGTCGGAATCGCAGGCGGCATCGGAGAGCAAGATGATGGAGTAGCCTTCATCAATCGCGTCTTCGGCATAGCGGCAGACGCGGTCGATGGTGTGCTCCAGCACGCCCTCTTCCCCGTTGGCCGGAAAGACAATATCGAGCTTCTTGGTCTGGAAGTGGTTGTGGTCCACATGCGTCAGCTTGGCCAGGTCTTCGTTGGTCAGCACCGGCTGCGAAATCGCAATACGGCGGCAATGCTCCGGCGATTCGGTCAGCACGTTCTTGAAGCCGCCGACATAGGTGCGCAGATCCATCACGACACGCTCGCGAATCGGGTCGATCGGCGGGTTGGTAACCTGCGCGAAGAGCTGCTTGAAGTAGTGCGACAGCTGGGTCGGGCGATCCGACAGTACCGCCAGCGGATTGTCGGCGCCCATGGAGCCGAGCGGCTCCTTGCCGCCGGTCGCCATCGGAACGAGGATTTCGTTGATGTCTTCGTAGGAGAAGCCGAAGGTCTGCTGGCGCTTGAAGAGCGTCTGGGCATCCGGCGTCTTCAGTTCAAAGTCGGACGGCGACGGAAGATCTTTCAGGTGAACCATGGTCTGGTCGATCCAGTCCTGATAGGGCTGGCGCGAGCAGAGGTCGCCCTTGAGCTCTTCGTCGGAAATGATGCGGCCCTGTTCGAGGTCGGCCACAAACATTTTACCCGGCTGCAGGCGGCCGCGGATTTTCACCTGGTCGTGATCCACGTCAATAACGCCGGTTTCGGATGCCATAATCAGCGTATCGTCGTCGGTCACGCAGTAGCGCGACGGACGCAGGCCGTTACGGTCGAGCGTGGCCCCGACGAGCACGCCGTCGGTAAAGCAGACCGATGCCGGGCCATCCCACGGCTCCATCATGGCGGAGTAAAATTCGTAGAAGGCGCGTTTGGTCGGATCCATATCCGGATCGTTCTGCCACGCTTCCGGAATCAGCATCATCAGCACGTGCGGCAGCGAGCGGCCCGAGAGCACGAGCATTTCGATCGCCATGTCGAGGTTGGCGGAGTCGGAGGCCTTGATGTCGCAGATCGGGAAGATCATTTCCAGCTCTTCCTGGGAGAAGGCGGTGCATTCGAGCAGGATTTCGCGGGCGCGCATCCAGTTGATGTTGCCCTTATTCGTGTTGATCTCGCCGTTGTGGGCGATATAGCGGAACGGCTGCGCCAGCTTCCACGACGGGAAGGTGTTGGTGGAGAAGCGCGAGTGGACCAGCGCGATGGCGGAGACCGCAGACTCGTTCTGCAGGTCGAGGAAATATTTCGGAACCTGCGCGGTAACCAGCTGCCCCTTATAGTTAATGGTCTTGTAGGAGCAGGAGATAATGTTCAGTCCGTCAGGGCCGATGCCCTGCACAGTTTCATTGGCGACGCGCTCAGTATATTTGCGGAATACGAAGAGCTGGCGGTCAAACTCATCGGCCGCCATGCTTTCCGGCTTGCCGATAAAGATCTGCTGCACGCTCGGCTCGGTTTCGGCGGAGTCGCGGCCGAGGTCGGAGTTGTCGACCGGCACGATTCGGTAGCCGAGCAGCGGCAGCCCCATTTTGGACAGGTTGCGCTCGATGATTTCTTTACATTCCGCCTGCTGGGCTTCGTCCTTCGGGAAGAAGGTCATGCCGACGCCGTATTCGCCGAACGCGGGCAGGTTGATGCCGGCTTTCGGGCACTCTTCCATAAAGAGTTCGTGCGGAATCTGGAACAGGATGCCGGCGCCGTCGCCGGATTTAATGTCGAAACCGGTACCGCCGCGATGTTCCATGCGCTCAAGCATGTCCAGGGCGTCCGTGATTACTGCATGTTTTTTGCGGCCTTTGAGGTTGGCCACGAAGCCGATACCGCAGCTGCTGTGCTCGTAGTCGGCACGATACATGCCGCGACCTTCGGGCATGCCGTACGCGTTCAGCGTCTCTTCCTTATAAGGGGTTGCTTTTTTGCTCATAAAAAACCTCGATATGTGGTTCAGGTAAAATAGCGGGGTAATTTGAGCAACGCCCCCTCCCAAGTCAATCCATTTAGGGGAAAAATGAAGCGATGCGGTAACCTTTTCAGAAAAGACCGGAACTAGCCCTCTTCGCCCAGAAGCCACTTTTTGGCCTCGTCGTAGTCCGAAAAGACCTTCACCTTCTGGCCCTGGAGCTTCGAAAGCGTTTCGTAGAGCTCGTAGCCGCTGGTGCCCGGCGAGGCCACCACCGCGCGCCCGAGCCGGAAGGTCAGGATCGAGGCCGCGGCCAGCCGCGGAAACTGCAGGATATCCATGGATGAAAGCTGCAGTTCGGTTCCGCGCGTGTCACTCAGCAGGCGGCGACATCCGGTTTCCTTAAGAACAGGAAGCAGCGCGTCGATATATTCACGCACCAGCTTCATTGTGATTTTCCCGGAAAATTTGACCAAAACGCAGTCAATGTCGGAATCATACTGAATATTAAACGGCATGCGTATCATCCTTGGCGATCATGGATAAATTTTAACGCCTTGCCGTTAAAATAAAAGCACGCATCTTTATATATTTATATCCAACCGCATTCGTCAGAATTAAATCATTATTTGGTCAGCGCCAGCCGGATCAGATCCTCGACTGTCATTTCCGGCGTCAGCTTTTTGGCAACGCCCTTGACCATCTTCGCCGCATCATCCGGCTTATGCCCCAGCGCGCCGAGCGCCAGCGCGGCGTCGCGCAGACGGCTGTCGCCGGATTCCATCTCGACCGGCGCAAAGGCATCGAGCTGTTCGGCATGGCTGAATTTGTCGCGCAGCTCCATCACAATGCGCTCGGCCGTCTTTTTGCCGATGCCCGAAATCGAGGAGATGCGTTTGATGTCGCCGTTGACCAGCGCGTTTTTGAGCTCGCGCACCGGCAGGCCGGAAAGCGCGCTGATCGCCAGCTTCGGCCCCACCCCGCTGATGGTCAGCAGGCGCGTAAACATGTCGCGCTCGTCCGCCGAACAGAAGCCAAACAGCCTTTGGTCGGCATCGGTGATGTGGTGATAGGTCAGGACGCGGCAGGAGTCGCCCTCGAGCGGGAGCTGATCGTAGCTGCTCAGCGGAATAAAGACCTCATAGCCCACCCCGCCGACGTTTATTTCGATGCGTGCGAGCTGCTTGTTTTCCAGTTTGCCTTCAAGAAACGTAATCATGGGGCGGGACTTTGCCCAAAGCCGTCGATTTTATACAGCCCTTTTTACGCCATGTTGCATTGCTTTTTAGAATTAAAGCGATATCTTCGCGGCTCATTTTTATTGGAGACCCCCATGGCTCAGGAAATTAGAAATATTGCAATCATCGCGCACGTCGACCACGGCAAAACCACGCTCGTCGACGAAATCATCAAACAGGCGCAGCTTTTCCGCGACAACGAAGATATGGAAACCTGCCTGCTCGACAGCAACGATCTCGAGCGCGAACGCGGCATCACCATTCTGTCGAAAAACATCAGCGTCAACTATAAGGGCGTCAAGGTCAACGTGATCGACACCCCCGGCCATAGCGACTTTGGCGGACAGGTCGAACGCGTGCTGAACCTCGCCGACGGCGTACTGCTGCTCGTCGATGCCGCCGAAGGGCCGATGCCGCAGACCCGCTTCGTTCTCGATAAGGCGCTCGAGCTCAACCTCAAGCCCGTCGTTATCATCAACAAGATCGATAAGCCCGACGCCCGCCCGGACGTCATTCACGACCTCGTCTTCGACCTCTTCTGCGAGCTCGAGGCCAACGACGACCAGCTCGATTTCCCGATGCTCTACTGCTCCGGCAAGGACGGCTGGGCCGACACCGTCCTCGACGGCCCGCGCGATTCGATGCTCCCGCTGATGGACGCGATCCTCGAACATATTCCCGCGCCGAAGGTCAACGAAGGTCCGGTGCAGATGCAGGTCACCTCGATCGACTATAACGACTATGTCGGCCGAATCGGCGTCGGCCGCGTCTACCGCGGAACGCTCAACACCAAACAGCCGCTCATGCACATCCGCCGCGACGGCGAACAGTCCCAGACCCGCGTCAAACAGCTCTTCACCTTCGAAGGCCTCGGCCGCAACGAAGTCGAAGAAGTGCCCTGCGGCGACCTCTGCGCCATCGTCGGCATTCCCGACATCGACATCGGCGACTGCATCACCGATTTTGAAACCCCCGAACAGCTGCCGGCCATCAGCATCGACGAACCGACGCTTTCGATGACCTTCAGCGTCAATGACTCGCCCTTCTACGGCCAGGACGGCCAGTTTGTCACCAGCCGCCACCTGCGCGAGCGCCTGCTCAAAGAGATGGAGCGCGACGTCGCCCTGCGCGTCGAAGAAACCGGCGGCGACTCATTCCGCGTCAGCGGCCGTGGCGTGCTCCACCTTTCCATCCTGATCGAAAACATGCGCCGCGAAGGCTTCGAAATGTCCGTCGCCCAGCCGCAGGTGATCTTGAAGGAAAAGCACGGCAAGAAAGAGGAGCCGATCGAAATTCTGCACATCGATGTGCCGGACGAATATGCCGGCAAGGTGATCGAAGTCGCCGGCACCCGCAAAGGCGAAATGGTCGACATGGAACAGCACGGTCTGCGCAAGACCATCCGCTTCCAGATTCCGACGCGCGGACTCATCGGCCTGCGCTCCAAAATGCTCACCGCCTCCGCCGGCGAAGCGATCGTCACCCACCGCTTCCTGCACTATGAGCCGTACAAGGGCGAAATCCAGCAGCGCCAGAACGGCGTGCTGATTTCGCAGGGCAAAGGTCCAGCCGTTCCGTTCGCCATCGACGGCCTGCAGCAGCGCGGCATCTTTTTCGTCAATCCCGGCGAAGAGTGCTACGAAGGCATGGTGGTCGCCGAGCACTGTCTCGATAACGACCTCGTCGTCAACCTGCAGAAAGCCAAGCAGCTCACCAACGTCCGCGCCTCCGGCACCGACCGCGCCATGAAGATTGCCCCGGCGCAGGTCAAGAGCCTCGAAGAAGCGCTCGAATATATCGACGAAACCGAGCTGGTGGAAATTACTCCCAACCACATCCGCATGCGCAAAAAGCTCCTGCTCGAACACGAGCGCAAAAAAGCCAGCCGCCAGAAGAGCGCAAACTAGCACAAAGCACTCCAAACCATGGCCACAGACAAACACGAAAGAACACAGATCAGAAGAAATCCGTGTTAATCAGTGTTCATCTGTGGCTAAGAATTCATTTTTTATTGAGTTTGGGCGGCCGGACTGCTTAGTTATTGCGCTCTTGCCGATTGCAACACGCTCGGATGGTGGAATTGGTAGACACAAGGGACTTTCAGCCTACGCCGTAAGGCTACGGCTGATCCGCCGCAGGTGCTTCGCACCTAAGGCGGAAAACTCCCCGACAAACTCAATATAAAATGCTCGGATGCCGAAATGCGTAGACACAAGGGACTTAAACTCC
>CAZABK010000042.1:0-25692 GCA_964483355.1 uncultured Verrucomicrobiota bacterium | reverse complement strand
GTTTTACCACGGAGAACTCTCATTAAAAACCGTCCAGTTTTATGGGCTCAGGTCAGGCAGGTCAGGGCAGGTCACCGACTACAATATTTCTCAAACGCCCTAATCGTGGAAGGCGCAGCCGGTCGGGGTGATTTCGAGGTGATGGACGGGATAGCCGAGGCCGCCGAGTTCGGAGAGGCCGATGCCGACGGCGCAGTCGCCCATTCCTGAACCAGAAATCTTGGCGCCGCAAATTTGGGGATCAGACTGCAGCGCCGCAGCGATTTCCTGCAGCTCGGGTGTATTGACGCCCATTTGATCCATCAACTGTTGATTGCGGTTAAGGATTTCGCCGAAGGCCGGAAGATCGTTCTGCTTCAAGGCGGCAACGGCATCGGTTACGGATGCGTCGATTTCGGAATAGATGCGGTCATATGTTGCAGGGTCGGCGGCACGCAGTTTTTCCACTTTGGCAATAACCTCCGGCGTCGGCGTCTTGTAGCCGCAATAGACCGCGGTGAGCGGCGCGGAAACCGGAAGCGGATGAAACTCCGGCTCCATGGTATAGCCCACCACTCCGCCATAAACAGCGGCGGCCAGGTCGGCGCCCGATCCCCTGCCCTGTACGGCATGCACGGTTTTCAGGGATTGCGCAAAGAGCATTTCGGGTTCCGGCGGCGCGCCCTGCAGCCAACTCAGAATCGCGGCATGCGTGGCGACGGTGACGGCCGCCGACGAGCCGAAGCCGATGTCGGCCGAAAATTCCGATTCTATCTTCAGCTCAAAGCCGGACGGAAATTGATCCTGATACTGAAGAACGGCCTGCAGCACGAAGCGGAAGGAAGGATGGTCGACCAGGCAGCCGAGCGGGCTTTCATAGCGTCCAAGCGTGGAGACGATCCGAAGTTCCTCGTCCTCGGCCGGGGTGAGCCGGACGGTGATGCGGCGGTTGATGGCGCAGACGAGCGCGCGGTGTCCGTGGAGAACGGCGTGTTCGCCGAGCAGCATCAGGCTGCCGGGTGCGGAGGTGGTGATGACGGGCGGTTCGGTCATAGATCAGACCATTCGGGTGCCGAGCGGATCGCCGCGGACGGGCGAAACGGCATAGCCATATTTTTCGCAGAGCACGACCGGCGCCTCGTCGGCAAAAACCAGCACAATGCCGCCCTTGTCGCCCAGCACGGAACCAGCGCCGCAGATTTTGGCGGAACCGCCCCACGCTTCGATCTCGGCGATAAAGCGCTGAACGCGTTCGGGTACCACGCCGATGGCGGCAAGCAGGCGGTTATTTTCGCGGACGAGCCAGTGCAGTTTTTGAGCATCGTTGCCGCGCAGTGCATTTTCAAATTCGTTGGTAACGGCTTCGAACTCGCTCCAGATGGCGCTGTTGCGGAATCCGCGCTCAACGGCCATGACGCATTCGCCGGTGGTCGATTCGGGAATGCCGGTTTCGACCATGTACATTTTCATGCGCGGCAGCGGAATGGAGCAAGCCTGCCCTTGTTCAAAGCGGGCGCAGCCGCCGTGGAGGGAAATGTAGGAGTCGACGCCGCTCGGCTTGCCGTGCTGCATTTTTTCGGCTTCGAGGCTGTATTCATAATACCAGTCGGGCTTGAAGTCGACGCGCAGGTAGTGGCCGATGGCGCGGATTTCGCTCAGCACCGTCGCGGCGGACGAACCCATGCCGCAGCCGACCGGAATGCTGGAGCGCAATTTAAGGACGACGCCGGAATCGAGTTTGCGATGCAGCCCGTCAAGGGTGTTGATGAAGGCAAAGCGGAAGAGATCGGCCGGCGCGGAAAGGACATAGCCAATGCCGATTTCGCCGTTGAGAAATTCGCGGTATTTATTTTCGGCGCGGCGCTTGAGGTCGCGCAGTGCCATGACGGTGAAGGAGCCGCCGGAACCGCCGGGGAGGTCGAACGAAACCTTATCGCTGGTCTGCGGCGTCAGCTCGAAGGAGGCACTGCGGTCGATCGCCATCGCGACGGCGGGCTTGCCGTAGACCACGGAATGCTCGCCGCTGAGAATCAGTTTGCCTGGCGCCACTGCTTTCATGCGTTAATCCACCAACGATTCATATTCGCGTTTGTGCTGACTGATGCCCGAGAAGCGGAACGGTCCGGTCTTGTATTGCGGAAAGACATATTCCCCGCCGTCACTCGGCACACGGTAGTTAAAAATATCTTCGTATTGCTGATAGGTCAGCTCGGTGCGGTTTGCCAGCAGTGTTTGATGCTGTTCGGCAAAGAGCACATTCTGGTAGCCGGGCTGGACGACGCCGCTGAAAAATTCGCCGACGCAGCCGGAGCCGTAGCTGTAGAGGCCGATGCGCTTGCCGGCCAGATCTTCTTCGGCGGTGTCGAGCAGCGAGGTGAGGCCGACATACATGGAGCCGGCGTAGCAGTTGCCGGTCATGCGGCTGTAGCGCAGCGAATCGCCGATCAAGGCCTCCATCTGCTCTTTATCGGTTTCCACCTTAAGCTTGCGGCACAGCTTGGCGTGCGCCTTTTCGGCCATGCGGGTGAAGGGAATGTGGTAGCAAAAGCGGTCAAAGTCGGCGAGCGAGCGGCCGCTCTGTTCGGCATACTGTTTCCACGACTCGGTCAAGGCGTGGATGTAGACCATGGTGGAATATTTACCGTCGACCAGCGCCTCGGAACGATAGTTCGGCCGCCAGAAATCCATCACGTCTTCGGTGTAGTAGCCGCACTCGGGATCAATCGCCAGCAGTCGCGGATTGGTGGAGATGAGCATAGCGACGGCACCGCATCCCTGCGTGGCTTCGCCGGGGCTCCCCAGCTCGTAGCGGGCGATGTCGGAGGCAATTACCAAGGCCTTCTTTTCCGGGTTGCGCGCGACAAAACCGATGGCGAGCTGGATGGCGGCGGTGCCGCTGTAGCAGGCCTGCTTGAGCTCGACCGTGCGGCAGCGCGGATTCATTTCCAGCAGTCCATGGACATAGATGCCGGCCGCCTTGGATTGGTCGATGCCGCTTTCGGTGGCAAAGAGCAGCAGCTCGACATCGTCGAGCTCGCCCGCCTGCATCAGCGGCCAGGCGGCGCTGGCGCCAAGCGTCACAATATCTTCGTCGGGCGACGGGATCGCCATTTTTTCCTGGCCGATGCCGACATAATATTTATCGGCCTCCACCGAGCGCGCTTCGGCCAGCGTTTTCAGATCCACATAATAATGCGAGGTGTGGAAACTGACTCTATCGATTCCAATATTCATCGAGAATAAATTCCTCTCGTCCCTGTATGTCGTCGAGGCAGCCTGCACCGAGCAGGAACAGGGCCGTCGTAAATTCGCGTTTGAGGCGGCGGATCACTTCGCGCACCGCCTCCGCCGATTCGCGCGCCGGATTCAGCAAAGGCCGCGCCACGCCGCACAGCGAGGCCCCGAGCAGCAGGCTCTTGACCATATCAATTCCGTTGCGGATTCCGCCGGATGCGATCAGCTGCACTTCATGCCGGTAAGGTTTCATCATTCGCAACGCCAACGGCGTAGGAATTCCCCAGTCCGCAAAAAGCTCGCCCAGTTCCGGATCTTCACTGCGCCGGCTTTCAATCAGGCTCCATGAAGTTCCGCCGCTTCCGGCTACATCGATGTGTTTGATTCCCGCCGCCAGAAGATGCTCAACATCCTCCGCGGAAATTCCGGCGCCGACCTCTTTGATGATGACCGGCTTTTTCAGCGTCTGGACAATGACGGCGATCTTGTTGCGCAGGCCGGAAAAATCGGTGTCGCCTTCGGGCTGCACCGCCTCCTGCAACGGATTGAGATGCAGATAGAGGCCGTCGGCATCGAGCACCTGCAGGGCGGCTTCGCAGTCGGCAAAGCCCATTTCATAGTTCAGCTGCACGGCGCCGAGGTTTCCGAGCAAAAGGGTGTTCGGCGCATGGTCGCGCAGCTCAAAGCTGGCGGATGCGGCGGAGTCGGAGAGAAAAACCCGCTGCGATCCCACGGCGAGCGCGACGCCTTCGGCTTCGGCAGCGATGGCGAGGTTGCGGTTGATTCTGATCAGCTCTTCATCGGAACCGCCGGTCATGGAGGAAATCAGCAGCGGGAACGACAGGCCTTTTCCGAGAAAGCGGGTCGTGGGATTCACGTCGGCCAGATTCAGTTCCGGCAGGGCACGATGCGTCAGGTGGATATGATCAAACCAGTTTTTCTGCCGATCGACTTCGCTGACGTCCGACACAATGTCGACATGATCGAGTTTGCGCTGATTAATGGGTTCCATAATTCGGAGAACTCTATACCGTTTACCCAACCATTGAAACCCCTTTTAAGCATAAGTACAGGGACGAAAAAGCGCACCGGCGAGGTGTCCGGTGCGCGTTCCTGTACTTTCTTGCGACAGGGCTAGTTTTCTTCGAAGAGCCAGGTGGAAAGATACCGTTCTCCAGTGTCGCAAATGACGGTAACAATCAGCTTGCCCGCATTTTCGGGACGCTTGGCCAGCTCAACGGCGGCCAACACGTTACCGCCGGCAGAGATGCCGCAGAGGATGCCCTCTTCCTTGGCGAGACGGCGTGACATGGCACCGGCGGCATCACCTTCAATGGTGATAATCTCGTCGATCAGCTCTGTGTTGAGGTTGTTCGGAATAAAGCCCGCACCGATACCCTGAATTTTGTGGGCGCCGGGTTTGCCGCCGGAGATGACCGGCGATTTGGCCGGTTCAACCGCAACGGCTTTGAGGGCGGCTTTCTTTTCCTTCAACGCCGAAGAAACACCGGTCAGGGTGCCTCCGGTTCCCACGCCGGCGACGAAGATGTCGACCTGCCCGTCGGTGTCGGCCCAGATTTCCTCGGCGGTGGTTTCGCGATGAATGGCGGGGTTCGCCGGGTTATCGAACTGCTGCAGCATGATGGCGTCGACATTTTTTTCGACCAGCTCCTGGGCGGCTGCAATGGCGCCGGGCATCCCTTTTTCCGCCGGCGTGAGCACCAGCTCGGCTCCGAGCACCTGCAGGAGGCGGCGCCGCTCGATGCTCATGCTTTCAGGCATGGTGAGGACCAGCTTGTAGCCTTTTGCGGCGGCGGTAAAGGCCAGTGCGATGCCGGTGTTGCCGGAGGTCGGTTCGATGAGCGTGGAGCCGGGTTTAATCAGCCCCTTCTTTTCGGCATCTTCAATCATGGCGACGCCGATACGGTCTTTCACGCTGGAAAGCGGGTTGCGCGATTCGAGTTTGACGGCGACCGTTGCCGGCAGCCCTTCCGTGATGCGGTTGAGTTTCACCAGCGGGGTGCGACCAACGGTTTCTGTGATGTTGTTGTAGATAGGCATGATAATCTCCCGTTTTAAATATTAAACATAATCGGTTGCTCGGAGGTGCGTTTGAGATAGTCGTCGTGCAGTTCCTGAAGCGTAATCTTCTCGAAATATTCTTTGAGGACATCGCTGGCACCCTGCCAGATTCCCTGCACAACGCACTTATCGGAGCTGCTACAGCCTTCATTCAGGCAACCAACCAGATTGATGTCGCCTTCCGACGCCGAGAGAACATCATAGACGGTAATGTCGGCCGCCTCTCTGGCGAGGCGGAATCCGCCGCGCAGCCCGCGCACGCTGTTGACCAATCCTGCATTTTTAAGCGGAACAATAATTTGCTCAATGTAGTCGGTGGAAATCCCTTCCTGCTCAGAAATACGTTTTTTCGGTACCGGCAAATCGCCCTGCAGACGATAAATGCAGAGCAGAATGCGGGTCGCATAGCGACCTTTAGTTGACAGTTTCATGTGGCCCTCCTGGATACCTTGAATTGTTATTGTTTTTATCATGTATAAATGAGTGCGCCTTTATCGGTCAAGTTGATTCACGGAAATTCGCGTACGCATTTTATGTGTTAAGGTTGCAAAGGATCCGTCCGTATTCGCATTGCTGCGAGATTTCGTTCCGGGCGAGTTGCTGTAAAGAGCGAATCCCCTCTTTTTTCCTGGCCGCGTTCCACTCCCCGAGAGTTGGCACCTTTGTTGCTATTTAATAGCGAGGTTATATTTATGCAGACAAATCTACAGGAAAGCCAACCAGCCTGCTCGCGGCGCGCGGGTATTGCGATGGTCGAAGCGCTGGTGGCGCTTGTGCTTTTTGCCCTTTTCATCACCGGCGCCGCCAGGGTGCTTCTGGCCCACCGCCAGATGACCGATATGGCGCGCGCGCACTACATCGCCATCAACATCGCGAAAAACCGGCTCGAACTGGTTCGCTCCTTCGATCACGACCAGCGCATCGACTTTGTGGAAGACAATCTCCTGATCAATGCCGCCGGCCAGCCGGATGCCAGTGGAAACTATCGCCGCTCCACCACCTTTACCGAAGTCAGCAGCAATATTATCGAAGTCGCCATCAGCGTTGATATCCGGGACCGCAAGACGCTGGAATTTGAAGGCCGCACGGAAACACTCAACAGCTTTTTCGCCCTCTATCTGGAAAGACCGGAATCATGAGCAAATCAAACAGCAAAGCGGGCCTGTCGCTCATCGAGGTCGTCGCCGCCATTGTCCTTCTGGTCATTGGCCTGGGGCTTACCGTCACCGGCTATATGTTTTCGCTGAACAACACCAACCAGGCTGACGTGCAGGACGAACTCGATATTGACGTGCAGCTTGCACTGGAACACCTCAAGAAAGATCTTCGCCTTTCCTCGCTCGACGAAATCTTTTACTATCCGGAAGGACCGGGCCCCTATCAGGCCATCAGCTTCCCTGTTGCCAAGGATTCCGACGGCGACGGACTGCTGGAAATG
Source organism: uncultured Verrucomicrobiota bacterium (assembly GCA_964483355.1). GTDB lineage: Bacteria > Verrucomicrobiota > Kiritimatiellia > Kiritimatiellales > Pontiellaceae > Pontiella. The sequence continues at coordinate 18,959 of CAZABK010000042.1, read as the reverse complement.
GACACCGACGGAACCATTATCTGGGACGATACGGTCATTTACCATATTCGTCCCACCACCCCGAATCAGCTGGTTAAAACCACCTTCAGTCCGCGCGCCGACCTGAGCGATGCCCAGCGCCAGACGCAGCTCGACACCGTCGTCGACACCGGCTATGGCACTTCCGCCGCGAACGGAGACAACTCAAGCTCTTCCGTACTTTTCGCCAACCTGCTCAACTGGAACATCACCCCCGAGGCCGGCCGGTTCGACGCGTATGCCGCGGAAGAAGCGCGCCAGCAGGTCAGTCTGGGCTACTGTCTACTGGATACCGGAAGCCACAGCTTCAACTTTGAGGTGATTGAAAAAAACAGCGCCAGCAGCGGCTATAAAATCGGGATCGACCAACTCAGCGTCTCGCCCTCCTATAGCGCACGGGAAGCGGAAACCCAAACTGTCAGCAGCCAAAGCGGCGCAACCGCCACGGCCGAATACCGCGAAGGCGGATCATGGAACGGCAACTATCAGCTCGTCTTTCCCGCCACCCAAACCGGCAACAATTTTACCCTGAGCATGGAAAACGACCGCTGGGAGGAAACCAATTTTCGCGGACAGGGTTATGAATGCAACGATACCACCGTCGTATTTGACCTCGACCTTTCTCCTAAAGACTATGTGGTACAGCTCGAAGGCAATGACTACACCTGGGAAGCAGAACTGCAGACCGGTTCGCAGCCAAGCGATTCTCCGGCGGGCCTCATGAAAAACTGGTGTGTGCGCATGTTGCAAAAAGGATCCGAACTCGCCGACAACGGCAACTGGTTCGCCTATAACGGCCGCAAATGCCGACTGAAGTTTGACGCCTCCAGCAATGGCAAGTTTGACATCACCAACGTCTTCATCGGCGAATCCGCTTCCACCACCAACGCCAGCCTCGACTTTAATGAGGCCACGGTTAAAGCGGTTAAATTCAACGGGAATACCGGAAGTCCCGTTGCCCAGGCCGGTGCTTCCATTGTTTCCGACTGGGTGGACTTTGAAATCGACAAAGACAAGAACTATCTCGTCTCCTACCGCATCGTGAATAATGCCGATAAATGCCATCCCGCCATCTGGGTTGACAGCCGCGACAGCGACGCCATGACCTGCATGGTGGTCACCAACGGATCCGGCGCCACCGCCAAGGATAAAACCTGGAGCGACCGGCCAGGCATCGATCCGTTCTCCATGAAAGGTGTCATTGGCCTGTCAGCGATTGAAGCCACTTATCCTGCCGAAGGCACCTACGTCTCCCCGATTTTCGACACCAGGCTTGATGCGCCGCAATACCAGAACCTCGACTGGAATGCCGAAGTGCCGAGCGGAACAGCTCTGAGCCTGAAAGTGCGGACCGGCGATCTGTCGGATCTGTCGGACACCGGCGACTGGAGCACCCTTACCGCCCATACCTCGCCCTGCGCCATCAGCGCCGCCTACAAGCGCTATGTGCAGTTCCAGGCCACCCTGACCTCCAGCGACGACGGACTTTCCACCCCGCAACTCAAAGACGTTACCGTCGACTGGACCGGCGAAAAAAAGCTGGTCAACATCGGCGGGCTCTTCACCATGGGCCCCGAATACGGCATCTTCGAGATCACCGTCGACGACCAGCCCCTGCGCTCAGCCCTGATCGTGAACCTGGAAATCTATAAAGATATTTTTTCAACCAAGGACCAGATGCACCGCATCAGTTCATCACTGGAAGTCAACCTCGCCCCGCGCAATACCGGCTTGTAGCACACAGGAGGACCACACCATGAAAAACCGGCACAGCAAAACCCGCCGCCAGGGCTTCAGCCTGGTCACCACCATGTTTCTCATGGGCGTCATCGCCATGCTGATGGCCATGGTGATCCAGAGCGGCACCCAGCGCAATGCCACCGCCATGCGGCTGATCAACCAAACCAAGGCCAAGGCCTATGCCGAAGCCGGCGTTGAACATGCCTATGCCATCCTCTCGGTTGATTTTGACGAGCGGAACAATCCCAGCGCCTTCACCCTGGAAGGAAGCGGCACGGGCGCGCTGTCGCTCTCCTCAAAGCTCAGCGGCGACAGCGACGCCGTCACGAGCACCTATGCCGACGGCGCCTTCGGACTGACAGTCACGCCGATCAGCAACCGCTATGCCCTCGTTGAGTCAACCGGTGAATGCAACGGCGAAAGCGTCGAGGCGGTTGCGCTGCTGGAGGATTATTTCTGGAATACCGGCAGCTCGACACCGGGCGAGCCGGACATCGACGGCACCGCGTGGGAATACACCGTATTCTCGGCAGGTAAGATGGATCTGGGCGGCAACGGCGAAGACATGACCGGTACCCTGCACTCCAACAAGAAGCTGTATGTGAACGGCAATGTCGTCTATACCACGGAAACGGTCCATTTTTCCTCCTCGACCAAAATCCAGATCAACGGCAACAACGAAACCCAAAGCACCTATACCGCGCCGAAAATCAGCATTAACGGCAGCAAGGACGGAGCAACACTGAACAAGACCTCCGTGCCCCAGAAGGCCTTCCCGGAATACGACCTGACGGAACTCTATAATACGGCACTGGCCAACGGAGAGGTCTATGGAAGCAAAAACTACAGCAACGACCAAAGCTGGAATAATGTTCCGGGCGGGGTGAAATGGTTCAACGGCAACCTCACCATCGAAGGCAACGCCAACCTGCAGTGCATCGTGGTGGCTACCGGCTATATCTACATCAAGGGCAATATGAACGACGGCAAGGGATACAGCGGAAACAACCATGTCATCAGCCGCGACAGCTACATTAAGGTCGAAGGTAATGTCGATCTGGACGGCCTGATGTATGCCCCGCGCGATATTTCCATCTACGGCAACATGTGGATTGACGGCCAGGCGCTCACCGGCGAGGATTTCTACCTCACCGGAAACCTCTGGGCAAGCGAATGGCGCTTTTCCGGTCCAACCGCCGGCTCTTCCGGCGACCAGACCCCCAAGGAAACCCTGGTCGGAATCTCCGCCTGGCAAAAATAGGAAGAAAGCGCCTCAGTTATCCAGCAAAACATAGATGTCGTCGCTGTCGTAGCGGTTGCGCCCCCGGCCATTGGGGCCAAACGAACCGACCACAATGCGCATAACGCCATCGACCCGGTAATCCGGATCGAAGAAATAAGGATTACCCCACGGATCAAGTGTTTCGCCGTCATAATAGGGTCCGCGCCAATTATCATAGGCATCGTCGGCGCCCGTCAGGCCGGCGGCATCGCCGGAAATATCCCAGATCTCCGTGCTGCCCGGCTGGGTACGCAGCTCTTGGTTAGGCCAACGGCCGGTATCCCAGGCCAACTGCAGCACCGCCGTCGAAAGCATATCCAGCTCAATCGCCGCCTGTTTCTCGCGGCCCGTGCTCATCCCGCTCAAAAACGCATGGCTCCCGAGCGTGATAAGCAGGCCCACAACGGCAACGACAATCATGATTTCCAGCAGTGTAAATCCTTCTTTTTTCATGGCATCTCCCTTTCAGCAAAACAGAGCAAATAAAGTGCCAGATAATATGGAAAAACTTTTAGACTAATTTCAGCAAGCAGGCATGGATATTGCTGAATATTCGATCAACTTTCCGGAGACCGCCAAACATGAAATCACGCGACCAAAAACGCATGTGCCAACCCATCGAAGATTCCGCTCTGACCAATGCACTTAACGAGCTAAGCCGAACCGCCAATATTATTGCCACCTATGGCAAAAACCATCCGGCCACCCGGAAAACCGGCGAAACCACCTTTGCCGCCATGCAGGCCCTGTTTGCCAACCGGCCCCAAATTGTACTCGGAAACTTTAGCGGCATCTTAACCATTGATGGCGACCTCATCCAGGCCAGCGGAACGCTACTTAAATCACTGGAGCGCCGCCTAAGCCGGCTCCAAATTACCGGACTGCGGATTTCCAAAGGCACATCTGCCCAAGAGCTTGAACAACTCGCAGAACTGCTCTCCCATACCGAAGCCGCGGATTATGCCAATGCCATCAAAGATTCTGCACTCGATCACATCGCCCTGGAAGACATCAGCTTTCAGGCCGTTCGGGAAGGACAAACGGTGGCCAACACCAGCGATCTTGCCGGCATGGACGCTGGAGGTGTATTGGTGCTGGATGATGACGCCGGCGGCTCTGCGGGACCGACAGCAAACACCGTACAGGTCGATCAGATTGTTGCGTTTCTCAAGGGTGATATCAGCATCGAGGACGGGAACACCGGCGAAGAGCTGGCGCATGCCGCCACCGATCCGGAGACGCTCGGACAGATGATTATGGAATCGGTCGCCATTCGCCAGTCCGCGTCGCAGCTTACCGGCGAGTCCGTCAGCGACATTGTGCTGGGGTGCCTGCGCCGCACTTTCGATGGACTGCGCACGCAACCCTCGTTTCAAACCTCCGATGGCATTGCCAGCCTGCAGAAATCGCTGCTCCTGCTTGAGGAAAGCATGCTCGAGAAAATGCGTAACCTGGCCGGCGATGCCTGCCCTGAACTTGACCGGCAAATCGTGCAGGCGGTTCGTGAAATGGATGAAACCCTCGGTTTCGAACTGGCGGCCCGACAATATGCCGAGCACCGGCAGGCCATCAAACAGAACAAGGAACAACTGCAGGCCTACCTGAAAACCCACGCCCCCGAAGCCGCAGAAGAACTGCTGCAGGACAGCGGCCTCTCCGAAACCGACTGGCAAAACATCGTTGTCGGGAGCAACTCCGCCAAACACGGAACCGGCGGCCCCGACATTGCCGGCGGCTTGAATACCTTGGCCACGGTATTTGAAAAACTGGAAACCCTGATGCAGTCGGAAGACCGTACCGAACATCAGGTTCACGACCTGGTCGAGCAGGCCAACGAAAATATCGGCGACACCTTCGACTCCACCCGCGAAAAACTCGACACTCTCTCCAAACAACTCAAAGAAGAAGATACCGGCACCATCGGCGGCGAAGGCCGGACCATGAGCCGCAAGGAGCTGCTCTCCAGCATTTCCGAGGTCGCCCAGGAGCTCAAACAGCCGCTCACCGCCATCAATGCCTCGCTCGAAATGATGCTGGACGGCTATGTCGGCGAGGTCTCCAACGAACAGCGCGAACTCATCGACCTCGCGCACAACAGCAGCCAGCACCTCCGCTACCTCATGAATCAGCTCATCAACATTGTCGGCCTGCCCGCCAACAAGGGCATCGATGAGCGCTTCCATACCACCAGCGAGCAGGTGGTGCTCATGAAGGGAAACTCCCGGGAACAATAAAAAAGGGCAGGAGAAAAGCCCCTGCCCTTGTGCACCTTCGAAAAGCACTAGGTCATTTCATGCCCGCGGCTCATGACCACCTTGCCGGTACGCACCAGCTCGATAATCTGAAACTTGGCAATCATCTCCTCAAGCGCATCAATCTTCTCGGAGCTGCCGACCACCTGAAGAATCATTGAATCCGGCGTCAGGTCGACCGCTTTGCAGCCATAGTGCTCCGCAATCTGCAACGCTTCGGACCGCCCCTCGCTATCGACGGCAATCTTGATCAGCCCCATTTCCCGCATCACCGACTCGTCGTAGGTGTGGTCGATGCAGTGCAGCACATCGATCAGCTTCGAGAGCTGCTTGATGATCTGATCAAGCCCCTCCGGATCGCCGCTGCAGGTGATCGTCATCCGCGAAAAATGGCCGTCCACCGCCGGCGAAACCACCAGCGATTCAATGTTAAAACCGCGGCGCGAAAAAACCTGCGCGATGCGGGCAAGCGCGCCCGGCTTGTTCGAAACATAGACACTCAGGGTATGCATGTTTTTATCTGAATTCGGCATGGTAAAAACTCCTTCTGTTTTTAGACAGGATTACAGGATCAACGGGATAACATTGCGGAACATCCTGCCCATTCTGTTATCCCGTCAAAAAGATTCCTGATTAGGTGGAACCTGTCGGCTTGTCCAGTTTCTTGCTCGGCGGCTCGATCAGCATATCCTCAATTGCGGCGCCGGCGGGAATCATCGGGAACACGTTATCGGTCTTCTCGACTTCACAGTTGATCAAACACGGCCCGTCATTGTAGTCGAGCGCCTTCTGCAGCACGCGCTTCACATCGCCGGGACGGCGCAGGTTGAAGCCCCTGATGCCGAACGACTCGGCCAGCTTAACGAAATCGGGATTGCCTTCCAGGTCAACACCGCTCTTGCGGTCGTCATAGAAGAGCTCCTGCCACTGGCGTACCATTCCCAGATAATGATTGTTCAGAACCACGATCTTGATCGGCAGCTTATGCAGCGCCGCGGTCGCCAGCTCAAAGAAGGTCATCTGGAAACCGCCGTCGCCGACAAAGCAGACATGGATATCGTCCGGACGTCCAAACGCCGCACCGATGGTGTACGGCAGGCCAACGCCCATCGTTCCCGCACCGCCGGAGCTGAGCCAGTTATAACGGCTGTCGCTCTTATAAAACTGCGCCGCCCACATCTGATGCTGGCCGACGTCCGTTGCCACGCACGCCTTGCCTTCGGAGAGTTTATAGAACTCGTCGATAATGTGCTGCATCTTCAGGCTGCCCTGCCGCTTAAACTTCAGCGGGAACTTGGTCTTATACCCGTCAAGATGCTTGCGCCATGCCGCCGTCTCCAGCACCGGAACATGCTTAACCAGCTCGCTCAGAGCGGTCTTGGCATCGGCCACACAGGCAATCTGCGGCTGAATCATCTTACCGATCTCCGCGGCATCGACATCGATGTGAACAATCGTGGCATCCGCGCAGAACCGATCCGGCTTGCCGAGAATACGGTCGTCAAAACGCGAACCGATATTCAGCAGCAGGTCGCACTCGCAAACTGCCTTATTGGCATAGGCCGTGCCGTGCATCCCCAGCATGCCGAGCGAAAGCGGATGCGTTTCCGGGAAAACGCCCTTGCCCAGCAACGTGGTGGTAACCGGGATCTGCGCCTTTTCCGCCAACGTCTTCAGAATGTCGTCCGCGCCCGAAATCATGGCGCCGTGTCCGGCAAGAATCAGCGGACGCTTCGACTTGGCCAACGCCTCGGCAATTTCGAGAACCTTATCATTGTTCACGCCCTCTTTAATCGAGTAACCGGGCAGATCCATCTCCGCATGCAGGTCCGCGGTGCACTGCCCCGCGCTGACATCCTTGGGAATATCAATCAGCACCGGTCCGGGACGGCCGGTCGTGGAAATATGGAACGCCTCGCGCACCACGCGCGGAATTTCATTGGTATCCTTAAGGAGATAGGAATGCTTCACAACCGGCATGGTGATGCCGAAAATATCGGCCTCCTGAAAAGCATCCTTGCCGAGCATCCACGAAACCGACTGGCCGGAAAGAACGATCATCGGAACGGAATCCGAATGCGCAGTCATGATGCCCGTCAGCGTATTGGTTGCGCCGGGCCCGCTTGTGACCAGCACCACCGCCGGTTTGCCGGTTGCGCGCGCATAGCCGTCGGCCATATGAATCGCGCCCTGCTCATGGCGCGCCAAAACAAAGTTAATTTTCGTGTTGGTGGTAACCAGCGCATCAAAGATCGGAATAACCGACCCGCCCGAGTAGCCGAATATATACTCAACTCCCTCGTTTTCGAGACAGCGAATGACCGCCTGCCCACCTTCCATTGTTGGATTTGTCATATTTTTACCTCCAAATATGAACACACCCTAACTTATGACAATTTTTAGTCAAGAAAAATGGAGGAAAATGCCGAAAGGCAAAATATTCACCGCAAACCCGAAAAAGAGATCGGATTAGTCCGCGCAACGAACAAAATAAGGTATCGTTTTACATGCCGGAAGAAATTTTGGCCTCAGGAAATGCAGAAAGGCCAATCGAAAGCATAACCCGATGCTCCCTATCATCATAAAAATGATAACCAAGCCCAAAGCGCATGCAGCACCAGTTTTTATATCCGCCCAGACTAAACTCTTCGAGATCGTTTTCATTGTCGTCGTAGCGCACATACCCTTCGAAGGAAACATCGCCTTCCGGGAAGAGGCCAACCCGCGGTGTCCAGAGCGAACGCGTGGACGCCTCATAGAGGTGCTCCAACGAAAAACGAACATCGCCGCTGCGATACGACGCGCGCGTGCTGAACCAGGTAATCTCGCCCTCATTCCAGTCCAGCACCCCTTCCATGTCGACCATCATGCGTTTGGTGAGCGGCATGCGGGCATCGAGATAGAGGGGCGAAAAGGTATCGGTCGCGCCATTCTTTTCGATGCGGCCGAACGTGAAGAGATCGAGGTCCACAAAGCGGGAGGTTCGGCCGTTGCGTTTGGTCTGCAGCACATTGCGCAGACCCAGCTTAACGCGGTGTTGATCCCCCAGCGCATCAACCGCATCGAACTGCAGCAGACGGTTGGTGGAGATCGATGAATCTTCATGGCTGTAATCGGCATAGGGCTCGATTTTGTGGCGCAGCCCTTTGCCGTACCACCGCTCGCGCTCGGAGAGAATTTTGGCGGCCTGAAAGGAGAGCTCCACCCCGCCGCCGGAAATCCGCCGCAGTTCATCGTCGTCATCCTGAGCGCTGCTGGAATAGTAGGTCGCGCGGTAGGTTGCGCGCGGAACCAGGCTCAGGAAACCGATGCGCTGCGGCAGGGTCAGCACATTGGCGGAATCGAGGCGGACCGAATCAAACCGCGCGGCAACGCTGTTGGTTTCCGCATAAGCGCGCTCCAGATGAGAAAAGGTGTTTTCGGACTGGAAATAGAAGGGAGACTTTCCGAGGCGGGTGCGGTAAAGATCGGCCGAATAGTCAAGGCGGTTGAGGTTGTCATAATCATCGTTCAGCCGATGGTTCACAAAGGCTTCGCTTCCGACATGGCGCCCGCCATAAATCCATGAGCCATAGTTTTCGGGCTGGGGAGTATTGCGATACTCGCGCTTGAAAAATTCGTCGAGCACATACGGATCGCTGAGATAGTTCCATTTGGTGTTCAGATAGTGCGTCTCAGAAAACCGGCGCAGTTCCTCGAACTTAACGCGATAGCGATCCTGATCAATCTCGTCGGAATCATAACGCGCATCCGTCTCCTGATCGGAAAGATAGAAGGCCGCAATCTGCCCAGCCGCATCGGGACGGCTCCATGCAAAGCCCTGCCCCACGCCGACACCACGCCGGCTGTAGAGATTAATATCCGTAATGGAATCGACCGTCTTGCTCAACGGCACGGTGGCCTTCACCAGCGCATGTGCACCCCACTCGCTGCCAAAACCCAGCTTAAAAGTAAAAATGCCCGCACTCAGCTCCTGGCGCCAATAGGGCAAATGAAACACCGGAACCCTGCCCAGATAAAAGGTAGCGTCCTTCGCGGTGAGATATTTGCCATCCACCAGATGCGCTTCCTTCGTCTTTACGTGATAATGGCGCTGCTCGCATGGACAGGTCGTAAATTCGGCACCGCGCAGGAAATATTCGTTGGTCGAAACACGCTCGACATGCTCAACACTCATCAGCACCGGATCAAATTCAAGAACGGACGGACCGAAATCTCCGGTCTGTTGGATAAAGTTATAGTCCAGCTCCGAGCCCTGCCAGACCACATTTTCGCGCTCAAAAAGAATGTTTCCCTCAATCCGCATATTGCCGGTTTCGGTATTGGCCGTAATCCGGTCCGAACGGATTCTCACGTTTTCAAAACGGCCGGTGACGCCGCCGCTGGCAATAACCGTGTCGTTGGTATACTCCAGCCGTGCGGCCTGAATATCAAACGGCTCATCGGGCAGCTCAACATCCGACGCCCGCGCGGAGCACAGAGCAACCGCCGCCAGCAAAACGGCACCCCCAAAACGCTTACTCCTCATCGCCGGCTTCCTTTCCCAAAAGCGGGCGCGAACGCACCGGAAGCGTTCCGACCTCCATCGTGGAGAGCTCCTGCAAGGCCTTCAGCTCTTTGATGCGCTTCTGGGCTTCGGCCACCAGCTTACTTTTCGGATATTCGCGCATCATCTCTTCATAACAGATAATAGCCGCCTCGGAGTTGCGGGGCACCTCGGCATAAAAGGCGGCTTCATTGAAGGCCTGCCCCGCCTTGATTTCATAAAGTGAATTGCGCAGCCCGATAATCTCGCTCTTGTGTTTCGACTGCGGATAGTTCGTCAGAAAAACGGTAGTGGCGGTGAGCATGCGCTCCAGCGTCTCCGGATTGTTCGGATACTCCTTGCGCAACGCATCCAGGCAGCGGATCCGGCGCCAGGCGGCCGTTTCGGCAAATGGACTGTCCGGATAGCGGTAGCCCAAAACGCCATAGGCTGCAATCGCCTGCTCCAGGTCATCCGTCTCCTGATGACACCGGCCAATCATAAACTGCGTCTCCGGCGCCTTCGTCCATTGCGGCCCGTTACGAATGATCTTCTCGAAATAGTCGACCGCATATTCCGGCGCGCGGTAACCACCGAAAAGCCAGCGCATCCGGCGGCGGTTCATCACCTTCACCGCAATATCAAACTGATTCTCAAGCACCGCGTCATAATCGGCCATGCGGCTCGAATAGTTATCAACCAGATACTGATAGGCGCTAAAGGATTCCGTCAGCTCGCCGCGCGCATAGAGCATATCCGCCCGTGCCCGCGCGGCCCAGGGGGCCTCCTTGCTGTTCGGCCAGCGCCGCACCAGAAAGAGCATCCGGCGCTCCGCCTTTTTCAGCTGCCCCCGGTTTTGGGTCTGCCGGGCATACTCCCACTGTTCCGCCGACGTCTTTTTCTGCCGATCAAACAGCGAGCGCAAGGTGGAGTCCCCGTTCTCCTCGATCACATAAACATCTTCATCAGCGAAAGCCGCTCCGGCAAAGCAAACCCCGGAAACCAGCATCATCAGGAAATATTTAAAAAAGCGCATAATCACGACAATCTAGAGAACGGATTCATTCGGAGCAATACGTAATACGCATTACTCGTTACGAACTAGTAGCTCTTCGCAAAGACCACGCGGCCGGAACTCGGCTTGCCGCAGCAGATGCACTCGCCGGCGCCGCCCTCGGCGCGATCAAACGGAACCGTACGAATCGTCACCGACAGCTCGTCGTTAATCTTGCTTTCGCACTCCTCGCCGTCGCACCAGTGGCTCATTGCGAAACCGCCATGCACCTCCGGACGCTCCTTGTTTTCCGGCGTGAAGAACTTCACAAACTCGTCGTAGGACTCGATCTCCTTCGTGTTTTCCGCGCGATGATCGAGCGCCTTCTGCAGCAGCCCCTGCTGGATATCCTCCAGCGTCTGGACAATCTTGGCCACAAATTCATCCTTATCGACGCCCACTTTCTTGCCGGTGTCGCGGCGCGCCATGAAGACCGAGTTGTTCGCCATGTCGCGCGGACCGATCTCGGCGCGGATCGGAATACCCTTCTTGACCCAGCTCCAGCCCTTTTCGCCGGCATTAATGTCGCGGGCATCAACCACCACTTCCACATCGCGCTCATAAAACCGCTGCTGGCGCAGCTTCGCAGCAATCTCATTACAGTAAGCCAGAATCTCGTCGCGATCCTCCTCCTTGCGGATAATCGGCAGAATGACGACGTGGCTCGGCGCGAGGCGCGGCGGCATCACCATGCCGTCGTCGTCGGCGTGCGTCATAATCATGCCGCCGATCAAACGGGTCGAAACGCCCCACGAGGTGGTCCACGCATATTCATTGCGGCCCTCGCGGCTCTGGTATTGAATGTTCGACGCCTTGGCAAAATTCTGGCCGAGGAAGTGGCTCGTTCCGGCCTGCAGCGCCTTGCGGTCCTGCATCATGGCCTCAATGCACAGCGTGCTCGCCGCCCCCGGGAAACGTTCGCTGGCGGTCTTTTCACCGGTCAGCACCGGCATCGCCATATATTCTTCGGCAAAGGTTTTATACACCTCGAGCATCTTGCGGGTTTCATCCCACGCCTCCGCTTCGGTTTCATGGACGGTGTGACCTTCCTGCCACAGGAATTCGGCCGTCCGCAGAAACATGCGCGTACGCATTTCCCAGCGCACCACGTTGGCCCACTGGTTGATCAGAATCGGCAGGTCGCGGTAGCTCTGCACCCACTTCGCATAGGTGGCGCCAATGATCGTTTCGGAGGTCGGACGCACCACCAGCGGTTCCTCCAGCTCGCCCGCCGGAACCAGCCCGCCGTCGGGGCCCTCTTCCAGACGATGATGCGTGACCACCGCGCACTCCTTGGCAAAGCCGTCCACGTGCTCGGCTTCCTTTTCCAGATAGCTCTTCGGAATGAACAGCGGGAAATAGGCATTCACATGGCCCGTTTCCTTAAACATTTTATCGAGACCCGCCTTAATGTTTTCCCACAGCGCATAGCCCCACGGCTTAATCACCATGCAGCCGCGCACATCGCTATTTTCCGCCAGATCCGCCGCGCGCACCACCTGCTGGTACCACTCCGGATAGTTTTCTTCGCGTGTCGGCGTGATCGCCGTTCTCTTCTGCTTTGCCATAAATTTGCTCTCCTAAAAAACGAAGGGCGGAATCTACAGCGCGTGCGCGTTGAATACACGAAAAAAAACGGCTTTCCGATTCGTTTGCCGGCGCCGGCCCCACTATGTTCCCCGAATGACCCAGACGCATATTCTCTATCTCCAGCTGCCGCTGCTCGACAACGACACGAAAAGCGAGCGGGAAAACTTTCCCTTTGCCGGCGCCTATCTGGACCACGCCCTGCAGCGCAGCCCCGAAGCCGCCTACCACACCTCCGCCTTTGCTCCCGCCGCTTGGGACGAACTCGACACGCACCACCTGGCCGAGGCCATCCTCGCCGCCGACGCCGACATCATTGCCTGCACGCTCTACCTCTGGAACATCGAACGCACCCTCCGGCTCGCCGCACGACTGAAAGCAAAGAAGCCGGGCATCAAACTCGTCGGCGGCGGCCCCGAAACCGCCAAAGATCATCCGCTGCTTTTTACGCACGGCTCGCCGCTCGACGCGGTTGTAACCGGCGAAGGCGAAGCCACTTTCCCCGCCCTGCTGACCGCCTGGCGCACCGGAACGCCGATCAACTTTGACAACCTGTTCCTGAACGGGGCCTGGGGAACCGTGCCGGCGCCCGCCGTCGAACTTGCCGCCGCGCAGCCCGCGGAAGAAACCATCATGCAGTGTGTGCAAAACCGGCCCGTGCTCTATCTTGACACCGCACGCGGCTGCCCGCTCACCTGCTCCTATTGCCGCTACTACCAGCTGCACACCGGCCTGCGCATGCTTACCACCGAGCAGGTACTCCAGCGCATCCGCCGCTTCCGGGAACTCGGTGCCAAAGAGATCCGCTTCGTCGATCCCACCTTCAATGCCCGCCCCCGCTTTACCGAATTTCTCGAAGCGCTCGTTGAAATCAACCGCGACCGGCACCTCGCCTTCTTTGCCGAAATCCGCTCCGACACCCTGACCGAGCAGCAGGCCCACCTGATGCGCGAGGCCAACTTTACCGCCGTCGAGGTCGGCGTACAGAGCATCGACCCCGACGTCCTCAAAAATGTGGCCCGCCCCGTCCGCCTCGAAAAAACGGCCGCCGGCATTCAGCACCTCTGCAGCGCCGGCGTCCACGTGGTGCTCGACATCATGTATGGCTTGCCCGAACAAACGCTCCGCGAAGTGCGCCGCAGTCTCGACTGGGGCCTCGCCTTTGGCGACGCCGTGCAGGTGCAATGCATGCAGACGCTTGTGCTGCCCGGAACCGTCTTGCGCCGCGACGCCGCAAAATGGCATTTCGATCACGAAGACCGGCCGCCCTACAACATTAAACAGACCGCGCACCTGACGGCCGATGACATCCGTGAAATTGAAATTCTGCTCGATGAACATCCCGATCTCCCCGCCGACCCCGTCACCCCGCGCTTCTGCGGCCAGCGCCTCCCCGGCCTCTTCCGCGAACAGCACCGCATCAGCATCGATCAGTTAGTCACCACGAAGGCACGAAGCACACAAAGTGATATTGGAGCCCCTTCGTGCTCTTCCGATCTTCGTGGCAAAACAGGAACGGCTTGTGCACTAATCCCCGGACGAAGCAACCGCCGCACCCTGATCATTTACGGCGCCGACCTATTCCACCATCGCGGCGCCATTGCCAACGTGATCGACCGCGCCATCACCGCCGAGCCCGACGGACTCTGGCAGTTTGTGCTCGTGCCCGAAAACGAAGAGCCGCTCGACCTGATCGACGAGCTGGTGGCATGCATCCGCCGTCATCGGCCGCACCTGCTCGATCGCTTTGCCTCGGCGGCCGCCTTCAACCTCAGCGTCTCCCGCCGGCTCTATATCCGCACCAACCCATCCATTTCCGACAGCTGGAAGAATGCCGCCGAAGAACTCCTGCGGGAATCATTTGGGTAGACCGTCAACTTAGGATAGATTGTCCGGATGAACTTTACTGCCATCGACTTTGAAACCGCCACCGGCAAACGCAACAGCGCCTGCGCCGTCGGCATCGTGACCGTGGAAAACGGCGAAATCACCGAAGAATATTATTCGCTGATCCAGCCGCCGGGAAATGAATATTTCGGAATGAACATCGCCGTGCACGGCATTCGGCCGGCCGACACCATCAACGCGCCAACCTTTCTGGAGCTCTACCCCGAAATCCGTGCGCGCCTGCAAAACCGCACGCTCGTCGCGCATAATGAAGTGTTCGACCGCTCCGTCCTGCGCCGCACCATGGAACACTACGACCTGAACTATGGCGAGCTGGGGCTGGCCGACCGCTGGGAATGCACCATGCGTATCTATAAAGCTAAAGGGTATGTGCCCTACAAGCTCAACGCCTGCTGCGAACGCCTCGGCATTCCGCTCAAGCACCACGAGGCCCTCTCCGACGCCATCGGCTGCGCCAAGCTCTATCTGCGGCGCTAGCTTTCGCCAAAGATTTTCGGCCTGGGCACAACGGGCTTGACCGGCTCGCCGCCCGGTCTCGGCTTTTTCGTGCGAATCCCTTCCGTGCGGATGATCTCGATATAGAACGCGGTCAGCCCGCGCGCTTCAGCCTCATTGATACACTTGTCGAGTTCCGCGAGGTGAACCACTTTGGCCTCGGCCTCGGTGTCGCCAAACTTGCAATCAAAGTCCCAGTAATCGACGCCCTCCGGCAACGTTTTGCGCCGCTCGCGCTTAATATATTTGCGGACCTCGTTTTTCACGCCTTCGATCAGGCGCGGATATTTGATTTTCGGGTGGGTCAGGTTAAATGTCTTTTTCATCTTCAATTCCTCTCAAAGGCTAAACAGGTCGCCCTCGGGTTGTGCCGGGTTCTCAAAGGCATGATCGGGCGGAAGATCCGTACCCTGCGAAGCCGCAACGGCCAGCGCATCGCACCGCTCATTTTCGGGATGCTCGTTGTGCCCCTTCACCCACTCAAATTTAACGTTATGCTCATCGCACAGATCGAGCAGCTGCGCCCACAGGTCGGTATTTTTGGCCGGCTTCGACGGCGAAAGCTTCCAGCCGCGGGAGCGCCATTTCCTGGCCCAGCCCTTGACCATCGCGTTTACCACATATTTTGAATCGCTCGTCAGCACCACCGAACACGGCCGCTTCAGCGAGCGCAGCCCCTTCACACAGGCCAGCAGCTCCATCCGGTTGTTGGTGGTTTTGCGGAAGCCGCCGGAAAGCTCTTTCTTCCGTTCACCGCAGATCAGCACCACGCCATAACCGCCCGGTCCGGGATTCCCTTTGCACGCGCCATCCGTATAGATTTGGACTGTTTCACTCATCATCTTAGCTGGGCACAAAAGAGCACAAAATCCGCAAAGACGAACTGTGAAGCTCCAGTGAAAAAATTAGTGTCCATTAGCGTTCATTAGTGGTTCCAAATTAAAACGCTTGTTTACGCGATTTCACGGAAGGAAATATCAAGCTGTCGTGCAAGCTCGACAATCCGCTTTTCCTCATGCTTGGAAACCAGTGCCAGCGAAATGCCCGACTTGCCGGCGCGCGCGGTGCGGCCACTGCGGTGCGTGTAATATTCATTCTTTTCCGGCAGCTGATGATGGATCACAAACGAGAGCCCTTCCACATCGATGCCGCGCGCGGAAACGTCGGTCGTAATCAAAACCCGCGCCCGCCCCTTCTTAAACATGCGCATAATTTTATCGCGCTCCGACTGCATCAGGTCGCCGTGCAGCACCACATTGGAAAAACCGTGCGGCTCCAGCGCCTTGCCAAAGTCGATGGTATCCTGCCGCGTCCGGCAAAAGATCAGCCCGCGCTGCTCGCCGCGCTCCTTCAGGAATTCAACGACCCGCTTGAGCTTTTCGCCCTCCGTGCAGCGGACATAATGGTGGCGAATGTTGGGATTGACGATGTGCTGGCGGTCAATTTTCAGGAACGGACAATCGGCCGCCAGATGCTTGCTGATCATCTTTTTAATGCCGACCGGCATCGTTGCCGAAAAGAGCCAGATGTTGCCCTTGGTGAGCTTCATAACCGCTTCAATGTCGTCGCGGAAACCGAGCTTGAGCATTTCGTCGGCCTCGTCGAGCACCAGCGTTTTGACGTGCGACAGGTCGACTGCCTTGCGCCGCACGAGATCCATCAGCCGCCCCGGCGTCGCCACCAGCACCTGCGTCGGCCGCTGCAGCGCCGCGATCTGGCAGTCAATCTTATCGCCGCCGCAGACCACCTCCGAAAACATGCGCTCGGTATATTTTGTAAAACGGAACAGCTGCTTCTGCACCTGCTTGGCCAGCTCGCGCGTCGGCGCCAAAACCAGCCCCTGGATGTGCGGCTGCTTCGGATCGATCCCGGCCAGCAGCGGCAGGCCGAAGGCCGCGGTTTTTCCGGTGCCGGTCTGCGCCTGCCCAATAAAGTCGGTGGTCTTCCCAAGCAGCTTCGGAATCGTCCGCGCCTGGATATCGGTCGGCGTCTGGATGCCCAGTTCCTTGAGTCCCTTGATGTAGCCGGCGGCAACGCCGAGTTCTTTAAATGATTTCATGCCTGCCTGTCCTCACTGGTTAAAATTCGGCAACGGGGGAACCTGAAGGCTTAGAACCTTCAATTCCAGCTAATTAGTGAAGAAAACCGCAACCTTACCGATCCAACCGGAAGAATCCACAGATTGCGCAGATTTACACAGATTCAACAAACGAATATATTTCCCCGCTCCTGTCCCCCATGCATAGCCCTCCTGACCGGAAAATCTGCGACAATCTGAGACACGAAGTGAGGCTGCTCGAATGAACAGCAATGAAATGGCAAATCTGTGGATGGTTCTTCAATACGAATTTTCAGGGTTGGCCGCGACAGAACGCATAGAACACAAAAAATTCTGCTAAACGGTGCTTTGTTATGTACTACTATCCGGCAACTTCTTGTTTTTTATGCACGTTTTCTGCTTCGGAACCTGCAACGAATGAGAGGCAAGCAACGAATCAGGATCGGAAACAAGTATTCGCTGCTTTCCATTCATTCATTGCCATATTCAAGTTTGGTTGCGGCTCTGCTGCACTATGCTCTCTCGTGGCTAAACCCCGATTAGAACCGCGGCTTTGAATAGATGGAGCGGAAGGTGCTTTCCGGTTTCTCCGGCTCGTCCTTCTCTTCTTCGACCTTCTCTTTTTCAACCTTCTCGACGGTCAATGGAATGGGATCCTTCGGAAGCACCCCATTCGGAAAGCCACGCTCGCGCGGTTTCAACTCCAGTTCGTCCTCGCTGGCCGCCGGCATCTGCTTAAAACTGTAGAGATAAAAATCCTCAACCCGGTTGCGGGCCCACTCGGCCTTTTTCAGAAAAACCAGGCAACTCGGAATCGTGGGTTTAATCCTGAAACACTTCAGGTCAATCGCGGCGTCTAAAACCTCCCAACCGTAAAACTCCACGAGTTCAGTCAGCATGGTTTCCACAGACAACCCATGCAACGGGCTGTTTTGTAATTCTTCCTTGGACATAAAAGATCCTCACTTGACCTGCATAAAACAATACCAGCTGTATATTCCTCGCAGAGGCGCCGAGAGCGCAGAGAATAAAACACATGCTCTGCGACCTCTGTCGCTCTGCGAGGAAAAGCCGGTTGAGAAGGTTTTCATCGAAACCAAACGAACTGGGTAAAACAGCTATGGATTATACAGAGGTTTGACGCAGGTTATACTGTTTAAGCCGGTTAATTTGCGGAAGAACCGCATTCCGAAGCCAGCACGGAGGAAAAAGCTTAAAACCGAGGACTGTTTTCGGGAGCTTTAGGCAGGATGAACCGGACAAACCGTTTTTTCCACACAAAGGTGCAGAGGACGCAGAGCAGAACTAGACCTTGCGGAAAGATTTTTAAGGGTCTGGAGGGGCGGAGGCTCTCCGCCCGGGCGCACGGCGTGCGCCCCCACAAAAAGGCCGGCACTTAAAGCTTCGCATCGCCCCGTTTTCGTTTCGTGAATCTCGAGATCTGATCCCACCACCACTAGATTTAAAGATCGCTCCCTTTATCCGCTCTTTCTATGCGCGCGATGGACAAGCACCACCCCATACACACACAGGTTGAGTGCCAGAACCACGATACCGAGAGCAATCTGCATTCCACGAGTCAACCCTTCGGGATAAACGAGCGGCACCACATATTGATCAATGAACCCGCCGGTGTATCCCGCGCCCCCGGCCGCCTGTCGGAAGTGATTTTCAAGTGGGGTAAGCGGACAGATCCAGCCTCTGAGCTCAATCAGCACGCCCCACACGGCGCATGGAATGTGCAGAAGAGAGATCCGCCCCCACTTCAGCACCAGAAATCCGCCGAACACAACAAACGCTATAAATGCGAAGTGAACGACTACGAGCAGATCAGCTATAACTCTGGACATCATGTGGTGCGTCCCGCCTCTTGCAGACAGCGTACTCCCCGCATGCAGTTATTCAAGAGTGAATCAAGGCCGCAAATGCTGATGAACGAACCGGGGTCGACGTCCCCGGCTACAACTGGAAATCCATCCAATCCGTGTAATCTGTGGAAAAAAACAGCCGTGCTATGATTGCTGCATGAAGGCGCGGAC
>CAZABK010000041.1:0-25730 GCA_964483355.1 uncultured Verrucomicrobiota bacterium | reverse complement strand
CTGAAGCAAAAAGCCGACCTGCACTCCGAAACACGCGCGGCCGTCGCCGGCGGCGTCACCTCCATCATGGAGATGCCCAACACCAAACCCGCCGCCGTCACCAACGCCATTCTTGAAGATAAGTTTGCACTCGCCGCCACCAAGTGTGTCGCCAACTATTCCTTCCACCTCGGCGCCTCCAACACCAACCTCGACGAACTGCTGGCAATGGATCCGAAAACTGTCTGCGGCGTCAAACTCTTCATGGGCGCCTCCACCGGCAACCTGCTGGTCGACCGCCAGCAGCAGCTCGAAGATATTTTTGGCAAAGTCGAGGTGCCGGTCTCGCTGCACTGCGAAGACACCAATATCATTCGCGAAAACGAAAAAGCCGCGCGTGAAAAATATGGGAAAGCGATTCCCTTTTCCGAGCATCCCAACATTCGTTCCGAAGAAGCCTGCTACCAATCCACCAAACTGGCCATCGAGCTCGCCACCAAATATGGCTCGCGCGCGCATGTCCTGCACCTGACCACCGCCAGGGAACTGGAGCTGTTTGAAGCCGGCGCCGTCGACAACAAAAAAATCACCGCCGAAGCCTGCCCGCACCATCTCTGGTTTTCCGCGGAGGACTATGAAACCAAAAAGGCGCTGATTAAGTGTAACCCGGCGATCAAAACCGCCGCCGACCGCGACGCGTTGCGCCAGGCGCTCCTCGACAACGTCCTCGACACCGTCGGCACCGACCATGCGCCGCACCTCTGGGAAGAAAAGCAGAATCCTTACGGCTCCGCACCCTCCGGCCTGCCCGTCATTCAGAGCGCCATCGTCTCGTTGCTCGAATATCTGCCGATCGAAACTGTCGCCGAAAAAACCGCACACAATCCGGCGCGCATCTATGACGTGCTTGAGCGCGGCTTTATCCGCGAAGGCTACTGGGCCGACCTCGTCCTCGTTGACACGCAGGCGCCGCATACGGTGGCAAAAGACAACATTGAATATAAATGTGGCTGGTCGCCCTTCGAAGGCGTCACCTTCAAATCGTCCATCGCCGCCACGCTCGTCAACGGCCAGCTCGCCTACATGGATGGCAAGGTCAACGACGCCATCCGCGGCCAGCGACTGCTGTTTAACCGATGAGCTCCCCCTACCTTCAATACAAGGATTACATGAAGGAGCGGTATGGCGAGCCGCTCTTTCGCGTGCCGATCGACTTTGACCTCGGCTGCCCGAACCGCGAGGCCGACGGCTCCGGCGGCTGCACCTTCTGCAATGTGCGCGGCGCGCGCTCCGTACAGACGCTCGGCAGGGAAAGCGTTCAGGAGCAGATGGCCGAGGCAATCCGCTTTGTGCGCGACCGCTACGGCGCAAAAAAATATATGGCCTACATCCAGGCCTTTTCCGCCACCTTCGGGCCGAAGCAGCGCCCGCTCTATCAGGAGCTGCTCAACGCGTTTGACTTTACCGCCGTCAGCATCGGAACGCGTCCCGACTGCCTGACGCCGCAGGCCTATGAATTTCTCGCCGCGCTCAACGAAGAGATTGAAGTCTGGATCGAGCTGGGCGTGCAGACGGTGCACGACCGCACGCTCGAACGCATCAACCGCGGACACGACTGGACGGCGAGCGAAACCGCCATTAAAAAGCTGCACGAGCTCGGAATTAAGGTCGCCGCCCATGTCATCCTCGGCCTGCCCGGCGAAAGCGCAGAAGATTTTCAGCAGACGGCCGACACGCTCGCCGCGCTGCCGATCGATGCCATCAAGATCCACAATCTCCACATTGAAAAGGGAACGACGCTCGCGCAGGAACATGCGGCCTCGCCCTTGCCTGTTTTGATGGAATATGATTTTGCGGAACACCTGATGGATTTTATCCGCCGCATGCCGCCGCACATTCCAATCATGCGGCTGACGACCGACACGCTCGATGATGAGCTGATCGCCCCGAAGTGGCACATGGCCAAAGGGCAGTTTAAGGATTATGTCATTCAACAGATGGTTTGCCGCGAATGGCGACAAGGAGACTTATTTTTCGCGCAAAGACGCAAAGGCACAAAGGATTACACCGCTCAGAAGCTTGGCGACTCTGCGCCTTTGCACGAGATTTCTCCTGAACAAAACGTTGGCATTTTAAGAACCGTTGAAACCGAAGACGGCTCGGTGACGTTTTGGAACGAGGACTATAAAGAACATTACCACACGCCCGCCGGCGCGCGGCTGGAGGCCGAGGAAAAATATCTGGTTCCCGGCAAACTGAAAGAGCGACTCAAAAAAGGCGACGTCGCCCTGTTGGATGTCTGCTTCGGCCTTGGATACAACAGTCTCGCGGCGATGGAAATGGCTGGAAGGTCGGCGGCCTCGCCGACCGCCGGCGCTGAGGCCAGCGCCCCTCCAACATTAGCAATTACCGCACTGGAGATGGATCGGCGGGTTGTGGGTGCGGCGGCAAAAAACATCGAAACATTGGAGGCCGATTCTTTTAATTGGAAAGACGCTCTCCAGAACCTTTATTCAAATCACTCCTACCGAGTGCCCAATGCCTCGTGCTTAATGCGCTGGGGAGATGCGCGTTATACGATAACGAAGCTCGAACCCAGCGCATATGATCTCGTCTTCCTTGACGCCTTTTCCACCCAGCGCAACAGCGAGCTGTGGACGGTCGACTTTTTCAGGAAGCTGAAAGCTGTGATGAAGCCCAATGCGGTACTGCTGACCTATTGCGCGGCGATTCCGGTCCGCGCCGGATTGATGGAGGCCGGCTTTTTTGTGGGCGAAACCGATCCGGTCGGCCGCGCGCGCGGCGGCACCATCGCGACCTTGCGCGAAGCGGATATTGAAATCCCCCTGCCCGACCACGAAATTAAAATGATCCGCGAAACGACCCGCGGACTTCCGTATCGCGATCCCTATGGCGTCTGGACCAACAAGGAAATCCTGCGCGACCGACAGGAGCGCATCATTGAATGCAAACAAGATCAGTCTTCCAATCGCTGAGTATCTGTGTTTAATTCCCGCGAATCATGAAAAACGAAGCCCATTTGACCGATAATCTACGCGTAAAAGAACTGAAGAAGCTGGTTGCCCCGACGCAGCTTTGCGAAGAGCTGCCGCTCGGCGAAGCCCTGACCGAAAAGGTGCTGGCCGACCGCAAAACCGTACGCGACATTATTCACCTGAGAGATCCCCGCCTGCTGGTGGTGATCGGCCCCTGCTCAATCCACGATCCGGAAGCAGCGCTCGACTATGCCCGGCGACTGGCAAAGATTGCCGAAGAGGTGAAGGACAAATATTTCATCGTCATGCGCGTCTATTTTGAAAAACCACGCACCACCATCGGCTGGAAGGGCTTCATCAACGACCCGCACCTGGACGATTCGTGCGATATGGAATATGGCCTGCGCACGGCGCGCAAGCTGATGCTCGACATCGCCAACCTCGGGCTGCCGATCGCCACCGAATTCCTCGACCCGATCGTGCCGCAATACACCGCCGACCTCGTCAGCTGGTCAGCCATCGGCGCGCGCACGACCGAATCGCAGACCCACCGCGAAATGGCCAGCGGCCTCTCGATGCCGGTCGGCTTCAAAAATGCGACCGACGGCAACATTCAGGTCGCGATCAACGCCATCGAATCGGCCAGCAACGTGCATAGTTTTCTCGGCATCGACGAGGACGGCCACACCGCCGTCGTCAAAACCACCGGCAACCCGAACACGCACCTCGTGCTGCGCGGCGGCGACAAACAGCCCAACTTTGAGGTTCCGGAAGTCACCTATGCCGCCTGCAAGCTTGAAGCAGCCGGACTGGAGCCGTCGCTGATGGTCGACTGTTCGCACGCCAATGCCAGCAAGATCGCGCGCAACCAGATCAAAGTGTGGGACGACATAATCAAACAGCGCGCCAAGGGCGGCTCGCCGATCACCGGCGCCATGGTGGAAAGCTTCATCGAAGAGGGCAACCAGAAGATTTCCGGCGAGCTGAAGTATGGCCTCTCCATCACCGACGCGTGCATCGACTGGGAAACCACCGAGCGCATGCTGCTTTCGTAGGTTGCCCTGCGCCGCGACGAATGCTACTGTCCGTGGACTTTGACCATGGACAAGCCGGACGAAAAACCGAAACCACCAGAGCGCGAAATCAGCAACGCAAACCTGTTTGCTGACGACATTGTTTTTTCCGACACCGAAAAGATTCTTTTCGAAGAGGATCTGCAGGATAAACCGGCGGCAGGCCACGACGGCCTGATGGAAGGCCATCCGGAACAACGTTACACTGCGAGCCGAAAGCTCAACCAGGGCGGCATGAAAGCGATCTGGGAAGTCGATGACCACCGCACGGCGCGTAAGGTCGCGATGGCGCTCATTCAGGATTCCAAGATCGCGTCCGAAGATGATATCGACTCGTTTCTCTACGAGGCGCGCCTGACCGCCAACCTCCAGCATCCGAACATTATTCCGATCTACGACATTGCGCTGGACGAAAACGGCAACCCCTATTTCACCATGAAGGCGCTCAAGGGCGAAACCCTCGGCGACATCATCAAAAAGCTGCGCGACGGCAATGCGGAATATGCCCAACGCTACAGCCGCACGCGCCTGCTCAACATTTTCCTGAAGGTCTGCAACGCCATCGACTATGCCCACACCAAAGGCGTCATCCACCTCGACCTCAAGCCGTCGAACATTAACATCGGCGACTTTGGCGATGTGCAGGTGCTCGACTGGGGCCTGTCGACGCTCATCACCCACCTGAACGAATATGACGGCGAGCCGGTTTCGTGGCACAGCATCGACGATGTCTCGCTCGAAGACGGCCAGATGCTGACCCGCTACCTTGAGCGCACCGCCAAGCGGCGCGAACTCAAGAATGTCGTGGGCGGCACAACGGGCTATATGTCGCCCGAACAGGAACAGGGCGTTCCGGCCGATATTGATTTCCAGACCGACGTCTACATGCTCGGCGCAATGCTCTACGAAATCCTGACCTACCACTGCCCGATCGAAGGCGGAACCGTCAAGGAATCGCTCCAGCGCACCGTGCGCGGTGACTTTGAAGCGCCGGCAAAACGCGCGCCGGAGCGCCGTATTCCGCCCGCCCTCGCCGCCATCGCCATGAAGGCGCTCGAAACCGATCCGGCCGACCGCTATCCCAACGTCGCCGCGCTGATCCGCGACATCCAGCAATACCAGGAAGGCTTCGCAACCATTGCCGAAAACCCAACCTTTTTCACCCACGCCACGCTACTGATCAAGCGCCATAAAACCGCGGTTGGACTGATTGCAGCCTCGGTCGCCGTCATTGCCACAATCACCGCCAAAAGCTTTGTCTCGATCCGCCAGAGCGAACGCGTCGCGCTCGATGCCCTCGCCGAGCTGCGGGTTAAGAACGACTATATTGCCGCCACCGCCAAACAGGTGGCGCCGGATTATCTCAGCCTGACGGCGCGGGAAGAACGCGAATATGCTTTCGAGGCCGCAGAACAGGCGCTCATGACCGGACTCGCCTTCGACCCTTCGCTGGGAACCGGCTGGTATCAACGGGGACGGATGCTGCTCTGCCAGCAACGTTTTGACGAAGCCTGGACCATTCTTTCCGGCAGCCATGGCCACCCGATCATTGCCGACATGAGCACGGTCCGGCTGGCCGAAAAATATAAAGACTCGGACCTCATTGCCGATTCCGGCATTGCCGCGCTGGTCAGCGACTTTACCAGATACAATCTGTCCGCCGGCATTCCGCGCCTGTTTTATCACCTCAACCACGCGCCCTTCGATCCCGCAACCCGCTTTCCGGCCATTGCGAAGTCACTGATGGTGCTGAACCCCAAAATCAAAGAGCTTAACTTTAAGTGGGAACTCATTGACGATGGGGGCTGGAAGATCGACCTCAGCGGCAATCCCGAACTCGATAATATTTCGCCACTGTGCGGCCTCGATATTAAAAGCCTGAACGCCGGCGGCATCGGCGCGCCCAACCTTAAACTGCTGACCGAGGACGGCCTGCACAGCCTCAAGCTCTCCGAAGTGCAGCTCACTCACCTTTTCGAGCGGGATCAACTGGCGGGACTAACAACGCTCGACATCAGCAAAACGCGGATCCGCAACCTGTCGAACATTGTAAAATATCCGAAGCTGAGCACACTAAACATCAGCGGAATCGACGGCCTCTCCATTTCGCCGCAATTGCTGTGGTGCCGCGACCTGAAGCTGCTGACCGTTTCCGAGGCGTTCCGCTACGACCCCACCATCCGCACCCTCGCCCGCCGCGGCGTCATCATCATCTACACCGAAAAATAGGAACAACAGATTAACACAAATTTACACAGATCTATAATGATGAAAACCCTGCGATCAGCCACCCGTGTCCATCTGCGTCCATCTGCGGTTCAAAAAACAGCCTTAAAATGAGCGAAGAAAACCAATACCAGACGCGGGTCACCCTGCTGGCCAAGCTGAAAAAACACGAGAACGAGCAGGCGTGGCTCGAATTCGAGAGCATTTACCGCGGCTTCATTCTCAGCCTGATCCTGCGCATGGGCATCAATCCCGAAGATGCCGAAGACATCAGCCAGGCCGTGCTGACCAAAGTGTGGCAGAAAATCGAGGATTTTGAATATAACCAGAACAAGGGCAAATTCCATAACTGGCTTGCCGCCATGACCCGCAACACCGTGAAGGATTTTTTCCGCACCAGGAAAAACTTCATCACCGGGCGCGATTCGGTGGAATATCAGGAGCAGTATCACGATGTCGAGGAGCAGGTGCTGCCCGACATTGAAAACCTCGCGCGCGAGGAATGGGTGCTCCACATCACCAATCTGGCGTGGGACAACATCAAAGACGATATCTACGAAACCAAGCGCGAGGTCTTCAAAATGGTCTCCGCCGAGGTTCCCACCCGGGAAATCGCCGAAAAACTGGGCATCTCCGAAGCCAGCGTCCGCGTCTATAAGGCCGAAGTTTTTGAAAAAATGCGCGCGGAAATCACCCGCCTCAACAAAGAATTGGGCTAAAAAGCCCAATAAAAACGACCTTTTTCCCGCACCGCCGAATAAAAAGGCAAAAAAATGCATTTTTCGGGTAACGCCCCGCGTCCCGCCCTCGTATTAAATAATGAACCCAACAATTTCATAGGGCAAACGCAGCAACCCAAGTGAACCCAAATCACGCTGCCGCCCCATTACTCCGGCCCCGCCCACCCAGCGGGGCTTTTCTTTTGTCCGGATGCCGCGGCATCAATCGAGGAAATAGTTATAGTCGCGCGCTTCCTTGCTCTCGATGACTTCCATCGCATCTTCGGGGCTGATGGCGGCCATGAGGCGCGTGCGGATGGCATCGTCGGAAACCATGGAGGAGAGGCTGGAAAGCACCTTGAGGTGCATATCCTTTTTATCCTTCGGCGTGACGATCAGCATGATCAACTTGACCGGTTCGTTATCCGGCGCATCAAACTCCATCCCGGCGCGACAAATGGCCATGACACCCTGAATGGCGGGGCCCTTTTCAATGTGTCCGTGCGGAATAGCGATTCCGCGCCCCATGGCGGTCGACATATCTTTTTCGCGATCTACAACCGATTGATACAATTCCTCTTGAGAAATGTGTTCGACGCGATGGGTTCGCATCAGAAAGGCAACCAACTGGCGGATGGCATCCCATTTATCCAATGCCTTGAGGTCGACCACAATAAATTCTTCGGCCAGGAATTCGACAAGTCGCTGGCGATCGCGTCCCGCCTCGCCGGAGCGCGCCAGCGCGGCTTTGGTGCAGAACGGGCCGGCAATCTCGGAAATGGTGACGCCGGCCAGGATGATGGCGCTGACGGCCTGCTTGATGGTGTCGGGAATGTAGGCGTCGCTGCCCAGAATAACGACCAGACCGATGGCGATGCCGGACTGCGGATAGAGCGCAAACGACATGCTTTTCCAAATGCGCCGCGAACATTTTCCCAACATGCCGCCGAGCGCGGATCCGATGCTTTTGCCCAGCACGCGCGCACCGACATAGACGAGAGCCACCAGACCGACCGCCAGCATGGCGTCGAGATGGAGCGAAACGCCGGCGAGCGTGAAGAAGCAGACGTAGAGGATCGGTTCGAGCGGAACCAGCGTCGTCAGCTGCCGCTCGGCTACCTCGGAGCTGTTGCCAAGATAAACGCCGAAGAAGAGGTTGACCAGCAGCGGGCTGAGGTGGAGATAGGCGGCCAGGCCGTCGAGCAGCATAATGGCCAGAAGAATCGTGCTGAAGTCGTGAAACTTGGGTTTGCTGACCAGCTCCTTGCTGATCCAGCCGGCGGCAAAACCGAGCCCCAGCGCACCGACCAGATGATAGGAGGCCAGAATGAGCGCATCGTCAACCTTGCCGGCGGTTTCGCCGCTTTCAAAATAGGCGGCCACGAAAGTACGCATCATCACAAACAGCAGAATGCAGAGAATATTATTGAGCGCGACGGCCGAAATGAGCGTTTTCACAAACGGCCCCTTGGCGCGCATTTCGCGGATCAGCGCAATGGTGGTGGCCGGCGCGGTCGAGGCGGAAATGGCGCCGAGCAGGCAGGTCGTCGGCCAGTTGAGTCCGAACAGGCGGGCCGCGGTCATAACGCTCAGAACGGCGCAACCGACCTCCAGTAATGAAATGGAGATGATGCGGCGCAACGAATTGTGGATGCGACGATAGGAAAGGTGTCCGCCGATACTCACGGCGACGAGGCTCATGGCAAAGGTGGAGAGCGGCTGCAGTTCGTGGAGTTGTTCGTGCGTCCCGATGAGTCCGAGACAGGTGGGCCCAATGAGAACGCCGCCCAGAATATTGCCGGTCACATGAGGCAGCTTAATCAGTTTAGCCAGCCAGCCGCCGGCAAAACCGGCCAAAACCAGGATCCCAACGACCAGAAACGGACTTAAGTGTTGTGTATGTAATATGGTTTCAAATATTTGCAGCAGTGCTTCCACAGGGACCCTTTCCATCCGCATATCGACGGAGTTCGGAATATTATGCCAAAGCATCAGGAGTCAGGCAAGCCATCGGCATGAAATCCAAACAATTGATACTGCCGGGCGCTCAGGAAACTTCGTCGATCCAGCCGCCGCCGAGCACTTCGCCATCTTTATAGAAAACCGCGGCCTGCCCCGGTGTAAGCGCAAACTGCGGCTCGTCAAAAAGAACGCGGCCGCCGTGATCGGCTCTGACCGTCACCTGCGCGAGGGCGCCGTTGCTGCGGTAGCGCGGACGCACTTCGCAGCGCAGTTCCCCGTCCGGCGCCTCACCCGAAATCCAGTGAATATCGGAGAGGGTGCATTCAGCGTCCATCACCTCCGGACGCGGCGCCACTTCGACCACATTATGCTCTTGGTCAAGGCGTTTCACATACATGCGCTCGCCGAGAGCGATGCCGAGCTTGCCGCGCTGGCCGACGGTAAAGCGGTGCAAACCGTCGTGATAGCCGACCACCTTGCCGTTCTGATCATGGATTTCGCCGCGTTTGACCACAGAGGGATCGCGCTGTTCGACAAATTCGGGAAGCTTTCCCTCCTCCACGAAGCAGAGATCCTGGCTCTCGCCGCGAGGCACGACCGGAAGGCCGCGCTTTTCGGAATAGGCCTTCACCTCGGGCTTGGGCATGTCCGCCAAAGGGAACAACAGGAACCCGAGCTGTTTTTGATTGAGGCGGTGAAGAAAGTAGGACTGGTCCTTATTCGGATCGCCGGCACAGAGCAGGTGATATTTTCCGTCATCACTCTTTTCGACGCGGGCATAGTGGCCCGTTGCCAGATAGTCGCAGTTCAACTGGCGGGCGCGATCGACCAGAAAGCCGAATTTGACGAAGGAGTTGCACTGAATGCACGGCGACGGCGTGCGGCCCGAGGCGTAGGCCTCGACAAATGGATCGACGATCTTTTCGGTGAAAATATCCTGCGCGTTCACCACATAGTGGCGGATATCGAGATAGGAACAAACGCGCCGGGCGCGTTCGACATCTTCGAGCGAACAGCAGCGGGAACCGTCTTTCCACATGTGAGCGGTCAGACCAATGACTTCGTAACCTTGGTCAACCAACAGGGCGGCGGCAGCGGACGAATCGGTGCCGCCACTCATGCCGACGGCTACGCGTCCTTTGAAATTATCCTGATCCTGATTAAGCATGCGCGCAAGATAGACGCGCGGTGACCGGATGGCAAGTATGCCCGCCCCTTAATTCATCGCGGATCAAAGGGATCTGATTCCGAGCAAATGAACGTTTTATGCTTAGGATTGCTGCAAAGCGTCATCCCGGCATAATGGGCCACAAAGCGGCATTGTTGGTTGTCTTCACACCGGCAAATCGAATAGGAGGGCAAATAATCAAATGTCACGCAGTCGGAAAAATCATTTTTCCAGACCTTTGCCCCATCGCTCTTAACCTTCT
The DNA here is from genome assembly GCA_964483355.1 of uncultured Verrucomicrobiota bacterium. Classification (GTDB taxonomy): domain Bacteria; phylum Verrucomicrobiota; class Kiritimatiellia; order Kiritimatiellales; family Pontiellaceae; genus Pontiella. Next base: position 15,345 of record CAZABK010000041.1, on the reverse strand, counting down.
TTTTAAACGGCCACATACCCACACCAATCCCTGCAAAGAATATGAGAAGTGTAATCTATATCGACGCAAAATCATCTCAAGGTGATTTAACCGCTCTTTTTAGTATTTTATACTAGACCAATGTGGGGAATTTTCCTACAAACAGAAAATCTTTAACAAACTGAAGAGGTATAACATGGCAACGAATCCCATTGGAAAAAACACGAAGACCATCGGCATCAATATGCAGAAGAGCATGGCTGACGAACTTGAAAAGCGTGCAAACTCCATGCACCTTTCCACCAGCAAATACTGCAAGGTGATCCTGACGGAATGGCTGAGCTCCGGCAAAAAGCTGACGCTGCAGGAAAAGAAATAGTCGCGGTTTAAAGCGTTTATTTTGCAGGGTTCCCGCCGGGAACCCTGTTTTTTTTATGACTCGCTCAGGCGCTTGGCCTCTTTCTCGACATGGAACCGGCGGTGCGCCTCCGTGAGAATATCGGGAATCCGCGCCGCAAACGGACTTCCGGCCAGACACGCCCACTCGGCCGCCTCCACCTCGACCGCCTGCGTGCCCGGGAACCAATGCTCCGCATTGCCGAGCAAGTTATAGCGCATCTTTGCAAACGCGGTCAGATCGAGCCCCTTTTCAAAGGTCCAGAGCCGCAGAATTTCGCGCACATTAATCTCACCCGGCGTTTCCGTGTAGTGCGGCAACCCCTCGTGCCAGCGGGCCACCCATTCGCGCCCGAGATCCGCTTCCATGGAGCGGAGAATCTTTTCTTCAACCTGTCGCACCAGCGGCAAGTTCCAGTGATTGCAGACGGCCTCGACATGCTCATCAAATTCGGAAGGCTTGGCCGCGCCGATGCTGAGCGTGTGGACCTCCGGACGGGCGAGGCAATAGAGATCATGCCACTGCATCGGCGTCAGCGGCGCGCATAGCCGTGCCATCTTTTCGGTCGGAGTCTGGAGCATACCGCCTTTATCATTGGGACTAATGATAAACACGCCCATATCCTGTTTCGCCGCCGCCGCGACCATCGGCCAATGCAACTGGTCGTAGATGAAGTACCAGTGCAGGTTCACAAAATCAAACTCGCCGGTTTCGCAGGCCGGCACCACCACCTCCGGTCCGGCATGGGTGGAAAACCCGCAAAAGCGGACCCGAGCGTCGCGCTGCAGCTGACGAATGGCGTCGATGCATCCGCCCTTTTTCAGGCAGGTGTCAATATGCTCCGGAAGATTGATGCCATGAATCGCCAAAAAGTCGACGTGATCGAGCTGAAGATATTTCATCGACGTCTCGAAGGCTTCCAAAAATTCGGCGGCCGATTCTTTCACCCCGATCTTGGTCTGCACCAGCAGGCGATCGCGCTCAATTTTCGGCAGCACCCAACCCAGCTGCATTTCAGAGGGGCCGTAACCGCGCGCCGTTTCAATGTGATTAATGCCGTGCTCCAGCGCACGATAGATCGTGGCTTCGAGGTTTTCCTGAATTTTCGGATCAATCTTTTTGGGGTCGAGATCGTCCCATCCCTGCTGATAACGCATGCCGCCACAGGAGAGCACCGGCATATCTACTTCCGTTCGTCCAAATCGTTTTGTCGGCACCTGCATGTTTTTTTCTCACCACAGAGACAGAGAGGCTCGGAGATTAATTTTCCATTCCTCTGTGTCTCCGTGTCCTCCGTGGTAAAATTTATTTTCTGTCCAGTTCACTGCGAATCAGTTCCGCCGTCTTTTTTCCAATTCCCGGCGCGCCGGCAATCTGTTCAACCGTTGCACGCGAAAGCCGCACCATCGAACCAAAATGCTTCAAAAGCAACTCCTTCTTCGCCGCACCGATGCCCGGAATCTCATCAAGCCGTGATTCCATGATGCGCTGACGGCGCAGGTCGCGATGATAGGTGATCGCAAACCGGTGCGCCTCATCGCGCAGGCGCGTCACCACGTTCAGCCCGGCAGAATGGCGCGGCAGCACCAGGTTTCCGGAATTGTTTTCATAGTCCCAGACAATCTCCTCATAGCGCTTGGCCAGCCCCACAATCGGCAGCGCATCCAACTCCAGCGCCACCAGCTCGGCTTTCGCCGCGCGCAGCTGGGTAATGCCGCCGTCAACCATCACCACATCCGGCAGCGGCTTCTTTTCGCGCAGCAGCCGCGAATAGCGGCGGCGCACCACCTCAGCCATCGAACGCGGATCGTCCGCCCCCTCGACCGTCTTGATGCGGAAACGGCGGTAGCGGTTGGGATACGGAACGCCATCCACTGCGCAAACCATGCTGGCCACCGAGCTCGTTCCGGAAATATTGGAAATATCGAAACATTCGATCACGCGCGGCTCCGCCGAAAGCTTCAGCTGCTTCTGGAGCTCCCTCAAACCCAGCCGCGCCTCGTCCTGCTTCATCTTTGGCGTCTTGCGCACCTTGGCCCTTTCCTTCACCGCGTTGTGCAGATGCAGCAGCATATCGCGCAGCGCCGCCGCATCCTCGAAGCGGTGCTCCGCCGCCGCCTGCGTCATTTCCGTGCGCAGCTCTTTGAGCATTTCCATCCGCTCGCCGCGCAGAAAGGCGCAGGCCTCTTCAACCTGTTTGCGATATTCCTCGGGCGAAACCTTTCCGATGCAGGGCGCGGAACAGCTGGCGATAATGTCGTTGGAGCAATGCTTGTAGGTGTCGGCATCCGGCACGCGCGGCCGGCAGCGGCGCAGGCCGAAGCGACGCTCCAGAAACTCAATCGCCACCTTGGCCGCCATGCCGGAGGTGTAGGGACCAAAATAGGCCGCGCCGTCGTTCTTTTTGATGCGACACTTGGCAATCGTCGGGAACGGATGCTGCACATCGACGCGGATCATCACAAAGCGCTTATCATCCTTCCACAGCGTGTTGTAGTGCGGGCGGTATTCCTTGATCAGCCTGCCTTCGGTCAGAATCGCCTCCGCCTCGGACTTGAGCACCACAATATCAAGATCTTCAATCGAATTGATCAGGCTGCGGATCTTCGGCTGCGCCGTGCGCCGGGTGTGCTGGCGGAAATAGCTCTGAACGCGCTTGCGCAGCGACGCCGCCTTGCCGACATAAATAATTTTGCCGTCGCGGTCGCGCATCAGATAGCACCCCGGCTCGTCCGGCAGCGCCTTCAGCTTTTCTCGGATGGCTTTGGAAAACTCCATGACTGCGCATTAAAGCACGACGCACGGATTGCCGAAAGCCTGCTTTTATTAAGGCTTGCACCCGGATAAAGAACCATTACGGTACACATTACAACAATGAATATCATCCTAAACATTCTAACCGAGATCTGGCGGGTTACCGTCGCGATGGCCCCCTATCTCCTCTTCGGCTTCCTGATGGCCGGTGTGCTTTCGGTGCTGATCTCCAAGGACTATGTCCGGCGCCATCTGGGCGGCCAAGGCTGGCTGGGCTCGCTCAAGGCCGCGCTCGTCGGCGTCCCGATGCCCATCTGCTCGTGCGGCGTCATTCCGTTGGCCGCCTCGCTGCGCAAACACGGCGCCAGCCGCGGCGCAACCGCCTCGTTCCTCGCCTCGACGCCGCAAACCGGCGTCGACAGCCTAATGATCACCTACGCCCTGCTCGGCTGGATTTTCGCGGTTTCCCGCGCGCTGGTGGCCTTCGTCTCCGGCATAATTTGCGGCACGGCTGTCGCCGCCGTTTCTCCCCGCGAAAACGCCGAACCGGAAGAGTGTCACGACGAATGCTGCCAGCCCAATCAACACTGCGCCATCCGGCGCATGCTGAGCTATGGCTTTATCAGCCTGCCGCGCGACATTGCCCGCGCCATGATTCTGGGCATCATCATCTCGGGCATCATCAGCGGCCTGATTCCCGACAACTTTTTTACCGACCGCCTCGGCGACTCGCCCGTGGCCATGCTGCTGATGCTCGGCATCGGCATTCCGCTCTATGTCTGCTCCTCGGCCTCGGTGCCGATTGCGCTCGCCTTCATTAAAGCCGGAATTTCTCCCGGCGCGGCACTGGTTTTTCTCATCACCGGCCCAGCCACCAACGCGGCCACGCTGACCACCCTCTGGCAGATTATCGGCAAAAAACAGCTCACTGTTTTTCTCGTCACCCTGGCCGCCTGTGCTCTCGGTGCGGGACTGCTGATGAATCAGTTCAGCCCAGTGCTGGGTATCGCCGAACAGGTCTGCCATACCGAAGAGGCTCCCGGCAGCATTGACATCCTGTGGACCCTCCTCCTGCTCGCCGTGCTCGGAAAGGCTGTGCTCCCGGAAAAAGCCTAGCGTCCGCGAACTCACGCAACCAAGATTCTACTTTTTCACAAAAAACCCTTTATCCCCCTCTTCGACTTGAATAAATTTCTACGCAAGGCAGGGGAGATTTAGACTAGTGACCAAGAAGAAACACTCCATTCTTATCATAGACGACCACCCCATCATTCACGATGGACTCAAAACCATGTTTGCGCCCGAGGCCGACCTGGAAATTATCGGAGGAGCCTCCTCTGCCGGCGAGGCACTGGAAAAGCTTGAACACGAACAACCCGACATTGCAATTGTCGACCTCTCAATGGGCGACTCCGACGGCACCTACCTGATCCAGCGCCTCAAACATAAACACCCCAAGCTGCTGATGCTGGTTTATTCCATGTCGGAAGAACAACTGTTTGCCGAACGCACCGCCATTGCCGGGGCCAACGGCTATGTCATGAAAACCTCACAGCCCGCCACCCTGAAAAAAGCCATCCGCACCGTGCTCGCAGGCAACCTCTTTTTTTCCCCCGAAGTCCTGCGTCGCGTTCAAAAGAAAGCAGTCGGGCGCGGCGAGGGCCCCCAATCAGTTCTGGACCTGCTTTCCAACCGCGAAATGGACATTTTCAAACTGATCGGCCAGGGATTCAACACTGCCAGCATTGCCGCCAAGCTGGACATCAGCCGCAACACGGTCGACACCCACCGCATCAACATCAAAAACAAACTTGAGCAACCCAACGCCAAAGCGCTCGACCGGCTGGCCTACGAAGTCATTCAGCAAGGCAAGCTGCCGGAGACATGAGGCGTGAGGCGTGAGGCGTGAAAAGGTACAACTCCTCTCACAAACCTTTCCGCAAAAAAGCACGACTCCTGAACAAATAATTTGCGAGAGCAAATAGTGCCCTTCAGGCACGATTAATCGTCACGCTTAACGTTTCAAAATAAAAAAGACAGGCAGGGCGGTAAGCCGGATTCTGTTCACCTTGCGGGGTCGGTCATTTATCTAGTGCGATCAACCCGGAACTTAAACAGAGCGGGCCGCTCCTCGATTCCCTATTTGATCTTGCTCCGGACGGGGTTTACCCTGCCCCCTCGGTTACCCTCGGGGCGGTGGGCTCTTACCCCACCATTTCACCCTTACCCCGGCAAACCGGGGCGGTATCTTTTCTGTGGCACTTTCCATCCCGTGCGATCTAGCACACGGGTTCCCGCGTTAACCACGGGACGTCCTGCCCTGCGGAGTCCGGACTTTCCTCCCTCCGCCGAAGCGAAGAGCGACCGATACACCCTGCCTGCTAAAAAAGTGTTAAGTTTTAAGTAGTTAGGTTTCAAGCAGGTTGGACCAGTGGTCTTAACACCTGAAACTTAATACTTAAAACTGCAACCCGCCGCTTACAGCGGGGGGTTGTAGACGATACGGCCGCAGAAGTTGCAGCTGACAATCTTGGTCGGATTGCGCGCATCATGGATCACCTGCGGCGGAAGCTTCATGTGGCAGCCGCCGCAATGTCCGCCTTCCTCAACCAACACCACCGCAAAATCCTTCTTGTTCTGAAGAATGCGGGTGTATTTCTGGAGAATGGCCTTATCGCACTCGGCCGCGGCGCGGGTGCGGTCGACCTTAAACTTCTCGATGCGTTCCTGCAGATCGGCGGCGCGCTCATCGAGTTCGGCGATTTCGTCAGCGATGCCTTCCTGCTCGGCATTCAGCCGTTCTTCGCACTCGGCAACGATGGCTTTGCCCTGTTCCAGCGCTTCCATCAGCTGGATTTCTTTTTCTTCCAGCGCCTTGATCTCGTCCTCGACCGTGCCGATTTCCTTGACGAACGCACGATACTGATCGTTGGTCTTGGCCTCCATCTGCTGCGTTTTGTATTTCGCAACCTTTTCCTTGAGGGCTTCGACATCGAGCTCCTGCTCCTTGAGCGTAGCTTCGGTGTGTTTGCGGCTGTCGAGCGCCATTTCCAGCTTCTGCTTAGAGCCGCTCAACTGCGCCTCGATATCGCTTTTCCGCTGCGGGATATCGCGGATTTCCCGCATAAGTTTGATCAGCTTACGATCTTTCTTCTGCAATGCATAAATCGGTTCCAACGGATGCGACACGGGCAACCTCCTATTCAATTTCTAAAAAACGAGCTTTGAAACTTACTCCCTCCCGGGGAGCAAGTCAAAAGGATTGGTCAGGTTTGTAGTCCCGCCTCCAGGCGGCTATTCCAGGTCAGAAAAACTGCCCCAAGGCGGAACTGCGCACCTTTTATTTGCTGCCCGGATGGACCAGCTCCAGCCCCTCTTGGCAGAGCGGGCAGTCGGCGGGATCATACGTCACCGGCTCGATTTCGAGCAGGCTGACGAGCGGAGCATCGAACTCGGCCTTGCCGCCGCTGCGGTCGACCAGGATACCGATCGCCGCCACAACGCCGCCGTTTTCTTTGACGATGTCGACGGTTTCTTGCACGCGACCGCCGCGAGTCACCACATCTTCGGCCACCACAAAACGTTCGCCTTCTTTGATATCAAAGCGGCGCAGCTTCAGCTCGTTGTTTTCCTTTTCGACGAAAATAAAGCGCTTACCCAGCGAACGCGCCACCTCGTGACCGATCGTGATGCCGCCCATCGCCGGCGCAATCACGGTGTCCACTTCCAAATCCGCCAGCTCGGCTTTCATCTTTTCAACCAGCGCTTCGCAGAGCTTCGCCGAGATGCGCGGATGCTGCAGCAGGTGGGCGCACTGGAAAAAACGGTTGCTGTGCAGGCCGGAACGCAGCTCAAAATGGCCGGTCAACAGCGCGCCGGTTTTCTCGAATAAACCCAATACTTCTTCTTGTTTCATAAAAAAATCCTTTCGTGAATGACGGCGGGGAGAATTACCTCTCCCCGGCCCGGTTTCAAGCTTCAAAAAAAAGCCCGCCGTTGCGGGCGGGCTTTTTTAGAAACGCGGACGGGTTACATCAGCGGGCCGACGGCCTGCATGAAGTCCCACCGCTTCTTGGCATCTTCTTCCGCACGCTTGAAGAGCTCTTCGGCTTCGGCCGGCGCGGTCTTCAGGAGGGTCGTGTAACGACGCTCGTTGTGGATAAATGCCTGGAAGTCGCCTTTCGGCTCGCGGGCTTCCCAGGTGAACTTCTTCTCGCCGCCCAGCGGGTTGTAGCGGTAGAGCGGCCAGTAACCACACTCCACAGCGTTCTTAGCGATGGTCTGGGTCTTCATCATGTTGATGCCGTGTGCAATACACGGAGCATACGCGAGGATGATGGACGGGCCATCGTAGTCAACCGCTTCCTGAATGGCTTTCTGCGTCTGCATGCGGTTTGCCCCCATGGAGATCTGAGCAACGTAAACATTGCCGTAGCTCATGCACATGAAACCGAGGTTTTTCTTGCCGGCGCGCATACCGCCGGTGGCGAACTTGGCCACCGCACCGATCGGCGTGGCCTTAGAAGCCTGACCGCCGGTGTTGGAGTATACTTCCGTGTCGACAACGAGAATGTTGACGTTCTTGCCGGAAGCAACCACGTGGTCGAGACCGCCGTAACCGATGTCGTAGGCCCAGCCGTCCCCGCCGAAGATCCAGACGGCCTTGTCGACGAAGTAGTCCTGCAGCTCGATGATCTTGCGAACCACCGGAGCAGCTTCGGCAGACGCTTCGGCCAGCGCGCCCGGCAGCAGCAGCTTAACGGCATTCTGGGCCGCAACCGCTTCGTCGGAGCGAACATTGACGCCGCAGATCTCAACCGCTTTTTCGAGAGCAGCCTTCAGGTCGTCGTTGGTTCCGATTGCGAGCAGCTGAGCAACAGCCTTGCGGAGCAGTTCACGGTTGTTGTCAACTGCGAGACGGAAGCCCATGCCGTATTCGGCGTTGTCTTCAAAGAGCGAGTTCGCCCAGGAGGGACCACGGCCTTCGGTGCTCTTACAGTACGGAACGGTCGGGAAGGTGCCGCCGTAGATCGAGGAGCAGCCCGTTGCGTTGGCGACGATCATGTGCTCACCGCAGATCTGCGTGACGAGCTTGACGTACGGGGTTTCACCGCAGCCGGCACAGGCGCCGGAGAACTCGAAGAGCGGCTGCTTGAACTGCAGGCCCTTAACGGTCGCCGGGTTGGCGCCGTCGAGCACGTTGTTCGGGAGCGCATCGAAGAAGTAGGTGTTTTCCACTTCGCCGGCGGCCTTGGCTTCTTCCAGCGACTCAAACTCGAGTGCCTTGGTTTTGGCCGGGCAGGTTTCAACACAGACACCGCAGCCGGTGCAGTCTTCAGCGTAGACCTGGATCTTGTATTCGAGATCCTTGTCGTTCTTGGTCTTGGACTTGACCGTCTTGAAGGTTTCCGGCGCGTTTTCGAGCTCGGACGGCTCGATCTGCTTGGCGCGGATAACCGCGTGCGGACAGGCCATGACACACTGGTTGCACTGGATGCAGTTTTCGTCGAGCCATTTCGGAACGCGCGGACCGATGCAGCGCTTTTCGATCTTGGAGGTTGCGGTCGGCAGCGTACCGTCGAAGGTCATCTTCGAAACCGGTACGTCGTCGCCCTTCTGCATCATGGTCGGCAGAATTACATCCTTCGCGAAGTCGGACGCGTCGGCCGGGATGAGGTCCGGCAGGACGTAGGACTCGGTGATTTCGGACGGAACTTCCACCTTTTCGATGGCGGCGATCGCGCCGTCGATGGCTTTCCAGTTCATTTCGACGATGTCCATCCCCTTCTTCTCGAAGGTCTTCTTGGCATAGTCCTTAATCAGCTGGATCGCTTCGTCTTCGGGCATCACGCCGGAGAGCTTGAAGTAGACCGTCTGCATGACGGTGTTGATTCGTCCGCCGAGGCCGACTTCCATCGCGATCTTCAGCGCGTTAACGTTGTAGAAGTTAATCTTGCGGTCGATGATAATCTGCTGCTCTTCCTTCGTGAGGTGGTTGAACACTTCCGAAGTCGGGATTTCCGAGTTGAGCACGAACGTTCCGCCTTCAGCGAGGGCGCTGAGCATGTCGTAGCGGCCGATGTAGGAAACGTTGTGGCAGGCCACATAGCCGGCGTGACCGATGAGGTACGGATAGTTGACCGAGCTGTCGCCGAAGCGCAGGTGCGAAACGGTAACGCCGCCGGACTTCTTGGAGTCGTACACGAAGTATGCCTGGGCGGTCATGTCGGTGTTGTCGCCGATAATCTTAATGGTGTTCTTACACGCACCGACGGTACCGTCGGAACCGAAGCCCCAGAAGACGGACGATTTAACGTCGGCCGGCTCAATGTTCAACTCGTCGCCCACCGGAATGGAGAGGTTGGTGACGTCGTCGTTGATACCGACGGTGAAGCCCTGCCATGCGCCGTTGTCGGCGTGGTCGTAAACGGCTTTAACCATAGCCGGCGTAAACTCCTTGGAGGAGAGGCCGTAGCGGCCGCCGATAACGGTGCAGTCGCGGTTTTCGAGCGCGGCAACCACGTCGAGGTAGAGCGGCTCGCCGATGGCGCCCGGCTCTTTGGTGCGGTCGAGAACGATGATCTTCTTGGCGGAAGCCGGAATCGCATCAGCAAAGGCTTTTGCGGAGAACGGACGGTAGAGGCGAACCTTAATCAGGCCGAGCTTTTCGCCGTTGGCGTTGAGCTTTTCGATGGTCTGTTCGATGGTGTCGCAGGCAGAACCCATGGCAATGACAACCTTTTCAGCGTCGGCGGCACCGACATAGTCGAAGAGGTTATATTTGCGGCCGAACTTGGCAGCAAACGCGTCCATGTATTCCTGAACGATGGCCGGAACGGCTTCGTAATATTTGTTAGAGGTTTCGCGGCCCTGGAAGTAAACGTCCGGATTCTGCGCAGCAACCTTGACGGTCGGGTTTTCCGGCTTGAGGGCGCGGGCGCGGAAGCGTTCGATATATTCCGGCTCGACCAGATCCTTCAGATCTTCGTAGTCGACATTTTCAACCTTCTGCAGCTCGTGCGAAGTACGGAAGCCGTCGAAGAAGTTAAGGAACGGAACCTGCGCCTTGAGCGTGGCGAGGTGAGCGATGGTCGCCATATCCATGGTTTCCTGGATGGAGTTGCCGCAGGTCATGGCCCAACCGGTGTTGCGGACGGACATGACGTCGGAGTGGTCGCCGAAAATGGAGAGCGACTGAGCTGCGAGCGAACGGGCGGACACGTGGAAAACGGTCGGCAACATTTCACCGGCGATCTTATACATGTTCGGGATCATCAGCAGCAGACCCTGCGAGGCCGTGAAGGTGGTGGTGAGTGCACCGGCGCTCAGCGAGCCGTGTACCGCACCGGCCGCGCCGGCTTCGGACTGCATTTCAACCACGTCGACCGGCTTGCCGAAGAGGTTTTCTTTCCCCTGACAGGCCCAGTCTTCCGAATATTCACCCATGTTGGATGAAGGCGTGATCGGATAGATGGCCGCGATATCGGAAAACGCATACGCAATATGTGCGGCTGCGGTATTACCGTCGATGGTAACCATTTTTTTGCTCATGAAGTGCTTCTCCTTAATTAAGCATCCTTTAGACTAAAGTACGAAAACCATTTCTATTTCGAACTTCCCAAACCGGTTCTCCCGGTAAAAAGTCGGCATATTCCCACAAACCCACCGAATGAAAAGTTTTTTCAGCGCGAAATTTTACGATTTTTCAGCCAAAACGCGCTATTTGAACTCAGTTCAAATAAGGATTTCAACAACTTCGACATTGAAGTTCGCATTTCAAGGCAACGCCTGACTCGAAAAACTACAAAATCGAACCATAACCACACCATTTCCGCCCCCAAATCCAACACGAACAGGGTTGAACTCGTTTAGCGAATCGGGGATAAAAGGCGCAGCTTTTCCAACGGTTGGAAAACAATACGAAACAGGCAGTACGGAACACGCACGCATATGAACGAAGAAGTCACCACCTCCAACTTTATCCACGACATCATCGACGCCGACCTCGCCGCCGGCAAACACGAAGAAATCGTCACCCGCTTTCCGCCCGAGCCCAACGGCTATCTGCACATCGGCCACGCCAAGGCTATCTGCCTCGACTTCGGCACCGCCGAAAAATATGGCGGCCGTTGCCACCTGCGCTTCGACGACACCAACCCCGAAGCCGAAGACGAAGAATATGTCCGCGCCATTCAGGAAGACATCAAGTGGCTCGGCTTCGACTGGGGCGACCACGTTTACTGGGCCTCCAACTATTTTGAAACCATGTATGACTATGCCGTGCGCCTCATCAAAAAAGGCAAGGCCTACGTCTGCGAACTGACCTCGGAAGAGTTCAAGGATTACCGCGGCGTCCCGACCCGACCCGGCACAGAACCGCCCGGCCGCGAACGCTCCGTCGAGCAAAACCTCGAGCTGTTCGAAAAGATGAAAAACGGCGAATTCGACGACGGCGCCTGCGTCCTGCGCGCCAAGATCGACATGACCTCGCCCAACCTGCATTTGCGCGATCCGGCCATCTACCGCATCAAACGCGCCACCCACCACAACACCGGCGACAAATGGTGCATCTATCCGATGTATGACTTTGCCCACTGCATCGAAGACTCCATCGAAGGCGTCACCCACTCCATGTGCACCATGGAATTCGAAGTGCACCGCCCGCTCTACGACTGGATTCTCGAGGAACTCGACGTCTTCCAGTCCCGGCAGTATGAATTTTCCAAGCTCAACCTAACCTACATCGTGCTCAGCAAACGCCGCCTGCTCCAGCTCGTCAACGAAGGCCGCGTCAGCGGCTGGGACGACCCGCGCATGCCCACGCTCTGCGGCATGCGCCGCCGCGGCTTTACCGCCGACGCCATTAAAAAGCTCTGCGCCATCGTCGGCTGCACCAAATTTGAAGGCATCACCGAAATCGAACAGCTCGAGAGCATCGTGCGCGACGACCTCAACGAAAACTCGCTGCGCGCGATGGCCGTCGTCGATCCGATCAAAGTCGTCATCGAAAACTATCCCGAAGATCTCGAAGAAGAATTTAAAGTGCCCAACCATCCGCAAAAAGAAGAGTGCGGCATGCGCAAAGTCCCCTTCAGCAAAGAGCTTTGGATCGAACGTACCGACTACATGGATGACGCCCCCAACAAATTCCGCGGCTTCACCGTCGGCCGCGAAGTGCGCCTGCGCGGCGCGTATCTCGCCACCTGCGACTCCGTTGAAAAGGATGCCGACGGCAACGTCACCGCCCTGCACTGCACCTACGATCCCGAAACCAAAGGCGGCAGCGCCCCCGACGGCCGCAAAGTGCGCAGCACCATTCACTGGGTTTCCGCCAAACACGCCGTCGATGCCGAAGTCCGTCTCTACGACCGCCTATACACCGTCGAAAATCCGCTCGCCGACAAAGAGAAGGACTTCAAGGATTTCATCAATCCCGACTCGCTTGAAGTGATCACCGCCAAGCTCGAGCCCATGCTCGCCAACGCCGAACCCGGCGCCCGCTTCCAATTCGAGCGCGTCGGCTACTTCTGCGCCGACCTCGACCACACGGCGGACAAACCGGTCTTCAACCGTACGCTGACCCTGCGCGCGCCGCGCAAATTAAAGCAGAGAACAGCCGATGACTGATTTCCGAAAAGTTGAACTCGAAACGCTCGGCTCTCTTTTCCTGCATAGCATGCCCGGACGGATGGAACCGCTCGGAACCTGCTGCCGGGCACTTGAAGAAGCGGGTGTTGCCGGAATCATCTGCCTGAACCCGATGGATGAAGTGCGGGAAAAATCGCCGGACTATGCCGAAGCCATCGGCGCAGCAACGCTGCCGTGCGACTGGATCCATTTTCCGCTCGGCGACGGCGGGGTCCCGAACGACAAAGAATCTTTTCTTAAACTTGCCCGGCAAATTGCCGACCGGCTCCGCAACGGCGAAAACTTTCTGGTGCACTGCAAAGGCGGCGTCGGCCGCACCGGCACCTTTGCCAGCTGTGTTACCGCCGCACTCGGCCAACCACTCGGCCGCGTCACCGATGCGGGCGGCAAAGCCGAAACCGAGCAGCAGCTGCAGCTGATCGCCGAACTGCAGGCGCAATAATCCAACCACCTCACAGAACACAGGAACGCCCCGTTTATGACTACCGAAACACCCCTCTTTGACCCCGTACCGTTTACCTCCAAAGATTTGAACATTTCCGCGCGGCAGGTGGCGGCCGTCGCCAAGCTGTTTGCCGAAGGCAACACCGTCCCATTCATCGCCCGCTACCGCAAGGAGGCGCACGGCAATCTCGACGAAGTCCAGATCACCGACATTCAGGAAAAGCTGACCTACTACAACACGCTCGAAGCCCGCCGCCAAACGATCCTTAAATCGATCGACCAACAGGATAAGCTGACCGACGAACTCAAAAAGAAGATCGAGGAGTGCCAATCCAAAACCGCACTCGAAGACCTGTACCTCCCCTACAAACCCAAGCGCCGCACCCGCGCGATGATCGCCAGAGAAAAGGGCCTCGAGCCGCTCGCCGAACTGATTCTTGAACAGGGCGCAACCGGCGACCCTGAGGCCGAAGCCGCCAAATACATCAGCGAGGAGAAGGAAGTCAAAAATGCCGACGAAGCCCGCGCCGGCGCGCGCGACATTATCGCCGAGCAGATTGCCGAGAAGGCCGAAGTGCGCGCCCTCATCCGCGAAGCCTATTTCAAAACCGGCACCATCTCCTCCGCGCCCGTCGTTTCCGACATCGACGAAAACTCCAAATACAAAGACTACTTCGATTTCTCGCAGCCCATCGACGAAATTCCGTCGCACCGCTACCTCGCCATCCGCCGCGGCGAAACCGAAGGCGTCCTGCGCCGCAAGCTGGCAATTGATGCCGATCCACAGATCGAACGGATGAAGCAAATTGTCGGAGCCAATCCGGCCTCCCCCTTCTACCCGGAACTCGAAAAAGCAATTCTAGATGCCTACAAGCGCCTGCTCACCACCAGCGTTGAGATCGACGTCTCCGTTGAAATGAAAATGAAGGCCGACCGCTCCGCCGTCGAGGTCTTCGCCAAAAACCTGCGCAACCTGCTGCTCGCCGCACCCTACGGCGAAAAGGCCGTCATCGGCATCGACCCCGGCCTGCGCACCGGCTGCAAATGCGTCGCGCTCGACGCCACCGGCAAATATCTCGACACAGTCACCATCTATCCCGGTCAGGGCGCCGAAAAGGACAAACAGGCCAGGATCAAGCTTTCCGAATTTATTGAAAAGCTCCAGCCCGAATCCATCGCCGTCGGCAACGGCACCGCCGGGCGCGAAACCGAAGCCTTCACCAAAACGCTCCTCCAGGAGATGCAGAAAAAAATCAGCGTCGTCTCCGTCAGCGAATCCGGCGCCTCGGTCTACAGCGCGTCGCCGATCGCCCGCGAAGAGTTCCCGGACCTCGACCTGACCGTGCGCGGCGCGATCTCCATTGCCCGCCGCCTGCAGGATCCGCTCGCCGAGCTGGTAAAGGTGGATCCCAAATCGATCGGCGTCGGACAATACCAGCACGACGTCTACCAGCAGCTGCTCAAGGACAAACTCGACGAAGTGGTCATCAGCTGCGTAAACCATGTCGGCGTCGAACTCAACACCGCCAGCGCGCCGCTGCTCGCGCGCGTCGCCGGCATTGGCGACAGCCTTGCCAAAAAGATTGTCGACTACCGCAACGAGCACGGCGCCTTCAAGTCACGCAAAGCGCTGATGGAAGTTTCCGGCCTCGGCCCGCGCGCCTTCGAGCAGGCCGCCGGCTTCCTGCGTATTCACGGCGGCATCCAGCCGCTCGACGCCTCCGCTGTTCACCCGGAGCGCTACAAGCTGGTCGAGCAGATTGCCGCCGATCTCGGCACGCCGCTCGAAAAGCTGATCGGCAACGTCGAAATCGTAAAGCAGATCAAAATTTCAAACTATGTTTCCGCCGACGTCGGCGAACTGACGCTAAAGGATATTATCGATGAGCTGAACAAGCCTGGCCGCGACCCGCGCGAACAGTTCGAAGAAGTCGGTTTCCGCGAAGACGTCATGGAAATGAAAGATCTCAAGGAAGGCATGGAACTGAAGGGCATCGTCACCAACGTCACCGCCTTCGGCGCCTTTGTTGACCTTGGTGTGCATCAGGACGGCCTGATTCATATTTCCCAGCTCGCCGACCGTTTCGTGAAAGATCCGGCCGATGTTGTTCAGGCCGGCGACC
>CAZABK010000040.1:0-26974 GCA_964483355.1 uncultured Verrucomicrobiota bacterium | reverse complement strand
AGCACAATAAATCAAAAATTTGCGGGTTCTGGCTGTATGTTTTCGAACTGCATGGAGCGCATTGGGTTGCGCGAGTGGCGGTAGGGGTGGGTGTCGGAGTTTCAGGCTGTTTGTGTCGGTTCTTGATATTTTGTCGGCTTTGCGGTAGGTTTTGTCCAATTAATCAAACGTATGCAGGTTGAGTCATGGATGGTCTGAAAACAACAAATGGTTCGCTGATCTGGAGCGATCGATGGCGTCTGGGCGCTTTGTCGCAGGGTGAGCTGGTTAACATCGGCTTTGTTTCGGTAATTATCGGTTTTCTCTATGTGTTGTTCCATTTGCTGGGCAACACCGTTGAAAACGTGCCGTCGGATTCGGCGTTCGTCTGGATGATTGCCCGTTGGGGGGACAAGGAGTCGTTTGGCGCAGACTATTCGCACGGCTATCTGATTCCGTTCGTGAGCCTGGCGGTGCTGTGGTACCGCCGCGAAGAGTTTTTTGCGGCGCCGAAGAAGATTTGCCAGTTTGGGCTGGTGGTGATTGTTGCTGCGCTGGCCATGCATTGGCTGGGCGCAAAAATGCAGCAGACGCGTATTTCGCTGATCAGCCTGATTATGCTGATCTGGGGCATTCCGCTCTATTTTTTCGGCTGGCAGGTGGCGAAGCTGCTGATTTTTCCGTGTTCCTACCTGATCTTTTGTGTTCCGCTCAACTTTCTGGATGCTCTGTCCGGTCCGCTGCAGATGATCGCAACCTCGCTGGCGCACTCAATGCTTAATGGGCTCGGTATTGACTGCGAGCGCGTAGGCACGATGCTGCGCTCGCCCTATTTTGACTTGAACGTGGAGGCGCCGTGTTCCGGTCTGCGCTCGCTGCTGGCAATGACGGCGCTGACGGCGGTGTATGCCTATTTCACGCAGAAAAATTTTGTAAAGAAGTGGCTGCTGTTTCTCTTTTCAATTCCGATTGCCGTTGCCGGCAATATTGGGCGTATTATTTCGATTGCGCTGGTGTCGATTACGGCCGGGCAGCAGTTTGGTGCGGGCCTGCACCATGACTGGTCGGGCTATGTCCTCTTTTCGGTTGCAATCGGGCTCATGGTCGGCTTCGGCCGGCTGCTTAATGTTAGTTATCTGGAGCTTTTCAAAAGATGGAAAAAAGCCTACTTAAGCCATTCTTGAGCATTGTTGTCCTGATGGTGCTCGCTGTTTTTGCGCTGACCTTTACGGTTGGCGTGGAGCTCAATTTTATTCCCGGCGTCAAGATGGCGCTGCCGGAGGCGGTGCCGGGCTGGATCGGCAATGAGCTGCGCTTTTGCCATAATCCGGAAGCGTGTGCAGAAGGTTATAAAGATGCTTCGTTCTATATCCGCGATCTTGATATTCCGGACATCTGCCCGGAGTGCGGCGCCAAGCTGTTCAATATGGCCCGCGCCGAAAAAGAACAGCTTCCGGACGACACCGAGTTCATCAAATCGGCCTACACCAATGCCGCCGGCACGCGCCTGTTTACCTCGATTGTATTGTCCGGAACTGCCCGCGACTCGATTCACCGTCCGCAGCGCTGTCTGAAAGGACAGGGAAATACGCTCGAAAAGGAATATACGCTCAAGGTGCCGATCGAAGGCCGCGATCCGTTGGGAATCCGCGTCATTCAGGCGTCGTGCATATTTCAGGGTCCGGAAGGGCCGGTTCCATATTATTCCTTCTATGCCTACTGGTTTGTCGGGCAGGACCGCGAAACGCCGTCGCACTATTCGCGTATGTTCTGGCTGGCGTGGGACCGCGTGGTGCGCAGTACCGCCAACCGCTGGGCCTACATTGCCGTTCAGGGGCCGCGCGAGGAGGCGGGCACGGAATATGAAAAGGACATCATCGACTTTGTCCAGAAGGTCTATCCGCACGTGCTTGCCGATTCCATGCGCAAAAAGGCCTATGGCGAGTAGCCGTTCCTGATTCGTGCTGACATGGACATAAGCGGCGGCGCGCCTGATTTGTCCAGCTCTTTGCGCTGATTTCCCATGGCCGACCTCTGTGGCTTTCTGTAAAAAGAGCAATCACACTAATTAGCTTAGGAGGTAACGTGGGTATTGTTGACATCATCGTATTTATCGCTTTCGTGGCGGCGGTTCTGTTTGTCGGTCTGTATAAGTCGAAGGGCGAAGACACGCACGGCGAAGAGGGCGCGGCAGACTACTTTCTTGCGGGGCGCGGACTGACCTGGTGGCTGATCGGCTTCTCGCTGATCGCGGCCAATATCTCCGCCGAACAGTTTGTCGGCATGTCGGGGCAGGGCGCCGGCCTCTACGGCCTCTCGGTGTCCAGCTGGGAATGGATTGCCGCTATTACGCTGGTGGTGGTTGCATTTGTCCTTCTGCCCTACTTCCTGCGTTCGGGCATCACCACGATCCCGGAATTTCTTGAAATCCGCTACAACCACTGGGCGCGGCTGCTCATGACCCTTTCCATGATGCTCATTCTGATCGGTGTCAGCCTGATCGGTGTGATCTATGCCGGGGCACTCACGCTGAAGCAGCTGATGTTTGAGTTTGATGTCAATTTGTCGCTGGCCGGCTGCTGCTGGGCGCTGGGTGCCATGGCCGCCATCTATGTGGCCGTCGGCGGTCTGAAGGCCTGTGCATGGGCCGACCTGCTGCAGGGATCCGCGCTGATTATCGGCGGCGGGGTCATCACCTATTTTGCATTTGATGCGCTGGGGTCAACCGAAGTTTCCGGGTTGCTCTCCGCAACCGGATCGAAAGTCGCGATTGATCAGGGCGCCGGCGTCATGGAAAAATTCAATGCGCTGAACGAATCGGCCATGCACATGGGCAGTAATCCGACCATGCCGTGGCCGATTCTGATTCTGGGTATCTGGATTCCGAACTTTTATTACTGGGGTCTCAACCAGTACATCACCCAGCGCATCCTCGGTTCAGCCTCGCTGGCCGAAGGTCAGAAGGGTCTCGTACTGGCCGGTTTCCTCAAGCTGCTCATTCCATTTGTGATCGTTATTCCGGGCATCATTGCCTTCAACCTCTATCACACTGAAATGGAACAGAATGTCGGCGATCACCTTGCGGTGTATGCTGAAGCTTCCGTCAACCCGGCCGCTGCCACGCAGATCTTCAAGATGGATCCGCGCTGGGAAACCGCCCATCCCGCAAAAGCGGCCGAAATCCATGCATACAATGCCTCGGTTACGGCCCGCCTCGGTGATGCCGCCGAAATGATCGAGCTGAATCAGTATAAGTATGATTCCGCTCTCGGCCTGCTGATTACGCGCCTTATTCCGCAGAACAAAGGTATTCTTGGGTTCGTGATCGCGGCGCTGCTCGGCGCCATTGTCTCTTCGCTGGCGGCGGTGCTCAATGCGGCCTCCACGCTGCTGACAATGGACGTCTACCAGCGTTACCTTGATCCCAAGGCCTCGCAGTTCAAGCTCGTTACCATGGGCCGTGTCTTCATTGGAATCTTTGTGGTCATTGGCTGTGTTGTGGCCCCGATGCTGGCCAACAACAGCAGCGTGTTTGAGTTTATCCAGAAATTCCAGGGCTATGTTTCCACCGGCATTCTGGCGGTCTTTGTTTATGGCCTGATCAATCGCAAATCCGCCCGTTGGATCGGGGTGGTCGGTTTGTGTGCCAACCCGGTCTTTTACCATATTCTGGTGACGGAAATGCTCTTCCCGGAAAAACACTTCCTCTACAGCATGTCCTACTCACTGCTCGCGGTGCTGGTTCTGATGGGTGTGCTTGGAGCAATCTTCCGCGGTGAAAAGGTTGAGTTTGCTCACAACACCACTATGGACCTGACTACGTCCAAGCCTGCGCTGATGTGGGGCCTGGCGGTTTGTGCCATGACGGTTGCGCTCTACGTCATCTTCTGGTAGGCGCGTTTCCGCTTGAAACAGAAGGCGTCCCGCTTGGGGCGCCTTTTTTTGTGGACGCTGGGGAATTTGTGCGCGTTTGGGGGAATAATTTTATGGTGAGGCGCGCCGGAATCTGAAAATCTCGGAACCCTTTTAGGAATAATATTAGAGGAGTAACGACCATGGATCTCAATCTTGTTGCAAACACCATCCGCGGGCTCTCAATGGACGGCGTCCAGGCCGCCAGCTCCGGCCATCCCGGCATGCCGATGGGCATGGTCGACGTCGCCGCGGTGCTCTGGACAAAATATCTGAAGCACAATCCGCAGAATCCGGCCTGGCCCGACCGCGACCGCTTTGTGCTTTCCGCCGGCCACGGCTCCATGCTGATCTACAGCCTGCTTCATCTTTCCGGCTATGACCTGCCGATCGAAGAGCTGATGAATTTCCGCCAGTGGGATTCCAAAACCGCCGGTCATCCGGAATATGGCCACACCATCGGCGTCGAAACCACCACCGGCCCGCTCGGCCAGGGCTGCGGCAACGCCGTCGGCATGGCGATTGCCGAAAAGATGCTCGCTGCGCGCTACAATGCCGACGAGCGCACGCTGGTTGACCACTACACCTACGTCATCGCCTCCGAGGGCGAATTCGAAGAGGGCGTCTCGCACGAGGTCTTCTCCATGGCCGGCAATCACGGCCTCGGCAAACTGATCGTCTTCTACGACCAGAACTTTATCTCCATCGAAGGCGACACGCACATCACCTACACCGACGACGTCACCAAGCGCATGGAAGCCTACGGCTGGCAGGTGCAGCAGGTCGACGGTCACAACCACGATGAAATCGCCGCCGCCATCGAAGCCGCCCAGGCCGAAGCCGCAAAGCCGTCCGTCATTATCTGCAACACCAAGATCGGCTTCGGCTCGCCGAATAAAGAGGGCTCGCACGATGTCCACGGCGCACCGCTCGGCGAAGACGAAGTTGCCGCCACCAAGAAAAACCTCGGCATCTCCGAAGAAAAGTTCCATGTGCCGCAGGAGGTACGCGACCTCTTTGCCGCCCGCCTCGAAGAGCTGCAGCGGGCCGAAGTGCTCTGGAATGTCGAATTTGCCAAATTTGCCCAGACCGATTCCGCCACGGCGCTCGAATGGGATCAGGCTCAGAAAGGCGAACTACCGAACCTCTGCGGCCAGCTGCCGTCGTTTGAAAAGGGCTCGTCGCTTGCAACCCGCGCCTCTTCCGGCCAGGTGATTCAGGCACTCGCGAAAGAAGTTCCCTTCCTCGTCGGCGGCTCGGCCGACCTCGCGCCGTCGAACAATACCTACATGAAGGAGCAGGGCGACATCGGTAAGGATGCTTTTTATGGGCGCAATTTCCACTTTGGCGTTCGCGAACTCGGGATGGCCGCCATCATGAACGGGGTTCAGTTGCATGGTGGCTTCCGTATTTTCGGCGGCACCTTCCTGGTCTTTGCCGACTATGTCCGCCCGGCCGCGCGCCTCGCCGCGCTGATGGGCCTGCCGGTCATCTATGTCTTCACCCACGACAGCTTCTGCGTCGGCGAAGACGGCCCGACGCATCAGCCGATCGAAACCATCGCCAGCCTGCGCATGCTTCATAACATGACGGTCCTGCGCCCGGCCGACGCCACCGAAACCGCCGCCGCCTGGGTCGCCGCGCTGCAGAACAAAACCGGCCCGACCGCGCTCTGCCTGACGCGCCAGAACCTGCCGACGATCGACCGCGACGTTTATCCGGCCGCCTGCAATGTGCTCAAGGGTGCCTATGCGCTCTGGCAGAGCGGCGAAGGCGAGCCGGAGCTGCTGATGCTGGCCACCGGCTCCGAAGTTGAGATTACGCTCGCCGCCGCGCAGAAGCTCGGCGAGGAGGGCAAAAACGTCCGCGTTGTCAGCATGCCTTCGTGGGAGCTGTTCGAAAAGCAGGACGCCGCTTACAGGGAATCGGTCCTGCCGGCCGCCGTCACCAAACGCATCTCCGTCGAGGCCGGAACGAGCTTTGGCTGGGAGCGTTATGTCGGCCGCTGCGGCACCATCATTTCGAAGGATGACTTCGGCGCGTCGGCGCCGTTTAAGCTGCTGCTCGAAAGGTTCGGCTTTACCGCCGATAACGTTTACGAACAGGCCCAAGCCCTGCTGGGCTGAAACGGTTCTCTGGCGCGCGATCATGAATAACGAAATCATTACACCGGACAAGGAATTCGAGCAGAAGCTGCGCCCGTCGCGCTTCGCCGATTTTACGGGGCAGGACAAGATTCGCGAGCGGCTGGAGCTTTTTGTGCAGGCCGCACGCGAGCGTAACGACGTGCTCGACCACGTTTTGCTCTCGGGCCCGCCCGGGCTCGGCAAGACGACGCTCTCCTACATTCTCGCCGAGGCGATGGAGGTAAACATTAAATGCACCTCCGGCCCGGTCATCGACAAGCCGGCCGATCTGGCCGGACTGCTGACCGGCCTGGAGCGCGGCGACGTTTTGTTCATCGACGAAATTCACCGCATGCAGCGTTCGGTGGAGGAATATCTCTATTCGGCGATGGAAGATTTTGTGATCGATATTGTGATTGATCAGGGGCCGAACGCGCGCTCCGTGCGGCTGAATATTCCGCCGTTCACGCTGATCGGCGCCACGACGCGCAGCGGCATGCTCTCGGCGCCGATGCGCTCGCGCTTTGGGCTGGTGAACCGGCTCGACTATTATGAGGCGCCGACGCTCTCGAAAATCGTCAAACGTTCGGCGGGCATCTTGAATGTGGAGATCGATGACGCCGGCGCGCTCGAAATTGCGTCGCGCTCGCGCGGCACGCCGCGTATCGCCAACAACCTGCTGCGCCGCGCGCGCGACTATGCGCAGGTGAAGGCAGATAACCGCATTACGGCGGAGCTGGCCGACCAGGCGCTGAGCCTGCTCGATATTGACGGCGACGGACTTGAAGAGATGGATAAACGCATTCTCAGTTGCATAATTGAGAAA
This sequence comes from uncultured Verrucomicrobiota bacterium, assembly GCA_964483355.1. Taxonomy (GTDB): domain Bacteria; phylum Verrucomicrobiota; class Kiritimatiellia; order Kiritimatiellales; family Pontiellaceae; genus Pontiella. The sequence goes on along the minus strand of CAZABK010000040.1, from coordinate 20,131 downwards.
TTTGGCGGCGGCCCGGTCGGTCTCAATTCGCTGTCGGTTTCGGTGGGCGAGGAGCCGGACACAATTGAAGAGGTTTACGAACCCTACCTCATTCAGGAGGGTTATCTTCAGCGCACGCCGCAGGGGCGCGTCGCCACGCCGCGGGCTTATGAAAAGTTTGGGCTGAAGCCGGTGAGTCAGTAGAGGTCGGCGCCGGTAAATTTGTGGCCGACGGTTTTGGAGGTGATGTTGGTGAGCGGAACTTCTTGGCCGCCAACGCGTAAGCCGCTGAGGCCGCCGTCGATGTAGCTGAGGATCGTTTCGTCGATCTGTACATCATCCGTATGCAGCGAAGCCATGGCCCACTCCTGGACGGCGTGGTTAAGCTGGCGGGCATTCAACTCTTTGGTCCGGGCAAGGCTTTTTTGGCGCGCGACGGACATGGCCGGAATGGAAATAGCTGCGAGCAGGCCGATTATGGCCACCGCAATCATAATTTCCACCATTGTAAATCCGTCACGTCGCTTCACGACAAGCTCCTTATAAACCAACTAGCCCTAAATAGCAGATATCGTGCCGAAGACGGTTTTTGAGGGCGTTTGGGAGGGTTAGCGCATGAGCAGCAGGCTGAGGGCCATGATGCCCATGCCGGCGACGAGGCCGAACAGGCTGTCGTGTCCCTTGCCGTAGGCGCGGCTCGTGGGCAGCAGTTCATCGAGGCTGATATAAACCATGATGCCGGCGACGCCGCCGAAGAGTACGCCCATCACCTGCGGCGGGATCACACCGCCTTCGCCGCCAAGGAAAAGGCGCAGGCCGAGGTAGGCAATCATGGCGCCGACGGGCTCGGCGAGACCGCTGAGCGCAGAATAGAGGAACGCCTTTTTGCGTTTGCCGGTGGCGTAGAAGATCGGGACGGAGACGCTGATGCCTTCGGGAATGTTGTGGAGCGCAATGGCGATGGCGATCGGGATGCCGAGCGTCGGATCTTCGAGCGCGGCCAGGAAGGTGGCGAGGCCTTCGGGAAAGTTGTGAATGGCGATGGCCAGCGCGGTGAAAAGCCCCATGCGCATCAGCTTGGGATTGTGGTGGCGGTGGGCGATGGGGTGGCAGTCGTCGTGCTGGTGTTCGGGATCGGGAATCGGGGCGGACGGATCGTGCAGCGGCGCACTTTCGGCTTCGGAGTGGATTTCGTGCGGGTTTTCGGCGTGCGGGATGAGCGCGTCAATGATGCCGATCAGCACCATGCCACCGAAGAAGGAGGCGGCGTTGACCCAGTGCCCGAGCGGATCGCCGAAGGTTTCGACCAGCGAGTCGACGCCTTTGTAGAAGATTTCGACGAACGAGACGTAGAGCATCACGCCGGCGGAAAAACCGGTGGCGATGGAGAGAAAGCGGAAGTTAGTACGCTGGGCCATGAAGGCGATGGCGCTGCCGATGGCCGTGGCCATGCCGGCAAAGAGGGTCAGCCCGAGGGCGAACCAGATGTTGTTGCTCATGTGCGGGACTCCTGTGCAATGCGTTCGGCAAGCGGTTGAAAGCGGGCGGTGAGCCGCATCTGCTCGTCGGTCATGTTGGTCTGCATATATTGTTTAACATAGGCAATGGCCTCTTCGGCGGACATTTTGAGAATGTCGCGCACGATGCAGCAGGCCATAACGCCGGTGCGGCCGACGCCGGCGTTGCAGTGTACGGCCACATTGGCCCCGGCGCGCAAATAGCCCGCCACACGGTCGACCACCTTGGAAAAGTCGTGCAGTTCCGGGCTGGTATAGTCGGCAACCGGAAAGCGGATCGGTTCAATATTGTTTTGCTTATAGGTGGCGATGACATCGCGTTTGGCTTTGCGCGCCAGTTCAACATCGGTCACGAGCATCACGACAAATTCGATGCGGTTGTGCCTATAGATTTTGAGCAGGGCGTTGCCGGGGTCGTAGGGGCCGAAGGGCATCGGGCTGACGTAGAGTTTGCCCTTCACCTCCAGCGGGATGCGCACGCAGGTTTTTTCCTTTTGGCCAAACAGAAGCATGATGATCTCCAATGATGGGGGCGAAGCCTATCGGTTCAGGGATGGAAAATGAACCGCAAATTAAAACGAATCGCCGCGAATTGGAATTTGCATGAAAGTCGTGGGCTCGACAAGATGGCGGCATGAATATTGAAGCAGTAATCCGGGAGGCCGCCTTCTTTAAGGGGTTGGGGGATGCGAGCCGCAGCGAGCTGGCGGCGGTTTGCGATGTCAGGCATTTGAAGAAGCGCGAGTATCTGTTTCATGAAGGGGAGGCGGGCGCCTGTATGTATCTGCTCATGGGCGGCAACATTCAGCTGCACAAGAACACGGAGGACGGCCGAGAGGTGGTGATTCGCATCGTCAAGCCCGGGGAAATTTTTGCCGAGGCCATCCTCTTTGAAAAAGAGTGCTATCCCGTCTCCGCCCGGGCAGTAGCCAATGCCGATGTGCTCAGCTTTCCGCGGGAGGAGATTGATCTTCTCCTGGGCGAAAAGAATTTCCGGAACGACTTTATTGCGATGCTGATGGCCAAGCAGCGCTATCTCACCGAGCGCATTCAGGAGCTGACCACCAAGGATGTGGAGCACCGCTTTTTTACATTTCTGCGCAGTCAGTACGGCGAGGTGGAAACCATTAAAACGCCGCTCTCTAAAAAGGATATTGCGGCGGCCATCGGCACGACGCCCGAAAGCCTGTCGCGCCTCATCCTGCGCCTCAGCGAAGACGAGGTGATCGACTGGCAGGGCAAGGAAATCCGGATTCTCGCCAGCCCGTGGAAGTGGCTGGAGTAGGGCGCTAGGCAAGAGGCACTCGGCATTAGGAACGTGCGGTTTGCTGCCGGCACTAGTGCCTAATGCCTGACCCCTAATCCGCCATCTGCTGCTTGATGCGCTCTTCGACGTCGTGCTCGTGGAGCGCGGTGAAGATTTCGTCGAGCGTGCCTTCCATAACGCGATCAAGCTTGTAGAGCGTCAGGTTGATGCGGTGGTCGGTGAGGCGGTTCTGCGGAAAGTTGTAGGTGCGGATCTTTTCGGAGCGGTCGCCCGAGCCCACCATCGATTTGCGTTCGGAAGCCTGTTCCGCGGCGACTTTTCTCTGCTGTTCGTCAAACAGCTTGGCGCGCAGCATTTTCATGGCGGCGGCCTTGTTTTTGTGCTGCGAGCGTTCGTCCTGACACTGCACCACGACACCGGTTGGTTCGTGGGTGATGCGGATGGCGGAGTCGGTGGTGTTGACGTGCTGGCCGCCGGCGCCGGAGGCGCGGTAGGTGTCGATCCGCAGATCTTCGTTGCGGATGTCGATGTCGACGTCTTCGGCTTCGGCCAGCACCGCGACGGTGGCGGCGGAGGTGTGGACGCGGCCCTGCGTTTCGGTCTGCGGAACGCGCTGTACGCGATGCGCGCCGGATTCATGCTTGAGCGTTTTGTAGACGTCTTCGCCTTCGACCGAGAAGGAGATTTCCTTATAACCGCCGGCTTCGGACGGGCTGACGTCCATCACTTTGTGTTTCCAGCCCTTGGTGTCGAAATAGCGCGTGTACATGCGGTAGAGGTCGCCGGTAAAGATGCCGGCTTCGTCGCCGCCGGTGCCGGCGCGGATTTCCATGATGACGTTGCGGCTGTCGGTCGGATCCGGCGGAATCAGCGCAACCATCATATCGCGCTCGGCCTGCGGCAGGCTTTCTTCGATCTCGGCCAGTTCCATTTCGGCCATCTCGCGCAGTTCGGCGTCGGAATCGGCGTCGGCCAGAATGGCTTCGCTCTCGGTCTTGGTGTCCTGAAGCGCAAGCAGGTGGCGGGCGCATTCGGCCAGCTTTTTCTGGTGGGCATACTCGCGCATGCACTCCTGCATCTTTTTCGGATCGGCCGAAACCTCGGGCTGCGACATGCGCGTTTCGAGTTCGCCGAGTTTGGCTTCAAGCTGTTCGAGATAGGCGTGATCGATCATGGAACGTACCGGTTATGTGAATTCGCTGTAGACGCAAAAAGGCCGAACGTGCTTGCGCAGGTTCGGCCGCCGAAAAAGGTCTGGGGCTAGTACATGCCTTCTGCGAAACGCTTCTTGAAGCGGTCCACGCGACCTTCCGTGTCGATGAATTTGGCCTGTCCGGTAAAGAACGGATGGCAGCTCGAGCAGGTGTTCACATGCATTTCCTTAACGGTCGAACGAGTTGCGATTTCGTTACCGCAAGCGCAGCGAATCACTGCTTCTTCATAGTTCGGATGAATATCTGTTTTCATGTCTAAAATCCTCGTGTTCAATTGGGAGCGTGGTTTTTAAACAAACCGCGGGAGCCAACGCAAGGCTTGTTTTGCTTTTTTTGAGCAGATTAGTCTTCCCGTGACGGGATGCAGTGGTTAACCTCTATGACGGTATGAGGGGAACATTAATAGAGCTTCAAAGAATTATCCGCGGCGTTTTGCTGGTTGCTCTGCTGTTTTCCGGTGCCCGTGTGGTGCAGGCCCGGGGCGTCACGGAAAGCCAGCTCTCGCGGCTTGATCCGTCGACCGAATCCACCAGCGTTCTTCTGGAAACAATTAAGGAACTGCTCAAAAACGATCAGTATGAGGATGCGCTGCCGTTTCTGGAAGAGGCGCTTCGCCGACTGGAAGGGGATGACACCAAGAAGGCGCGCCAGACGCTCGCCTTCAGTCTCTATCAGCTCGGACACTGCCAGCTGAAGCTGGGCGAATATGTTTCCGGCGCCAAAAACTTTATTCGCTTTGCCGACGAATTTCCCAAGGATCCCCAGCAGGATTCCGCCCGCATCCTGGCGGCGCAGTGCCTGACCATGCTCCAGCAGTGGCCGGGAGTCGAGGAGCAGGTGCTCATCGCACTGAAAAATGCGCGGCTCGAAGAAGAACTGAAAATCTCAGCCACGCAGTTGCTGGCCGAATCGCGCTATCAACAGGAAAAGTGGGCCGAGGCAACCCGCCCGCTGACCGCGCTTTTCCGAATGGCGACGAAGGAGGAGGTCCGTGCCGGCGCGGCCGTTATGCTGGTGACCTGCTATGTCCGCCTCGATGACTTCGGTAATCTCTTTACGTTTCTGCCGCATTGCGACCAGGCTTCGCGCCATGACGTCGGCCTGAACCTCGCGCTACTCGAAGCGGGCGACTCGCACTATAATCAGGGCGAGTATCAGAAAGCCCTGCTGCTCTACCGCCTGGTGCTGCTGAAAAAGGATCTGATTGCGCACTATGAAAAGCGTCTGCGCGACACCGCCGCGCTCATCAAGCCCTATGTGGCGAACGGCAAGCAAACCCTGACGGAACACCAGGAACAGCAGTTTAAGCTCAAGCAGCTTCAGGCACGCCTCGCCAGGCAATACAAGGTTATTGCCGAGTTCCAGGATTATGATCAGGACGTGACGCTACGCATCGCGCAGTGCCACAACGACCTGCAGCGCAACTGGCCCGCCCACGCTATTTACGAAAAAATCTACACCGAAACGCCGACCAATTCCCTGGCCGACCAAGCGCGCTTTTCCTCCTTTGCCGTTATGCTCGACGAGCGCGAGTGGGCGCTGGCAACTGCCGAAGGCTATGAATATATCAAAAACTGTGCCGCGGGCGAGTTTGTCGACGACGTCACGCTCAACCTGATGCAGGTCCATATGCAGCAGGATCAGTTTGAGCTGGCCTATGATGTCGGTCAAAAGGGGCTGGAGCTCTCGCCCGAGCATAAATATATCGATCAGGTAAAATATCTGCTGGGCTACATCCGCTTCCGCAGCATGGACTATGAAGAGGCGCTGGCGCATTTTTCGGAAGTGTTCTCGCGCTGGCCGGAGAGCCGCTATTATGAGTCGGCCGAATATTGGCGTTCCATGTCGTTGCTGTTCCTCGGGCGGTTTAACGACGCGGTGACGGCGCTCAGCAACTATCTCACCGACCTGAAACATGCCGAACGCGCCTATGCCGAAGATGCCTCCTACCGTCTGGGCATCGCCCAATATGGCGCCGAACTTTATGTCGAGTCGGAGGTCACCTTCCGGCTGTTCATCGACGAATATCCCGAAAGCCGGCTCCTTTCGGAAGCCTACGCCATGCTCGGCGATCTGCGCGCCGCCGAAGGCGATCTAGACGTGGCGCTTGATTTTTACGGCCTCGCACGCGAAGCGGCGCTCAATATTGCCCAGGTCAACTATCCGCTCTTTCAGGCCGCCAAGGTGCTGGAGCTGAATAAGAATTACCGGGAAATTGTAGAGCTGATGGGCAGTTATCTGGCCGACCAGGGCGAAAAGGCGGATTTTGCCAATGCCGCCAACTGGCAGGGCAAGGCCTACAAGGCGCTCAACGAATATCCCCGTGCGCTTGGTGCCTACTTCGCGGCCGTCGATGCTTTCGGAAACAATGCCAATCTCGGTGGTGCGGGAATGATTCTCAGCCAGGTTGTCAGCGACTATAAAGGATCCGACTGGCTTGCCTATCGCGAAACCATTACCGACAAGCTTACCGAGCATCTCAAGGCTGCGCAGGCTCGTAATCAGAAGACGCTTGAACTGCACTATCAAACCGCGTTCGCCCGCATCACAACAGGCGCGGAGCGCCAGGGTTATGTGGATGCGATCGTTCAGTCCCGGAATATTCCCGCCGCCGCCGCCGGGACGCTGGTGCTGATCGCCCGGGAAGGTGTAAAGCGTAAGGATTGGGAGCTCGTGCACGAAGCCCACCGCCGCTTCATGTCCATGTTCAAAATTTCAAACGACATGCTCTATATTATGAATGCCAACCTGGATGCGCTGGTACACTCCGGCGATTATGAGGATGCGCTGGCGCTCTCGGAAGAAATCCTGCTCAAGTTCGGCTACAGCAAATCGGTTGGCTGGGCGCGTAAGCGCCGCGGCGATGTCTTCCGCCTGCAGAAAGATTATGACCGCGCTCTCGAGGCCTACCAGGAGGTGCTCTCCGTTCGCGAGTGGCGCGGGCCGCTTACACCCGAGGTGCTCTACTGCAGCGGCATCTGTAAATTTGAGCAGGGGAAAGTGAGCGAAGCCTTTGCCTATTTCCAGCGCATCTATGTGCTCTACGAAGAACACGCCCGGTGGGTGGCGCTGGCCTACGCCAAAAGCATTGAGTGCATGGAGCTGCTGGGCGGCCATGAAACCGACATTATTAAAACCTACAAGGAAATGTTGGCCAACGAGGCCGTGGCTGCCACGCCCGAAGGCGCGGCGGCCCGCAAGCGTCTGCAGGAACTTGAACCGGCGAGGGAAGCGCTATGAGGAAGATGGTCTTCATTCTTTTGGTTGCCGGCTTCTCTAATGGTGCTGGCGCGCAGCAGTATGCGGCGCAGGTTACGCTCAACAGCGGCAATTCATTTGTTGTCGGGAAACTCGACATCCGGGGTGATCGACTCTATTCCGCAAATGGACAGAGCGCTGCGGCGGTTTCGATGATTAAGTCGGTCGAGTTCCGCTTTTCCGGCCTCAATCTTTCCATGTGCGATTCCATGTTCCGCGCGGGCAAATATTCATCGCTCGAAAGCCTGTTGGAACGCAATCTCGAGCCGGTTAGGCCGTTCAGCTATCTTTCCAGCAATTTGAGCGATTATTGGGTGTGGCTGTTGCGTGTCCAATATTGGAGCAATGGGCAATCCGGAGTAACCAATACCATCGCTCAGATCCGCATGGGGGGCAGTCCTGCACATGTTGATGTTGCCACGCTCTATTTTGCCATGCTGCTGCTCGATCAGGACCAGCTGGCCGATGCCAAAATTGTCTTCAACAGTGTCGCCGATCCCGATGCGGTTTCCGTTCCGATGACTGAATATCTGCGCGGAAAGATTGCCCTGGAGGAGGGTGACTATCGGCAGGCGATGCAGCATGTTGCAAAAATCATCGCGTTTCACAGCCGCAATGTGGAGTGGATGCCGCCGGCCACCGCCCTTGAGGCGCGCATCTATCAAAAAAGCGGTCAGCCGAAAAAAGCTGAAATCGTGGCGAATGAACTGATTTTGGCCTATCCCGGCACAAAATGGAGTGCTCTGGGCGAACAGATCAAAAAAGAAGCAACTGGAAACCGTGGAGGTTAGTACAATGAAAAAAGGATATTTAGGAATCGTCGCCATGTTGGTGCTGTTGGTGGGGATGCTGGTGCCGATCGCATCCACGCTCGCGCAGGAGCCTGCTCCGGCTCCAGTTCCGCCTCCGGCTGGCCAGGCTCGGTTTGAGCCGCCGGAAACGGTCACGTTTGGAATGCTTCTCAAGCAGGGCGGATGGGCCATGTATCCACTCGGGTTTTTCTCGCTGGCCATGCTTTATTTTATCATCCGCAACGCGATGCTGCTGAAAGAGCAGAACATGCTGCGCGCCGATCTCAAGCCGCAGATCGAAGAGCTGATGTCGCGTCGCGATATTGGCGGTGTCCGCCAGCTCTGTGCCGAGAATGACTGCCTGTTGACTGCGGTTCTCGATGCCGGCATGGAGCGCGTTTCCGAAGAGCACGAATATGATCCCCCGCATGTCATGGAGGCGATCGAAGAGGCCGGTAATGAACAGATGGTTACCTTTATGCGTCCGATCAACTATCTCTCCATTATCGGTGGAACCTCCCCGATGGTCGGCCTGCTCGGAACCGTTTCGGGTATGATCAAGGCCTTCTCCATCATTGCCCAGGGCGGCATGGGCGATCCCGGCAAGCTTGCCGGCAGTATTGGTGAGGCACTCATCACGACGGCCACCGGCCTCGTTATCGCCATTCCGGCGATGATTGCCTACTTCGTTTTCAAGAACAACTTTATCAAGAGCATGTCCTCCATGGGCCGCATGGTCGGACACTATCTCAACATTTATCGCTACGCCAAGGTCGACTAGCCGCCGGAGGTAACCTGTGAAATTCAGGATTCCAGTTGAAGGCGACGACGATATCAACATGGCTCCCATGATTGATATGGTTTTCCTGCTGCTCATCTTCTTTATGGTGGCGTCGCATATGGCAAAAATGGATCGAACGCCCGTTGAACTGCCGGTGGCAGACAGAGCCACCGTGCCCGAACGCGCGCCCGGGCGCCAGCTCATCACTATCCGCTCGCACGATGCCACCGGCGAAGAAGTGGATATTCTGATGAACCTCAAGCTGATCAAGGTTGAGGAAATCAAGACGGTCGTCGAAAAGATTCTGGCCGAAAACAAGAATGCCGAGATCTATCTGCGTGCCGACCGTTTTGCCAAGCACAAGCATGTGAAAGAGGTCATGGCCGCCTGCGCCGAGGGCGGTGTGGCCAACGTGATCTTTGCCACGTTTGAATCGGGGAAATGACGCATGAAAGCCTGGATTGACGAACTCATCAACGAAAAGTCCGAGCTGCAGATTGCTCCGCTCATCGACGTGGTGTTCCTGCTGCTGATCTACTTTATGGTCAGCGCACGCCTCAAACGCCCGGAGGCCGACCTGAGTCTCGCGCTGCCCGGTTCGGTTGCGCAGTCGGTTCAGCTGGAAATTCCGGACGAACAGATAATCGAAGTGCGCGCCGGCGGCGCCATCGTGCTCAACAACAAGGTGTATGCCTCGCCCGATAAATCCGACCTTGCCGGCCTTGAATATACGCTCCTGCGCTACAATCAGGCGGCCAAACTTTCCAGAACCAAGGCGATGATCACCGTCGCCGCCGAGGACGACGCCGTTCATGAGCGCGTTGTCGACGTCCTTAATGCCTGTGCCGGCGCGGGAATCAAGAATGTGACCTTCGGCAGCGTCCAGTAGGGATTCCCTTGTCCAGACTCTTTCTAAGGGGTTATTGATTGTACCCCCTTCGGGTTTTAGGCTATAAACCCTCTCTTGTTTTGAAAAATCCCCGCAAAGAGGGAAGAGAAGGAGTTTCCAAGATGAACATTTTGCATGTGTGCGCAAATCCGAAGCCGACCGAGGAATCGGTCTCGAAGCAGCTGGCTGCCGCCTTTTTCGGCAAGCTGATCGAGCTGAAGCCGGAAGCAGAGTTGGTCAACGTCAACCTTTACGACGAAAAACCGCCCTTTTACTCCTACGAGCTCTACAAGCGCGCCTGGTATCCGGTTTTCGACGAATCCTACGAGCCGTCGAAGGTCGAAGAGATGGCCATGAACTATGCCGCCAAGCAGGCCGACGCCTTCAATGCTGCCGACGTACTCGTGCTCACCATGCCGATGTGGAACTTCACCGTTCCGGCCATCATGAAGGCATGGATGGACCAGGTACTTACTCCGGGCCTGACCTTTTCCATCAGCAAGGAAGAGGGCGTTAAGCCGCTCCATAAAGTGAAGAGCATCGTTTTGCTGGTGGCTTCCGGCGGTGTTTACAAGGAAGACGACGACCGTGATGCACTGAGCCGCCAGGTGCGCCATGCGTTTGGTTTTGTCGGCATCGACGACATTGAAATCGTCTGGGCCGAAGGCCAGAATCCGCTGTTCTTCGACAACAGCGAAGAAAACAAGGAGATGGCGATCGAAGCGGCCACCGAAACGGCCGAGGACATTGCTGAGCTCGATCTGACTCCGGCGGCCGAAGAGGTTGCTGCTGAATAGGTCTATGGACGTATTTGTTAAAATCTGCGGAATCTGCTCAGAGGGCGACCTCGGGCAGATTTCTGCGTTTAGGCCCGACGCGCTTGGCTTTATCCAATGGCCGAAGTCCAAGCGCTATGTTGCGCCCGAAACCGTCGGCCAGTGGGAGACGCCCGAAGGCGTCAAACGCGTTGGCGTATTTGTTTCGCCCTCCGAAGTCGAACTGGCGCATGCCGCGCAGCAGGGCCGTTTTGATGTGTTGCAGGTGCATCGCGTTTCTGATGGATGGAGGCTTGATCGCGAACTCTTGAAAGGGCTGGAAATCTGGCGCGCGCTCAATCCCGACGAACTCTATTTTAATGAGTCCGGATTCCGCTTCGACCGCTATCTGCTCGACTCCTACGATCCCAAAACCATCGGCGGAACCGGGCAGGTGTGCGACTGGACCAAAGCCGCTGCGCTGGTTAAATCGCTGGAGACGCCGATTCTGTTGGCCGGCGGCCTTGCGCCTGAAAATGTGGCCGAAGCCATCGAGGCCGTTCAGCCGTGGGGCGTTGATGTCAGCTCCGGCGTCGAAATCGAGCCGGGGATCAAGGATATTGCTAAGGTTGAAGCCTTCATTGCCGCCTGCCGCAAAAAATGATTACGCGTTTTGCACCCAGTCTGACCGGATATCTCCACCTCGGCCATGTACTGCACATGCTCTATGTATGGGGTGTCGCCAAGGCCCGGGGTGCAAGGATCGTGGCCCGCATCGAAGATCACGATCGCGGCCGCGCGCGACCCGAATATGAAGCCGCCATTCTTGAAAACATGGGGTGGCTCGGCTTTGTTCCCGACCGTGGTATTGCGGCGGGCGATGCAGATGGGCCGTCCGAATATCGCCAGAGCGATTGCGCCGACCACTATTCCGCGGTACTTGAATCTCTGAAAGAGCAGGGGCTGGTTTATGGTTGCGAGTGCAGCCGTAAACAAATTCTCGAACAGCAGTCGGGCGGGCAGGGCGAGCTCTGCTATCCCGGAACCTGCGCCGAAAAAGGACTGCCGCTCGAAGGCCATACCGTGCGCTTCCGCATTCCCTCCGGCTCCGTTGCCTTTCGCGATCTGGCGCTGGGCGAATGCCACCAGGCGCCGGTGGGGCAGTGCGGCGATTTTTCGCTGCGCGACCGGCACGGCCAGTGGACCTATCAGTTTTGCTGCGTCTGCGACGACATCCGTCACGGCGTCGATCTTGTTGTTCGCGGCGAGGATATTCTTTCGAGCACCGGCCGGCAGATCCGGCTGTTCGAGGCGCTGGACAAACGCGCGCCGGACTATTTTCACCATCCGCTGGTTTGCGATGATTTCGGCGAAAAACTCAGCAAGCGCCAGCGCTCCGAAAGTATCAGCCAACTCCGCGCCGCCGGAGCCGCGCCCGAGGAGATTATCGGGCGCGCCGCTTGGGCGGGCGGCTTGATTCCCGCTTTCCGGCCGATTTGCGCGGCGGAGGCGATCAAGCTGGCGCGGCAAATTGCCTTGAATTGACCTGCCCGGAAGAACATTATCCGAACTCGATTTTTGAAAGGATTTTATGATGAAACCGACCCAACCCGATAGTCACGGCCATTTTGGCGAGTATGGCGGCATGTTTGTTCCGGAAACACTGATGGAGCCGCTGAACGAGCTGACGCGCTTTTACAAGGAGGTGCGCAAGGATCCGGAGTTCAAGAAGGAGCTACAGTATTATCTGCGCGAATATATCGGCCGCCCGACACCGCTCTATTTTGCGGAGCGCATGACGCGCGAGCTGGGATCGGCCAAAATTTATCTCAAGCGTGAAGATCTCTGCCACACCGGCGCGCATAAGATTAACAACTCGATGGGGCAGATCCTGCTCGCCAAGCGCATGGGCAAAAAGCGCATTATTGCTGAAACCGGCGCCGGCCAGCACGGCGTGGCCACGGCAACCGTCTGCGCGATGTTCGGTATGGAGTGTGTCGTCTACATGGGCAAGGTCGACATGGAGCGCCAGGCGCTCAACGTTTTCCGCATGGAAAGCCTCGGCGCTACGGTAGTGCCGGTAACGGTCGGGCAGCAGACGCTCAAGGAGGCCGTCAACGAAGCCATGCGCGACTGGGTCACCAACATTCGCTCGACCCACTATATTCTCGGTTCCGCGCTCGGTTCGCATCCGTATCCGATGATGGTGCGCGATTTCCAGAGCGTGATCGGCAAGGAGGCGCGCAAACAGATTCTGAAGGCGGAAGGGCGTCTGCCCAATGCTATTATCGCCTGTGTCGGTGGCGGCAGCAACGCCATCGGCCTGTTCCATCCGTTCATCAAGGATGACGGCGTGCAGATGATCGGCGTCGAGGCCGGCGGCTTCGGCATTGAGGGCGGCATGCATGCCGCGCGCTTTGCGGAAGATAAGATCGGTGTTCTGCAGGGCACCAAGACCTATGTGCTGCAGGATGATGACGGGCAGATTGCGTTGACGCACTCCATCAGCGCCGGTTTGGATTATGCTGCCGTCGGTCCGGAGCACAGTCTGCTGCGCGATCTCGGCCGCGCGGAATATTCCTATGTCACCGACGAGCAGGCGGTGAACGGCTTTGATCGGCTTTCGCAGTGGGAAGGCATTCTGCCGGCGCTCGAAAGCTCGCACGCGATTGCCTGGATGATCGAAAACGCCGACCGCTTTACGAAGGATGATCTGGTGATCGTCAATGTTTCCGGTCGCGGCGACAAGGATGTGATGCAGCTCGCCGAATGGAAGGCGAAGAACCCCGCGCGGTAAAGCTGTAACACGATTGAACCGCTGATTCCGCTGATGGGCGCAGATCTTGTTGGAGACAAATAGCGACCAATTCGGGAGATCCATCCGCGCTATTCGCGGTAAAAGAACTGCAGGGAAAACGGAAGGCGAAGAGCAGATTGCTGTTTGGAGTTGGAAGTTTGCAGAAAAGGGCGCCGGTTCGGGAGAGCGGGCGCTTTTTTTAGCAAGTTGTGCGGAACTTTCTCGGTTGCTGCGGGTTGAATTAATGAGAACTTAATGTTGCATGTTTTAGATTCCAACTGTTTGGGGAAATGCATACAATTTTTAGCCATCGGAAAACGTTGTGTGCGGATATGTGCAGAATGAAAGCAGTCGAAAAATATAGCCGCAAAGGCGGACAGGTGATGTTGGAATACATCATGGCCGTGGCTATTTTTATGGGGGCAATACTGCTGGGGGCCGTTCTATATGACGCGTTTCAGTCTTATGGGGACCGTGCCCTCAATTTAATCGGGTCTGAATATCCGTAACCCGTTTTGGAAGAGAAGAGAAAGGATAAGGAGAGGTTATGAAAGCAAAGTTGAAAAGAAAACAGGGTCAGGCGATGGTCGAATACATCATTATCGTTGCGGTTGTGGCGATTGCGGCTCTGGTTGTGTTTGGTCTGTTTGGTGACACGATCCGCGCCAAAATGTCCGGCGCTATCAGTACGCTCGATAGTGGGGACTATGCTGACGAGGCGCAGGATGATGTTGACAGCAACAGTTCTGCCGACTTCCTGAAAAACCTCGATTCGGAAGGTTCCGACGACTAGCAGCCCGATGGCTCGGTTCCGAAACAGTAAAGAGGGGGCGACGATTGTTGAATCCTGCCTGGTGATGGCGTTTTTGTGCCTGATCCTTTTCGGTGTTCTGCAGGTTTCGATATTAACGGCCGCCTCGGAAGTTTTGGTCTACGCCTCGTCGGCCGGGGTGCGTTGTGCAACCATCGGTTATGATGATGCCATGGTTTACAAGGCAACCCGGATTGGCGCCCTGGCAAACATGGGCGCCAAACAGCTTTCCTGGGACGATGAGGAGGATCGCATCCAGGAATATCTGTATTATTCGGACAACATCGGGAATGGGGGGGCGATGAGCTATATTTCGGACACCTATTGGAATTCGATGCCGACCGATCAGGACAGTTATGTTGAGTGGGAAGACGAGAAGATCAGAGCCACGGTTGTTCAGTATTATCCCCTGACGTTTCCGTTTGTCGGCGCCTTTTATGGCGAGAGCACTACGGAACTTTCGGTTCAAAGTCTGGCCTCGGATTTGGAACTGATGATGGAAGACCATGCCGACCTCTATCTGCTTGATTGATTAGGCCAAGGATGCCATGCCGCTGAAACCACATAAAAAATCCGGGCAAGCCATTCTTTTTCTGCTGGCGGTGCTGTTGATCGGTACTGTTGCGGTGCTGTGGAATTTTAATCTGCACCGCAGCATCGTCACCAAGCTGAGGATGCGGGATGCGGGAGATTCGGCCGCCTTGATGGGCGCGCGCTGGCAGGGCATCACCCTCAATGTGGTTGGGGAGCTCAATCTGGTGCAGGCGATGTTGGCGGCGGAGCTGGTTGCCGGTGTCGATGATGACGAGCTCTATGATGAGTATGCCGGGAGCCTGGTAGATTATCTCGGCGACGAACTGCAGGGTATTCAGGAGATTCAGCGCAGGCTGCGCGGGCAGGGGGCACTGGCCGGCTTTGCCGCCGCGCAGCAGATGATCCTGAACAACCGGATTTATGCCAATGACAGTTGGGGCGCTTCATATGACAAGATCGCGGATTATATCTATGTGGTTGCCGAAGCTCAGAATGATGAAGCCGGCAAAGATTATGCCGCTACACTGGGAGCAATTGCTGATAACGGCGTGGCCGCCAAAACCATTCCGGCCAGGGAGCCATATATTTTATGGGATGCCGGCCTTTACAATGCGATTGATGCGGCTATGCATGGCAACTGGTGCCAGTTTTTCATGAACGATACCTATCTGGGCTGGCTGAACTCCTATACGAGTCCGAGTGATTGGCCGGATTTGCCTGATGATGCCGGCTATTCCATTCTCGGGCTGGACCTTGAAGCGCGCACGATTTCATTGAGGTATCTGGTCGAAGAATACCGAACCAATGCAACGGTTGAGGTTGCGGATGATGTTGGCGACCTGACTGATTATCTGGACGATACAGGGGTGGATGGTGTTGCGTACGCCGCTTCAACCGTATCGGCGATTCCGATCAAATGGACCATTTACGGCGGCAGCTGGTACAATTCCTGGACGGATTTTGCCGTCGTAAACAGTCTGCCGTTCCGCAGCGATTTTCGGTCTCATTTTGACTATATGGGGCCGGAGTCGATTTTTGAGATTAACCAGACCGGCAAGTGGGCATTCGAGGAGACGGATGGCGGTTCAAAGTCGATTGTGGACTGGAATTCGCAAGAAGAAGAATGGGATTATTATTCATTCGATGAATTGTCGGATAAAGCCGCGAACAGAGGCGAAACCTCTTCGCGGAATATGCGCTGGGTTTCCGCCGCCAAAACGTTCGGGGCACTCGATGTCGGCTCGGAGACCTATACGCCCGCCTACTTTGGGCTGGTTTTGCCCTGTTTTGATAATGTCCGCCTGATCCCGGTTCAACGCCATGTGCCCTCTATAGAGACCGATCCATTGACTGATTTTGAGCACTACTCTCACATTTATTATTATGTGACGAATGATGATTCCAGTGCGTTGGATCCGTACTGTCCGTATTGCAAACTCCTGATCCAGTTTGAAGATGCCTCCTTCCGGGCGGAGGGGCAGGAGTGGGTATCGGATTCCGATAATACGGAGGGGTGCGCAGACAGTTATGGCGCCGCCGGTGGCGGCAGCAGCGGAGCGCCGTTTGGACATTGATATGAAGAGAAACCGGTCAGGTCAGGCAATGATTGAGCTCCTGTGTGGGCTTGTGGGCATCGTGGTGATTATTTCGATGCTCCTGCAGATCAACCTGATTGGCCGTGCGCACCTGGGCGTGGTCGTCGCTGCCAGAACCAGCATTGCTGATGAGGTGCTGAATGCCTCCGCCTCCAGTGAAGGTCAGTTTCTTTCCAATTGGGTGGAGGGCGATGATGAATACCGCTATTCGCTGGATGATGAGGCGGAGGCGGGGCGTTCGGGGACGCTGAGCGATGCCCTGGCCACCGGGACCAATGTTGAAGAGCTTGAGACCTATCTTGAGGGCTATGGCTTTGATACGGCCGATGATCAGGTGGTGGCGGCTGCATATGGCAACCTGGTTGATGTGCTCTATATGGCTTCGGTTACCGAAGAGTCGGTGCCGGTTGAGGTGCTTCCCGGCGTTCAGCAGCTGGTTTATGGGGCGGAGGAACTCGAGTTCAGCCACGAGATCCATATGCCTTTGATCGAGACCGGAATGGGTTATTGATATGAGTTTGTGTGTGAAATCCATCCAAATTTTTGCGCTGGTCGCCCTGCTGGGATCATCGGCTGTGCTGCCGGTTGCGGAGGCCTCGGTTTTTCAGGTGGTCGGCGAAAGCTGGAACAGCTGGTTCCGGGTTGATGGCCTCCCGTGGACCAAGGCCTATGAGACTGAAATGATCGTCAATGACCGTTGCCGCTTTCTGCAGCTGTACAGTGCGCGGTATGATGTGCCCGTTGTCGCGCAGCTAAAACATCGCTTTAATGCCATGGGGGCAACGTTTACCTATTCCACAACGGCGGAGGGGCTGACCGGGATTGCCCGAAAGGGAAATTTTGAGGTGAGTGTGCTGGTCTCTTCGTCGCCGTCTGACCCGCGGCACCTGATCTTTTTAAGCTATCGGGAGCCCAACGGCAAAAAAGTCGTAAAAGAGGTGATTGCGCCATATCCGGGAAGCCGGAAGATGAGTTCAGTGATAAACGCCAAAACAGGATCCACCTATTGGTCGTACCAGGCCAAGGATGATGCGGTGGTGGTTCGCGAATATTTTGAAAATGTGCTGCGCGCCGGCGGCTGGAAGCTGATGACCCCGGGGGAGTCCGGCCGCGGGTATCGGCCGGGCGTGAGCGTTTATCAACGAAAAAATAAGGTCTGTTACATACAGGTTAGACAGAAGGATCAGTTTTCAAGTACGATTACGGTATTGGTGAAGAAAGCAACCGTGTAGCCGTGGAGTCCGGCTGCGGGAAAGGGATTTATGAAGAATAAGACATTGTTGGTTCTGGCGATTTTGTTGGGCGCGCTCGCATTTATTATGAATGCCCGATACTTGAAGAGAGAGCATGATAAGCTCTATGCAGACGCGCAGGAAATTCAGGTGTTGGCGGCCGCCCGCGATCTTACGGCCGGAACCGAAATCCAGATTTCCGGTGAAAATGCCGATATCGGAGTCATCACGGTTTACAAGAAAGCGGTCGGCGACAACGCGCTGCTGCCGTCGGATCTCCACCGGCTGGCCGGGAAAAAGCTGCGCCATTCGCTGAAGAAAAAAGACCCTGTATGGTGGTCGCATGTGGACATGCCCCGCCAGGAGCGGCTGGGGCTTTCTGGCAAGATTCAGTATGAGGACTCCAGAGGACGCGATAACTACCGCGCGCTGTCGGTTCCCATCTCCGGCGCCGCGGCGGTCAGCGGAATGATCCGGCCCGGGGACTATGTGGATATCCTCGGAACCTTCACGATGCCCTCGGCAATCAATCCTCAAATGACCGAGCAGATTACCACCACTGTTTTTCCCAAAGTGAAAGTATTGGCTGTGGGCACCCATACCGGAACCGAGCTGGAGATGGTCCGTTCCGGCGGCGGCAGCACGATTACTTTTGAAGTGGAGCCGGAAGTGGCGGAAATCATCGTTTTTGCCCAGCATGCGGGAACGCTTTATCTGACCCTGCGGCATCCGGATAATCCCGACACCTCGACGCCGGGAACCCGCATTGACTTTCAGACGCTTGAGAGCCTCATCCCGAGCATCAATGCCGAACGTGAATATAACAATTAGGTTCCGCTATGCTTGAGTTGCTCATACACCACCCCCAACGCGACATCCAGACCCTGGAAGCGCCGAACGGCGTTTTCATGATTGGTTCGGATGCTTCGAACCGCATTGTTCTGGACGACGGCAGTGTGGAGGAAGCCCATGCGGTACTGACGCTCATGGACGATGAATCGTATGTCGAGGATCTGATGGGCGCCGGGGTGTTCGTCGAGGGGCAGCAGATTGCAACCCGCCAGCGCGTCTTTTCCGGTTCTCCGATCCAGGTCGGGAATTATACGCTCACCTTCCAGCGGAAGGGACAGGCGGTTGTCGCTGAACCGGCACCGCCGCCGGTGCAGCAGCCCGCCGCGCCGGTCACTACACCGGAGGCCTTCAAGCCCAAGGTAGCCAGTCGCAGTGTTGGGGCGCTGCAGAAGGTGAAGCAGCAGATTCATGAAGAGCTGGTGGAGCGCCTCGATCTGAAGCGACTCAGCATGAGCAAACTGCAGGAGCATGAACTTCAGGATAAAATCAAAAAGACCCTGGCGGAAATCATCCACGAGATCCATTCGCGGCTTCCGGCCGGCCTTGATCCGCAGCGGCTGGCCAAGGAAATTTTTGATGAAGCGGTCGGTTTGGGTCCGCTGGAAGATTTGCTCGACGATGATTCCGTCACCGAAATTATGGTGAACGGTCCGGGGCAGGTTTACATTGAACGCGCCGGTAAGCTCGAGCTGACCGACTGCACCTTCATTAGCGATGCGTCGGTGATGGCCGTCATTGATCGCATTGTTTCCCCGATCGGCCGCCGCATTGACGAAAGCCAGCCCTATGTGGATGCGCGTCTCGCCGACGGTTCGCGTGTGAATGCGGTGATTCATCCGCTCTCGCTGATCGGGCCGTGCATCACGATCCGAAAATTTTCGAAAGAGCCGTTTCGCGTACAGGATTTGATCAACTTTGGAACCCTGACGCAGAACATTGCCGACTTTTTGCGGGCGTGTGTGCTGCTTCGGAAAAACATTATTGTTTCGGGCGGTACCGGCTCCGGTAAAACCACGCTGCTCAACGTGCTTTCGAGTTATCTGCCGAACGATGAACGCATTCTTACGATCGAGGATGCCGCCGAACTGCGCCTGACCCAGGAACATATCATCCGGCTCGAAGCGCGCCCGGCCAACATCGAGGGACGCGGCGCGGTCACGATCCGCGACCTGGTTCGGAATGCGTTGCGTATGCGCCCCGACCGTATTGTGGTGGGCGAGTGCCGCGGTTCCGAGGCACTCGATATGCTGCAGGCGATGAATACCGGCCATGAAGGTTCGTTGACCACCATTCACGCCAATTCGCCACGCGACACGCTGGCGCGTCTGGAGACGATGGTGCTGATGGCGGGCATGGAGCTTCCGGTACGCGCGATCCGTGAACAGGTCGGATCGGCCGTGCATATGATCTGCCAGATTTCGCGGTTCTCGGACGGTACGCGTAAAGTGAGCAAGGTGACGGAAGTTTCCGGGTTGGAAGGCGACCGCATCACGCTGCAGGATCTTTTCGAATTTGTTCAAACCGGGGTGACCGAGGACGGCAAGGTGCTCGGTCAGCTCCAGCCGACCGGAGTGGTGCCCACCTTTATCGAAGAGATCAACACCCGCGGGGTTGATCTGGATCGGTCGATCTTCGACAACAGCAGCTATCAAAACATGCGGTGGGGAAACTGATCATGTTCTGGATCGTGCCATCCCTTTTTGCGCTGTGCGCCTTCCTGATGGGCTGGGTGTTTCTCCGGATGCTCGGAGATGCGGAGAAAAATTATGCCGGGGACTACACCTCTGACACGGTCCGCCAGTTTGAGGATCTGTTTCTCTTTGTTTCTCCAAAGCAGATGCTGGCCATCTCCCGGACCT
>CAZABK010000039.1:27706-28015 GCA_964483355.1 uncultured Verrucomicrobiota bacterium | reverse complement strand
AAAATCAAATTATTTTCAACACCACAAAAAAACGCAAATTCGGCAGCCTTTCTTTTAAGAATGAACCCAGTCAGCATGAACGGCTATCAGCTCGTTTTGCGTCCCAGCGGGCACGTCCCTTATCGATCAGGAAACCGGCGTTATTCAGATGTATCCAAAGAACAGTTTTCTGCCCGCTCAACCTTGCGCTTAATGCTCGGTGTCTCGTGAACAGGAGGACGGATAGTAGTCAGATTCGCCTTTCCCGCAACCGTTTTTTGAACTTATTTTTCACCACTCTCACAACCCGCTAATAAAGCGTACGTTGCG
>CAZABK010000039.1:14903-27696 GCA_964483355.1 uncultured Verrucomicrobiota bacterium | reverse complement strand
TTTATTTTCATCTATGCCTGTTTCTATCGTGTGCTTTTTCTTTATTCTCTATAAAAAATAAATCAACTCAACTGTCAAAAGCCGTTGTTCGTCAACTGCAAGAATTCATAACAAAAAAAATAGACCACGAAAGTGTTTTCAGCAAAAAAGCACCCCCTTAATCTCCGACAACATGCAGCGGCGGCACCACTTTGACCAACTTACTGCGGAACAGGTCTGCCCCACCTCGCACATTGCCCCACCCCAAAGAAGCCGCCCGGCCCAAACCGACCATCATCCGGAGGCGAATAACAACTGGCCCGGACTACAACCCCGAACAGAACTTCCTAACTATCAGCCCCGAGCCCCACAGAACCAGAGCACTCGGCCAATCAGTCAGGCTTGCGGGTGTTTCTATATAGCAACTGTGAACCGGCCTTGAGCACCCCCAACCAAGGACGCATTCGACCTCGATCCCATGGATGTTAAGCAGGCGAATCCTGCCCGCCTCAACCCGACAACGTCGACGCAAAACCGAGTTGGCACTAAGGGGAGAATCATTCAGCGCACTGAACCGACACGGGACAACCGACGAGCTCACGCTCGGTTTGCCAGCACAAAAAATCCCGGACATCGGCCTTCGGTCCGACAAAAACATCATCGCCCAATGACGATTGCAAACCCGGGCGCCACGATTGCACCGGCTGCAGAGCTAACCAGCCAGAGAGCACTTGCAATTTTCCCAAAAGTATTCTTTATATAAACTAAGTTCAGGACCTAAGGGAGAGGCAACGATGACAATACATTCCATAAGAGCACAGAACGCACGGTTCGGCATGCATGCGCGGATATTGCGCTGCCCACTCGGCAACAACCCGGAAGACTGCCCGCTTTATGAGGTTCGCAAATGGCCAATCGAAGAACGGGTAAACTGGCTGAACTCAAAAACCGACCAGGAAGTCATTGAGCTGTTTGCCCTGCACTTAGAATGCCTGGAGCGAAAGCTGTCCTGAACAGCCGCTTTGCCCAAACGCAAAACGCCGGACAACGATCACGTTGCCCGGCGCTGCCACGGAAAGCTTAATCCGTAAAACTACATGGCCTTGCTGAAGGTCAGACTCTTAACGCCGGCGGCGGCGCAAGCATCCATCACATCAATAATGCGCGAATGCAATGAGTCCTGATGCGGCAGGATATTGACAAAGAACGGCGAACGCTGCGCCGTTGCAATCTGCTTCAGGCCGACCACCTGCATCACCAGATCCTCCAGTTCGCGATCATCGCGCGAGAAACGCATGCCCTCAACCTGCACCGTTCCATCGGCCGTAATTTCGATCAGCACCTCAACCGGAATTTCCTGCATATCTTCAGCCGGAACATTGGCCGGAAGCATGAAGGAAATATCACCCTCTTTCTTGATCAAAGAGGCCGTGACCATGAAGTAGATCAAGAGCAGAAACACGACGTCGATCAACGGCGCGATCTGCAACTCGAGTTTCACATCTTCGTAGTGTTTATGCAGATTCATTCTATTCCTCGAAAGCCGAATAGATCAGATCGGTTGCGCCGACTTCTGCGCAGGCGGTCATGACCTTCTCATTGATCTTGTATTTGGTATTGCCGTCCGCACGGATCAGAACACGCAGGTTAGGATCGGCCTCAATTTCGATTCCCAGCCGTTCCCGGAGCGCATCGATATCGGGCAGCTCGACCTGGCCGACGAAATATCTCTCATCTGCCGTCACCGTGATCATCAGACGTCCCGTGGTGTCTTCCGGCACCTTGGCATGCGCCGCTGCCGGAATTTCCACCTTGGGCTTTTCGTCGACGACCTGGGATGCCACGATGAAGAAGATCAACAGCAGGAAGACCATGTCGATCATCGGGGACATATCGACTTCGATATCGTCGTCGGCTCTTTTCGGTTCAAGTTTCATGGGTTGCCCCTAGGTTCCAAAGGTTGGAAAATTATTCGCGATCCAGTTTTTCGAGAGTTTCGAGATCCATGAAGCTGACAGGCTCTTTGCCGGTCTGCAGCGTATCGAACAGGAAACCGATGTTACGTCCGAGCGTCGCCAGCGTTTTCTGGAAGCCCTTCTTGAAAAAGAAGAAGAAGAACATGGCAGGAATCGCGATGATCAGGCCGGTTGCGGTCGTGATCAGAGCCTCACCGATGTTGGCGGCGAGCAGCTCGGGCTTGCCCATGCCGGTCGTACCCATGGTGTTAAAGGCCTTAATCATACCCGAAACCGTACCGAGCAGTCCGAGCATCGGAGAGGTTGCGCCGATAATGGAAAGATAGTCAATCGGCTTCATGAGCTTGGACATCTGTTCAACGGAAGCTTCTTCGACTGATTCCTTCACCTTGTCGAAGTCAATTTCCTCTTCGCCGTCAAGGCAGCGCTCCAGGCCGGCACCGAGGGTATTGGCAAACATGGAAGGATTTTTACGGCAGTAAATCAGTGCGGTTTTGCATTTTTTATTGAGCATCATTTCGATCAGCTGCGGCATCTGCTCCGAGTGCAGCAGCGTCTTGGGACGCAGCGAGATGAAGTTCTGAACAATCAAAACCACCATGAAGAACGAGAAACCGCCCAGCGGCCACATCGCCCATCCCCCCGTCTTGATCAGTTCAAGCAGACTGGTTTGTTGAACCGCTTCAGCGGCAGTTTCGCCTTGTGCAAATGCACTACCGGCTGCGAGCAGCAGGACCATTGCTACGAGTGATTTTTTCATGTCTGATTACCTCCGGTTGAGTGAGTGTTAAGTTTTCTTTTATATTAAATTATTCCATCGTTTCCGATGCGCCTGCATCTGCGGTCGACTCTTCCACAACCGGCACCTCTTCAGCCGGCTCGTCCTCCTCCGCCGGCTGGAGCTGCGCATACAACTGAGCCGCTTCGGCCGCAATACTCGTTCCCGCATAGATATTCTTAACCTGCCGCGCTGTAATCGCCGCAGAGTTCGTCATTGCAAGGTCGAGATAAAGTTGGGCGCCGAGAAATTCGCTAGGCGCCATCCAGTCAACATCATTGGCGTGATCGGCAATAATTCCGGTCACCGTCTGAATCGCCGCCTTGGCCTCGCCCTCGGCGCGCTGAATACAGGCTTTCAGGTATAACTGGGCCGCTTCAGATTCGATCTCCGCCATAAGGGCACCAACCGCCGCCGCATCGTCTGCCGCCAGCGCAACCTGCACCAGACTGGCCCGGGCCTTGTCCGCCAGAACGGAGCCGCGGCTTTCCCGCAAGACAGAAGCGCACTTCCGCATGGCGAAAACATTGCCCACCTTTCGGTAGGACTCCATCAGCATAAGATACGAATCCTGCAGGTTATTCTCGATCGCCATATACTGTCCGCGCTCTTTCATAACCGGCTCAAGCAAGGCAATAACGCGGTCAGAATCACCCTGATTATAAGCCAGAGCAATATTTTCGAGCGCCGCACTAAAGAACAGCTCGAGCTTCTCGAGCTTTCCAAGGTCGGGGTTTTTCAGAATGGCCGACATCGCCTCTTCGCTGACCACCTGCTGCTCACGGAAGGCATCAAACTCCTCCTTGTTCATGGCAAACTTGAGGCTGTCGAGCTTGTCAGCAGGCACCGGGATCATTTTGGAACCGAGCTGAATGGTCAGCACTCCACCCTCAAATTTCTGCAGCTTGACCGTGGCCTTTTTCCCATTGGAGAGCGCCATCTGCGCTGGTGTTCCGGATGGCGCGGCCGACTCCTGCGCAAAAGCAGAAAGAGCCGACAGGATAACTAAAATCGTTGCGAGCTGTTTCATTAAAGGCTCTCCTCCGCGGCAGCCGGTTGCTCGGCGGGCTCAGCGGTTTTCATTTCCGATTCAACACTAACAGTAATATTGGTAACACCGCCGCCTTCGAGCCACGTCTCGATTTCGGCCGCTTCGGCTGCACCCAACGCCTTTCGGGCCACATCCGCCTGCGGCAGGCTGTTGATGTAACGATCGAACAGCATCGCGCGGTAGGTGTTACGCATATCGTTGGTCCGCCCCATTTTGTCGAGGACGCGGGCGGCGGCCAGATAGCCCTCGGCAGCCCAATGACCTCCGGAATGCCCCTTATACTGGAAGTAGGCGCGCTGATAGAACGCGTGTGCCTCGGCCAGGCGACCGATCTTCTCCTCAAGCTGCCCGAGCTGATAGGTGGCCTGCGCCACCGGAGCGCCGCGCCAGGAAGGAACACTCAGGATGCTCATATTGGCCTCACGAGCACCCTCTTTCCCCTCGACAACACCTTGATCAAGCAGAATCTGCGCCTTCATGAGCTGCGCCCAGGACACGTCATAGTCGGTGCCGTAGAGCGCCTGCGCATCGTTGATGGTTGCGAGCGCGCCGTCATAATCTCCTTCGGCATATTGACCATAACCGCGTAGCTTATAGGCGGCGCGCATAAATTCGGAATCCTCGAACTTGTTGAGGAAAATGCGCAACATTTCGTCCGCACGGGAATAATCCTTCTGCTCAAACGAAGCGTCGCAGATGGTGGCCAGAACCGGAGGAGAAGCATTGTCGAGGTTCGGCAACTCCTTGATCAGCTGAAGCCCCAACTCGTTCTCGGTTTTATCAAGTTTGGCCAACAGAACCCGCAATCGCAGTTGCAGGGTAAGGTTTTCCGAGGCATCGAGGGCACTCTGCAGACTGCCGCGCAACATGGTCTGCTGCTCCGTATCCAGATAGATGGCGCCAATCTTAACCAGCTCGGAAATCATCAGGTCGACGCCGTCCTGCCGCAGGTCGCCCCCATATTCCACGATAGCATCAAGATAGGTTTCGACCGCCTCATCAACGAGGCCCTGCTGAATCTTGGTTTTCCCGATCCAGAAAAGGGCCTTGGCAATATCGGCCTCGCCTTTCCACTGGTCGAGATAGGCTTCAACCGCGCGAATAATTTCGTCGTAGCGTTCTTCCGCCTCGAAGATGTTGGCCATCTGGAAAGTCGCATAGGTTGCCTGATTGGGCTTGCTGGCTGTGGCACAGGCGCGCTCGTAGTCCAGCACCGCCTTATCGAGCCAGTCGCCGCCCCACGAACCATAAATATCGCCGCGCATGCTGCAGGCTTCCGGATAAACCGAAGAGTCCGGATAGGTGTCGATCACCAGCGAGAAGCGCTCCAGCGCATTGGTATACTGTTCCTGTCCGAACAGGCAGATACCAGCCTGGAAGTTACATTCATCCACATAGTCTTCTGTCGGGAACTTCTTGATGTAGTACTCAAAGTCCGGGAAGGCATCCGCATATTTTTGCAGGAAGAGCTTGGACATGGCATACCAATAGCGACAGTTGGCTTCTTGATGCGAGTTGGGGTATTCGTCGAGCACAAACTTAAAGCCGGCCTCCGCATCCTCAAAGTTCTGAAGCACCAGATCAGCAACGCCCTGCATGAAATAGAGCTCCGCATCGTACCTTATAATATCTGTGTTGTTGGTCCGAACCAGCTCATCGAGATAAGGTTTCACGCGCTTGACTGCGGCCCAGTCCGGAATCTTCTGGTGGTAACCGGTAATCATGTAGGCAATCTGACGGGACGTGACGCCCTTCGGATATTTGGACATGTGGTCAAATCCGCGGCGTTCGGCTTCAGCGGGCTCGTCCAGATACTCAATCAGCGAATCCACCATCTCATAGATCGAGCGCTCACCGGTTTCATTTTCCGGATCGGCGGTGTAGACCATGTCGAAAAACTTGAACGATTCCCAGTGACGCTCCACCGTTTTGTAGAGGTCGGCCATGCGGTATTGATTATGCACCTCATATGGCGGAAGCTCCTTGAGCCGCGCAATCCAGTTTTCCTGCTTAACGACTTCTTTCGGTTTTTCCTCAACCTGTTCGCCCTCCGCAGCAGCCGGGTCATCATCAACCCCGAAGAGCATCATTTCATCGGCGGTCATTTCGAGGCCCTCTTCGGGCGGTAGCCCGTGGGCAATGCGGATATCGCGCAACTTCTGTTCCTGATAAGCCACCAGCTCGTCGCGCGGCAGGATCATGCGGTAGAGCGGGAGCGCGCTGTCATACTCTTCAGCATCATAAAGCGCCGCCGCGGCATCCATCAGCGCGAGGTTTACCCGAATGTCATACCGGGCGGGGGTGCGGTAAAGCTGCGGGACCCACTCCATAATGCGATCAAACGCCGGAATCTCAATCAGCGCATTGATGATCTGCATAATCGCATAACCTTTGCGCTGCTCGTTCGGCGTGTTGGCAATCACATACTCATACGGCGCAATACAGTCGGTCCAATTTTCAAGCCCATAGTGAGCCTCCCCGAGCGTCATGTGCAGGGTGGTCACCTCCTCCGGGGTAAACTCCTCCTCCGGTTCTTCGTCCAGATATTTGGAATAATCCTCATCATCTTCATCGCCGCCCTGAGCGGTCCGGCGCGCCTGGACCACCGGATTGGCGTTATACTCAATCGCATTGGTCGTGGCTGTAACGCAGCCCTCAAAATCTTCGATCTCAAAATAACAGGTCGAAAGCATCTTGCGCGCCTGGCGCGGATGGGTTGCCGCCGGTTGGGCCACATACTCTTCAAGCACCGCGGCCGCCTCATCCAGCCGGTCCGCCTGAATCAGGATCGTGGCCAGCTTAAAGCGAATATCCTGTGCAATAGCAATCACACGCGGCAGCTCGGACTCCTCCACTTCGCCGAGATACATATACATCGCGGTGGCGGCTTCCTCGAAGCGCTTCGCCGCCATGTGTTCCTTAGCTTCTTTAAGTAACTCCGCCGGAGTTGCCGCATCAGCCGCCCGGCAAACATTCACCGCGCCGAACAACATAATTACCGATAACCAAATCGCGCTACGTCTAAATCCTGGAAAAGCAATCATCCTAGCATTCTTCCCTCTGCTTCCAGCCCGCATCCGGCACCGGAATTCGCATCATAATCCCAACTCGCAGCTGACAGCACAACCGCCATCAACAAAACATACATATATTGGAACCAGTCTTTATACCGAATCCCACCCGAAAGAAAAGGCAAACCTCGCAAATATTACCCAAGCCCCGCCGGCGGCGCACGAACAGCCCGCTTCCGGGAAAAACGGCCAACGGTTCAAAGACAAATACTTGCCCGACAAACAACCTCCATGCCACCCCGCCGCAACACCTGCACCTCCGCCATTGCACCGCAATTTCGCAAAACAAAAAACCCTAACAAACCGCGTGGTTTGTTAGGGTTTTCGCAAAACTGGTGGAGATGGGGGGAATTGAACCCCCGTCCGAATAAGAGTCACAACAGCTTCTACGTGTGTAGTTCGACATTTAAGGATTCGCCGCCGCCGCTGCCGCCGAACCGGGCCACTTTGGTCGCTAGAATCCTGTTATGGTTTTCGAGCCGCAACCCGGATCCCCGGCATTGGCCTTATCCCGCTGTCGTCGCCTCTATCCCTTAGCGGGCGTCAGGGTAGAGACGTGGCCGAACTATGCAGCCAGTGCGTAACTTTCGTCAGCATTTATGATTTTTGGACTCCTTTTTACGAGGCCTGGAGACCAACCTCGACACGCCACTGAAGCTTCAACCTACCCGTCGAAACCAGTCATCCCCATGCATGAGAACAGACCAAGGGAACACCAAAAGCGTTCAAACGTCAACGCTGTGAAGCCAAAATTCGGGGCTGGACCGCCTTGAAGAAATCCCTCCCGCTTCGTTAAAGTGCGCCTCAAATTATTGCCCGGCACCAAAAACACGGGCGGAAACGTTGCTTTGGCAACCAAGGGGAACAACGCATGAACAGGAAAATCTTCGGCATCTTTTCGACACTCGCAATCATTTTCGTCCTCGGACTCACCGGCTGCAGCCGTACCGTCGAAGACGTCGCCCGCTGGAAAACCAACGGAAAGAGCGAAAAGCTGGTCCGCGCCCTCGACGACCTCAAATCCGAAATACGCCTCGCCGCCGCCGAAGCCCTCGGCGAACTCAAGGCCGAAACCGCGGTCGATCCACTCGCCGCCCTCTTCGACGATCCCGAAGCCGACGTCGTGCTGGCCTCCGCGAACGCGCTTGTATCCATCGGAAACGCGCCCGCCGCCAGCCACCTCATGCTCGCGCTTCGGCTCGACAATGCCGATGTGCGCCTGATCGCTGCCACCGGACTCGGCACGCTCAAAAGCACCAACGCCGTCAGCGAACTCGCCCTCGTTCTTGATGATTCCGCCGCCGAAGTCGCCCTCGCCGCCGCCACCTCGCTCGGGCAGATCGGCGCAGAAGAAGCCAGCGAAGCGTTGGCCGCCAAACTGAAGGCGCCGTCCGTCAAACTACGTCTCACCTGCGTGCAATCCCTCGCAAAAACCGGCGGGAAAGCCGCCGCAAAAGGACTGACCGAGGCCCTGACAGATTCCGACATTCATCAAACCTCCGTCGAATCACTCATTGCCATCGGCGACGCATCTGTTCCCTACGCGCTCGACGCGCTCAAGAGCAGCAGCAAGCCCATTCGCGTCGGCGCTATCGCCGTTCTCAAAGGCCTCAAAGCCATTCCGCTGACAGGAATCGACGCCGTCTGGTATCAGCTCGCCAAGCTCCCAACCGACACCATTAACGCCGCCACCATCCAAAAGCTGGCCAAAGAGAAAAACCTTCCGACGCTGCTCGAAGCCTGCGCGCACAGCGAATCCACCTTCCGCGGAAATGCGTTCCGCGCCATCGAAGCCATCGGCGAAAGCTGCACCGCGCCGGCGCTCAACGCCGCCAACCAGACTGCATGGTTTAAAAACCGCTCCGCATGGCACGGCGCGCCCGCCTGGCAGATCGATCTCTGGGCCGCACTCGAAAGCCTGAATCCCGAGTTTGCACTGAACGACTCCGTCGCCCAAACCCTGCGGGCGCAGGGGCGCGCCGCCTTCCGCATCATTGCCTCGCCCAAATTCAAGCCAACCCGCGCCTA
This sequence comes from uncultured Verrucomicrobiota bacterium, assembly GCA_964483355.1. Lineage (GTDB taxonomy): Bacteria > Verrucomicrobiota > Kiritimatiellia > Kiritimatiellales > Pontiellaceae > Pontiella. Next base: position 18,813 of record CAZABK010000039.1, on the reverse strand, counting down.
CATTCCGCTGCTGATCGGACTGCTTGGCGACCAGACCGCGCCGGCGCCGGAACAGCCCAAGTTTGACAAGGACGGCATCCCAATCGTCAAACAGACGCGCGACACCTTCCGCGGCGAAGCCAATCAGCAGACCGCCAAGGACAAACTAATCGCCGCGGGCGACCGGGCCGTACTGCCGCTGATTGCTGCCAGCACCGGCGCCAATGAACTGGTGGCGGGCCATGCCGCCGAAATCCTCGGAAAGATCGGCGACGCCCGCGCCGTGAAACCGCTCCTCGGGGTTTTGTCTCAAAAAATTGAGACCGGCGAAGTGCTGACCGATTCGCCTTTCTATAACGCGCTCCAGCAGCTGGACGATCCGGCCGCCGAACCCGTATTGCTCAAGGTGCGCCCCAATGCCGACCGCGCCATGCGCATCTTTGCGCGCAAATACGGCATCAAGGTGCTCAGCGCCGAAAACCGCGAAGCCGCCACGGACGCCCCCCTGCCGGTCACCTTCCGGCTCGGCTACATCGCCGGCCCGCGCCTCATCGAAACACCGGTCACTTTCGCCAAAGACAGTAACGGCGATTGGACTCCAACGCCGGCGCTGCCCGACCAGCTCCCGCAATAAAAGCGAATCCACAGATTAAAAATCCTACTAATCTGTGGATAAAGAAAATCTGCGGAATATAATCCCCCCCCCCTCTTTTTTAATCAGGAGAAATTTAATGGCCGGCGAATATGTCTATACCCTCGAAAACCTGACCAAGCAGCATGGTGCCAAAATCATTCTGGAAGACGTCAACCTGTCCTTCTTTTTCGGTGCACGCATCGGCGTGATCGGCGGCAACGGCTCGGGTAAATCCAGCCTGCTCAAAATCATGGCCGGGCTTGATGACGAATTCATGGGCCAGTGCATCATCGCCAAGAACACCAAGATCGGCTACCTCGAGCAGGAGCCGGAACTGACGCCGGGCGCAACGGTGCAGGAAGTGGTGATGGAGGGCGTCGCCGAACAGCAGGCCAAGCTCGACCGCTATGACGAAATCTGGGAGCTGCTCGGCGGCGATATTTCCGACGAGGAATCGGACAAGCTGAACGATGAAGTCGCCAAGCTTCAGGATGAAATCGACGCCAACAACCTTTGGGAGCTCGACCGCCACGTCGAAATGGCAATGGATGCGCTGCGCCTGCCGGAAAGCGACCAGGTCGTCGACGTCCTCTCCGGCGGCGAAAAACGCCGCGTCGCCCTCTGCCGCCTGCTGCTTCAGAATCCGCAGGTATTGCTGCTCGACGAACCGACCAACCACCTCGACGCCGAATCGGTCGGCTGGTTGGAGGAACACCTCAAACGCTTTACCGGCACGCTCATCGTCGTGACGCATGACCGCTATTTCCTCTCGAATGTCACCGAATGGATTCTCGAACTCGACGCCGGCCGCACCTTCCCCTACAAGGGCAACTATGAAGCGTGGCTCGAACAGAAACAGCTGATTGCCGAGCAGACCCAGAAGCTGAACGCCTCGCGCAAGAAACTGCTGAAGCAGGAGCTCGAATGGGTGCGTATGAATGCCTCAAGCCGCCTCACCAAAAACAAGGCGCGCCTGAAGCGCTACGACGAACTCGCGTCGCAGGAATTTGACACCGCCGAAGAAAACCTCGCCATCCAGATTCCGGTCGGCAAGCGCCTCGGCCAAAAGGTCGTTCAGGCGCGCGACGTCGCCAAAGCCTTCGGCGACCGCCTGCTGTTTGACGGCGTCAACTTTGACCTGCCGCCCGGCGGCATCGTCGGCATTATCGGCGGCAACGGCGCCGGTAAAACGACGCTCTTTAAAATGATCATCGGCAACGAAGAGGTAACCGGCGGCTCGCTCGAACTCGGCGACAGCGTCGACATCTCCTACGTCGACCAGCTGCGCGACGATCTCGAAGCCGACAAAACCATCTGGGAAGAAATTTCCGGCGGCGAAGAGACCATCGAAGTCGGCGGCCGCGAAATGAACTCCCGCGCCTACTGCGCGCGCTTTAACTTCAAGGGCGCGGAACAGCAGAAAAAGGTCGGCGTGCTTTCCGGCGGTGAACGCAACCGCGTCCATCTCGCCAAGCTGCTGCGCGGCGGCGGCAACCTGCTGATGCTCGACGAACCGACCAACGACCTCGACGTCGCCACGCTCCGCTCACTCGAAGAGGGCCTGATGAATTTTGGCGGCTGTGCTGTCGTGATCAGCCATGACCGCTGGTTCCTCGACCGCGTCGCCACGCATATTCTCGCGTTCGAGGGCGACGAAGTGATCTGGCACGAAGGCAATTATGAATCCTTCAAGGACATGATGAAAAAGCAGAAGGGCGACAGCTGGAGCCCGCACCGCGTCCGCTACCGCCCGCTCAAAAACGGCTAATCGCCCAAGAGGCGATCAATCAGCCGATTGACCCGCCGGCTGTCGAGCGCTCGGAAATCGGCGACATCGGATTCACGTACGAGCCGCAGCAGGCGCACGAGCAGCAGGATGCCGGCGATGTAGAACGCGAACAGCGCAAAGAGTATCGCGATATTCAGCCCGTCGTGCTCAAAGCGCCCCAAGAGCTGGAACCGGTCGGCGACCCAATGGATCGCGGCAGCCTCCATGATCAGAACGATTGCGATGCGGAAAAAGAAAGCGGCCGGAAAATAGAGGCCGCCAATGACGCGGCGCGCCACCATCATGCGCGGCGTGATGGTGAGCACGAAGGTGCCGACGACGGCGATCACCCCGCCCCACACGCCCATACGCAGCTCGACGAGCAGCAGCCAGTCGAGGAAGAGATTTACAGCAATCTGGAAGAGCATCATCGGCAGCATGCTGTGTACCTTCTCCTTGGCCTTAAGCGCCATGGAAAGCGGCATGGAAACCAGCGGCAGCAGCAGCACAATGCAGAAGGCGGAAGCCAACCGGCCGGCTTCATCCATTTCGCCGCGGTAAATAATGCAATAGGCATCCGGCGCAAAGAAGGCGCCGAGAATGGCCACCGGCAAAGAAACCGCGATGAGCAGTTTATAATAGGAACCGATCAGGCGACCGAGGCAGCTGGGATCCTTGACGTAGGCATCGGCAAAGGCGGCCGTCGCAAGCGAAAGCAGCGAGAACGGAATAAAGGTAACAATCGCAAATGGCAGGCTGTAGCCGAGGTCGTAGATGCCGGCGAGCGTGGTGCCGCCGACGGCGGCCAGGAAAAAGATTTCGGAATATTTAAACATGACCATCCGCAAAACCGCGCTGAACATGACACTGCCCGAAAACTTGAGCGTGCGGCGCTTGCCGATGCCGAAATCATCGTTGCGCCACGGCAGCCGGATTACATGGCGCACCAGAAAAACTGCGCCGGCGGCATAGACCAGGCCGACGGCAAACATCTGAACGCCGAAAGCGGTGCCGACTTCCGGATAGAAGCTGAGCCAGACATAGAGCAGTCCCAGCCAAATGGTTCCCTGCACCATCGCCAGCGCAACAACCGTACGGGTTTTGAAGATGGCGGTAAAAACCGTGACCACAAAATCCTTGAGCAACAGCAAGGCCGTCAGACCGCAGGCCAACGCAAGATAGAACGGAAAGCGCTCAACGTGTTCCGCGTTGAAGAGGCGCTGCAGCGGAGCGGAGAAATACAACAGCAAAGCGGAGGCGCCGAACACAGCGGCGAGCTGGAGCGCGGCAGACTTCCACAACAGGCGGATTAGAGCGCGCCGGTTTTGGCGGGCGGCGAGTTCCGGGACGTAGCGGGTCAAGGCCGCGCCGAGGCCGAGGCCGCAGGCGACGAGCATGTAGGAGGAAATGTTAAAGACGAGGCTGTAGACGCCAAACTTTTCCCGCCCGAGGCAGTTGACCGTGAGGACGCTGACGCCGAAGTAGACAAAGAAGAGCAGCACTTTGCTGAGCACGACCCAGGGAATGCC
>CAZABK010000039.1:0-14893 GCA_964483355.1 uncultured Verrucomicrobiota bacterium | reverse complement strand
CGCGCAGGGCCTCGACCGAAAAGAAAATATTCTTTCCGTGCGCGTGTCCATCGTTGTGGTGATGGTCGGCCATAAGTTTGTTGCCGGCGACTATAGGTTTCGGGCGCGCTCGATGCGCCGCGAAATGGAGGGATGGCTGTGCAGCAAAAATTCCACCCAGGCCGCCGGCTCCTTGTTCGACAGGTTTTGATCCGCGAGCTTTTCAAGGGCCGAAATCAGGGCTTCGTGCGAGCCGACGGTTTCGACCGCATAGGCGTCGGCCGCATATTCGCGGCGGCGCGAGTGCATGTTGGCAAACGGCATGGAAACCAGCGAAAAGACAAAAAGGCTGAAGATGAAGAGCGGCGCGGCGCCGATGTCGGCAATGCTTTCAAAACCGAAGAAGCCGGAAAGGCCGGTCAGGCAGAGGTGCGAAATATAGAAACCGGCCAGCGCCAGCACGGAGCTGGTGATCATCAGGCGGAGCGTGTCGCGGTTTTTATAGTGGCCGACTTCGTGCGCGAGGATCGCGAGAATTTCTTCCTGCGTGTAACCGCTGAGCAGTGTGTCGCCGAGAATGATGCGCCTGGTTTTTCCGAGGCCGGCAAAAGCGGCATTGGCGGTGCTGGTCTTTTCTTCGAGCCCCCACTTGAACACACCGACGACATTGATGCCGGCGTCTTCCATCATTTTCCGGACAGCCGCGGTGAGATCCCCCTCCTGCAGCGGCTCAAACTTGTGAAAGAGCGGCATGATGAGCACTGGAAAGAGCGTGGAGAGCACGACCGCGAAAAGGATGTAAAACGCGGTGGCCAGCAGCCACCACCATTCGGGTTGCCAGCGCAGCAGCGCATAGATGACCGAAAAGAGGACCGTAACCAGCGCGAGGTCGATCATCAGCGATTTGATAAAATCGCTGAACCAGTCGCCGAAAGTTTCGTTGGAAAGTTCATAGTGATGCTCGACGACGTGGCCGCTGTAGTAGGAGAGCGGAAACATGCAGGCGGCAAAACCGAAAACCGTAATCGCCACATAGGCGGCATTGGAAACCGCCCAGAGTTTTTCCCCGAAACGTGCTGCAAGGCCGTCGGCCAGCGCAGCGGAAAAGCCACTAAACTGGAAAACCGCCAGCAACAGGGCGATCAGAATGATCTGCAGCAGGAAAATCCGATTATGAATGGCGTCGTATTCCTTCGCCAACTGCTCGCGGTTTGCTTTGTGTTCACTCATGTTTAGAGGTCGTTTGCGTAGCCCATGATGGTCAGCAGGCGGTCGAGTTCATCGTTGTCGTGATAGTCGATTTCGAGCGAGCCCTTCACCTTGCGACCGTTCGTAAGCGTTTTCGAGGGCGAGATGCGCACGCTGGTGCCGAAGAACTGGTGCAGTTCGTCGGTGAGCGTCTGCAGATAGTCGACGGGCAGATCGCTCTTTTCGGCGCGCGGTTTTTTCGGCGGGCGCGAAAGCTTCTTCACCAACCGTTCGAGAGCGCGGACGGAGAGGCCCTCCTTAATGGTGCGGCGGGCAATCAGCGTCATCTCCTTGTGGCTGTCAACGGCCAGCAGCACTTTGGCGTGACCGGCGGACAGCAGCCCTTCGGCGACATATTTGCGAATATCGTCGGGCAGCTCGAGCAGACGCAGGGCGTTGGCGATCGAGGCGCGCGCCTTGCCGACCTGCTTCGCGACGTCCGCCTGCGTGAGGTTAAATTTTTTCTGAAGCAGCGCGTAGCCTTCGGCCTCTTCGATGGGATTGAGATCTTCGCGCTGAAGGTTTTCGATCAGCGCAATCTCAAGCGCCTTTTCGTCGGAAGCTTCGATCACGATGACCGGCACCTTTTTGAGCAGGGCGGCCTGCGAGGCGCGCAGGCGGCGTTCGCCGGCGATCAGCTCAAACTTGGTGCCGACCTCACGGACGAGCAGCGGCTGGAGTACGCCGTGAACCTTGACGGATTCAACCAGTTCGGTGAGGGCATCGGCCTCGAAAACGGTACGCGGCTGCCACGGGCTGGCGACCACCTTGGAAACGGGAACTTCACGGACGCCGCCCTTGGGGTCGGCTTTCGGAGCTGGCTTGGCCGGCGGCTTTGACGCGGGTTTGGCGGCTACGCTTTTGGCCGTGGCCTTTTTCTTGGTTGTTTCATCGGTGATGAGTGCGCCGATCCCGCGGCCCAGTGCTTGTCGTTTTCCAGCCATAGTCGCTCCCCTTGGAAGAATTACCGTAAATCCAAGGATATTCTATTCTGCGCCGAAAAAATGGAAGGCTAAAGTTTCAGTCGATGCGCATGCGCGGACGGGGCGGCCGTTCCGGGCGGGCGGCCTCTTCCTCGGCCTTGATCTGCTGGTAGGATTTCACAACGACTTCATCCTTTTCCGCCCGGAAACAGTCGCGCACCCAGACGAGAAAAATGCAGGCCATGACGCCCCAGGTGCAGCTCATGAAGGTGAGCATGGAGGGGTTAAGCATGCGAAAACTTTCCAGCTGGACGACCTGCGCCGCGGAATAGCCCATGTGCGCATAGAGCTCCGGCATGTCCAGTTCGGAAAAGGTGAGCATCATGGAAGCGGAGATGAGCAGCACCAGCGCATAGGCCGCCCACCAGGCATGCATCTTACGAGTGTATGCCCCCCACCCCACATAACCGAAGGCAACGGAAATCAGCGCCACCACAACAAAGCCCGGCGCGCCGCTGAACACTCGACCGAAGAAAAAGACGGTATAATTGCTGGTGGCACCGAATACAATGGAGAGGCTGCCGAGCAGGGAAATAAAGCTCATCGCCAGCAATGGAAGCGGACAGCGATCCGTCCAGCACGCCGCCGGATTAAGCCGCTCGCAGGTCTCCTTTACGCTCTTGCGCCCATAGAACAGGCTGACCGCCAGCGGAAACAGCACGCCGAGCACCACCAGCACAAGCACCGAAAAATAGAGCACCGCCAGCGCGGTCTCCGGCGAAAACAGGCCGGAATCGGCAACCGCCACATAAACCTCCGGCAAAACATGCAACAACAGCGAGAGCAGCAGCGTTCCGAGAAACACCGAGACCCACGCACCGACCAGCGTCAGCTCCCGCGCCCAGCGGCGGGCCTGAAAACTGCCCATGCCCATAACAACAAACCAGCCGGTCAGATAAAACAGACCGCCCATTGTCATGGCATAATGAACCGGCTTCATGCCATGCAGCCCAGCCGAAGAGACGATCACAAGCAGCAGCATTGCTATGGAAAAACAGAGAATGCCCAGCAGAATTTCCAAGGTACCAAATACGATGAGACCGACGCGGCGATCTTTTTCGGGATCACCCGCCATCCAAACCTTGTTACGCATACTCTCCAGAAATTTTTCCATCGCTTAGGGAAGTTGAGCCCGCACACGGTAGAAGCGGTTGCTCTCCGTGGCCGAAACCGACTGTACCGTCTGGGTGCCGGCCCCGTCAATCAGGTCGCCATATTCAATCCATGTGCCGGACAACAGGTTGGTGCTGTATTCCACCTGATACTTCCGGTTCGTCGAACTGCTGAACACCAGGTTCGTCGCGCCGGAATAATCCGTCACCCGCAGGAACGAACTGCCGTCGGTCGGCGCCGTGTCTGCAATCCATTCCTCATAGTTCGTGAAACCATCACCATCCGGATCGGCCGTCGCCTCCGTCTCACCGGTGGAACTTTCCCACCAGTCCGGCAGGCCATCTACGTCAGCATCAAAATCGGCCACATTGTTCGTGATCCACGCGTAACTGGAAGAGATACGAGATACATAAAACGCGCTTTTCGATGATGACGACATGGAATACCAGTCAGACCCCGACTGGACATACACCCCGCCCTCATAATCAAGGATCGCGCCATTGAATGAATCGGATCCATCAGAACTCAAACTGAATGTCCATCCTGGCCAAATTGCATAATTGATTCCTGCCAGCTTCCAGCCATCGTCCTCTTTAATAAAAACCGCTCCGCCGGAATCTTTGTCGGTCAGCATGCACTCATAATCGCCGCCATCCTGATCCCATTCGGCAATGATGTAAGAGTCCGTAAGGCTCGAAACCGCATTGGTCCCCCAGCGCTGGGTATAATTATAGTCCCCCCACTTCCAACCATTGGTTATCGTCTGCTCTTCATAGATCGGATTACGCGGATTGCCACCAACCATAACCTGAACCGTATTCATCACAATTTCACCGCGATCCACACCACGACCGAAAACGACCAAGGAAGCCCCCACATCTTCACCCCCGGTGCAGAGCGGCGCATATTGCTCAAACGTTCCATCAATCTCCCACAGCCGCAAATCACTGTCGGCATCATCAACATATGCGACAGTCGTGTTTGTGGTTCCATTGAAATAAAACTTATTTCCGAGCGATCCTCCAATATGAGAAGCAGTGATAAAATGGTGAGGAGCAATCGGTGTCCCGAGATAGCTGTTAAACTTTCCCTGAAATTGCCACCCACTGCCCTCGAGATCTCCCGTCGGAGCGGTCGTATTAAACGACACGTCTCCAGTTGAATAGAAAACCACACTTGAAGCAGGCAGCGGAAGGCTCCAAGCCATTGCCACAAGAGTTCCGATTATCAAACATCTCTTCATATCAAAAGTTTCATAAGTCATCCCGCATATTGACCATATCCGAAGCGCTTTCGACAAAGGAATTTAGTAGATTTTACTGGCTCGATTCCCGGACCGCGAATTTTGATGCACGTTCCGTGCCGCGTCTGCTACATTCCGGCGCCATGGACAAAGACCAAATCTATTCCGAATCGATGGCCAACATTGCCGACTTTAATTTCGATGCGCAGGTGGCGGACGTTTTTACCGACATGATCGAGCGCTCCGTCCCCGGCTACCGCGCCATCCTCACGATGATCGAAACGCTGACCGAGCACTATGCCCAGCCCGACTCCAACCTCTATGACCTCGGCTGCTCGCTCGGCGGCGCCACCCTTTCCATGCGGCGCGGCATCAACGCCGAAAACTGCCGCATCGTCGCCGTCGACAATTCGGAATCAATGATCGAGCGCTGCCGCAAGGCGATGGAGCGCGACCATAACTCGACGCCGGTCGAAACGATTTGCGGCGACATCCGCGATATCGAAATCGTCGACGCCTCCGTCGTGGTGCTCAACTTTACGCTCCAGTTTTTGCCGCCGGCCGACCGCGCCGGCCTGCTCCAAAAAATTGCCGACGGCATGCGTCCCCACGGCGTACTGATTCTGTCCGAAAAGGTGATCTTTAAAGACGAGCACCTCGACCAGCTGCTCTTCGACATTCATCACGACTTTAAGCGCGCGCACGGTTATTCCGACCTGGAGATCAGCCAAAAACGTTCTGCCCTCGAAAACGTGCTTGTCCCCGAAACCATTCCGACGCACCGCGAACGCCTGCTCGACGCCGGCTTTACCTCGGTCGACGTCTGGTTCCAATGCTTCAACTTTATGTCCATGCTCGCCATTAAGTAGAACCGCGAATAGACACGAATGAACGCCAATTAGAAATTCCCTCCCTTGACCATTTGCGTTTATTAGCGTCCATTAGCGGTTTCAGATTTCTAATGAAAATTGATTACACAGAATTTTACGAACAGCTGAAAGGCACCGATCTCGAACCGTGGAACGCGGAGCTCCCGGATCTGATTGCCCACGGCCTGCGCCCGGAACGCCACGGCAAACTCCCCGAATGGGAGGAAGCACTGGCGCAGCTACCCGAACTCACCACCGAATCCATCGAGCTGAAAAGCGAAGTGCGCGCGGACGGCGAAACCGCGCCGGAACTCGCCGACCTGCTGAAAAAATTTCATCCGTGGCGCAAAGGGCCGTATCACATTCACGGCACCCACATCGACACCGAGTGGCGCTCCGACTGGAAGTGGGAGCGCGTCCGGCCGCATATCCAGCCGCTCGAAGGCCGCACCATTCTCGATGTCGGCTGCGGCAACGGATATCACTGCTGGCGCATGGCCGGCGAAGGCGCTAAGCTGGTCGTCGGCGTTGATCCCTCGCCCATGTTTGTCTGCCAGTTTTTCGCCATGAAGCATTTTATCGGCGATCCGCGCGCGTGGGTGCTGCCGCTCGGCATTGAGGATGTTCCGGAAACGCCGGGCGTTTTTGATACGGTTTTTTCCATGGGCGTGCTCTATCACCGCAAAGAGCCGCTCGAACATATTGAGCAGCTTAAATCGTTTCTCAAACCCAGCGGCGAGCTCGTTCTCGAAACGCTCGTCGTCGACGGCCCCGAGGGCCATGAACTGATTCCGGACGGTCGCTATGCCAAAATGCGTAACGTCTGGTCGGTCCCCTCCGTTCCGACGCTGGAAAAATGGATGGCCGAGGCCGGGCTTACAATCATCCGTACCGTCGACCTCAACACAACGTCGCTCGATGAGCAGCGTTCGACCGAATGGATGACGTTTGAGTCGCTCCCCGACTATCTCGACCCCGCCGACCGCTCCAAAACCATCGAAGGCCACCCCGCCCCCCAACGTGCCGTCGTCGTCGCCACGACATAAGTGTATTTCGCCCCGCCTCAGATCTGACTCTTTTGTCAGCTTTGACACCACCCCGCGAAACCTCCGCTAACTTCGCAGCACGAAAAAGTGGTGCCACCTTGACCTCCGAGCTCGAAATACTTTCCAGAAAAAGCACTGAACAAATGAAGTTTATATATAAATGCAAACTTGCAAATACTTTTGGTGCGCGTTTTGCTGCTCTTTCGTCGGCGGAATTTTTGCGATCCGGCGCATCTTCATGATCTAACCCTGTTCGAATGCGCAATACAACGGCCCGGCCGCCTTTTTCTTTACCAATTTCCGTGAGTTCTGCGCGCTCCGCGGTTACCTTCTTTCAATGAACTTCTCAAAGTTTGGCGAAAAGTTTACACGCAAGGCGGGAATCACTCAGCTGATGGACGATCTGGGCGCGGCGATGGCCGGCGGCGATATGCTGATGCTCGGCGGCGGCAACCCGGCGCACATTCCGGAAATCCAGGAACAGTTCCGCCGGCGCATGGAGGAAATCCTGGCCGAGCCGCGCGGCTTTGAAACGATGATCGGCAACTATGACGGCTCGCGCGGCAACGCGGCCTTTATCGCAGCACTGGCCGAAATGCTGCGCGACACCTTTGGCTGGAACGCCGGCCCGGAAAATATTGCGCTGACCAACGGCAGCCAAAACGCCTTTTTCTGCCTCTTCAATCTGTTTGCGGGCGAAATGTCCGACGGCTCCAAAAAGAAGATCCTCTTTCCGCTGACGCCGGAATATATCGGCTATGCCGACGCGGGACTTTCCGACGACTTTTTTACGGCGCGCCGCCCGAGCATCGAACTGTTCGACGACGGGCTCTTTAAATATCACGTCAACTTTGACGAACTGGAAGTCGTCGACGACATTGGCGCCATCTGCGTCTCGCGCCCGACCAATCCGACCGGCAACGTGCTGACTGACGAGGAGATCCGCAAGCTCGACGCGATCGCGCGCGACAAGGGCATTCCGTTCATTATCGACAACGCCTACGGTACGCCCTTCCCGAACATTATTTACACCGAGGCGCAGCCGCTCTGGAATGAAAACACCGTCGTCTGCATGAGCCTCTCCAAGTTTGGCCTGCCCAACCTGCGCTCCGGCATTGTGATTGCGCGCGAAGAGATTGCCTCGGCCATCGCCGACATCAACGGCGTAATGCATCTGGCGCCGGGCGGCATCGGCGCGCGGCTGGCGATTGACCTGGTGCGCAGCGGCGAGATCATGCAGATGAGCCGCGAAATCGTGCAGCCGTTCTATCGCCGCAAAGCACTCCAGACGCTCGAATGGTTCCGCGAAGAGCTCGGCGATGTGCACGTGCGCATCCATAAGCCCGAGGGCGCGCTCTTTCTCTGGCTCTGGTTCCCGGAGCTGCCCTGCACCAGCGCACAGCTTTATGAGCGGCTGAAGGCGCGCAACACCCTGATTATTCCCGGCCACCACTTTTTCCCGGGGCTCGAAAATGAATATTGGCAACACAAACACGAATGCATCCGCGTCAGCTATGCCCTGGACGACGCCGTGGTGCACGAAGGCGTGAAGGTGATTGCCGACGAAATCCGAAAGCTTTACTCTGCACCGGAAAACAAACGAACCACTAATCTGCACTAATTGACTCTAATTTCAGAATAAACGGGAATAAACTGACCGCCAATGAACGCTAATAGACGCGAATGTACAATGATGGACAACTGTTTCCTAATTTGGAAGGACCAGCTCGCTGACCTGCGAGGAGAACAGCCTGGTTTTACTCCCGTTCATGATTAGCGTTCATTGGCGTGCATTAGCGGTTCCATCTTCGTTTCATAGATTTATACGCAACAAGGAACAGTTATGAGAAAAACCATTCTGCTCATTGCCGCAACGGTGCTCAGCGCCGCTTTTGCCGAAGATGTGGTGCTTAAGGGCGGAGCCCGAATTCAGGCCCCGATCCTGAAACAGGCCGACGATGCCACGGTGCTGGACCTCGGCTACGACGTGCTCCGCGTCCCCGGCAACGAGATTCTGGCAACCTACGAGGATCAGGCCGTTGCCGGCCCGGTTTCGACCGACACTAACCGCCTCTACTCCACGGAGGTGCCCGAACGGATCTCTACGGGCGAAGCCGCCAAACTCTATGCCCCCGCCGTCGTACTCGTTAAAACCGCCGCCGGCCTCGGCTCCGGTTTCTTCATCAACAAGGACGGCTACCTCATCACCAACTTCCACGTCATCGCCGGCGAAAAGAAAATTTCCGTCACCCAGTTTCTGCAGGAAAACCAGATTCTGCGGCGCGTCGTGCATAAGGAGGTGGAGATTGTCGCCACCGCACCGTTCCACGACCTCGCCGTCCTCAAGCTCAAGGAGTTCGACACCGAAATCACGCCAGTCATCTTTGCGCCGGAGGAGCAGCTGAGCATCGGCGAAACCGTCTTTGCCATCGGCAATCCGCTCGGGCTCGAACGCACCGTCACCGAAGGCGTGCTGAGCCAGACGCACCGCAACTTTGGCGGCATCCTCTATCTGCAGGTCGACGCGCCGGTCAACCCCGGCAACTCCGGCGGACCGCTCTTTAACGCGCGCGGCCAGGTGATCGGCGTCATTAATATGGGCGTCCCGACCATGGAAGGACTCAACTTTGCCATTCCGGCGCGCCACTCAAAATATATGCTCGATCACATCGACGCCTTTGCCTTCGACGCCGCCAACTCCGAATCCGGCTTTGTCTATCCCGACCCGCCGCGCCGTCCCGGCAAATTTTCAAACGAACACAAGGAGCAAAACAATGTCGCGTATTAAATCCACCCTCCTCGCCCTGCTGGTTATCCTGCCGCTCGCCGCAACGGCCCTCGAACGCACACAGCTCCTGCCGCCGGAGGTGCAGCTGCATGTGCGCGTTTCCGACACCACCGCCTTCTGGGCCAAACTCAAACTCTCGTCGCTCGGCAAGCTCTGGGCCGATCCGCAGTTTCAGGACTTCCTCGGCAATCCCGATGCCGAAACCTGGCAGGAACTTTTCTTTAATGGAACAACCGAGGCCGAAGACCAGGTCTTCCTCGAACAACTGAAGATGCTCAGCGGCGAGGTCATTCTGGCCTTCGAAGCCGAAAACCAGAATCCCTGCATCATCGCAGCCATGAGCCGGGAAGATTTTCTGCGCAGCATGGAGATGGACGACAAGCTGGCGGCCACCATGGACGATCCGTTCGAAATCGTGAAGAGCACGTTTCAGGGCGTGGAAATCGTCCGGCACATTGAAGACGGCGGAACCGCGGAGGAGAGCTCCTCCTGGCAGACGCATGTGGACGGCACCTTTGTGCTGGGCCACACGCGCGAATGGATCGAGCAATGCATCGTTAAACTCAAGAAAGATGCCATAAAAGAACCGACCGGCCATCCCGCCCTCGACCTCAACATTCCCCTCGCCAAACTTATCCGCGAAAATCTGCTCGAAAGCATGAAAGAGGATGCCCCGGCGGAAATGCCCTTTGACCCCGAAACGCTGCTGGAAGCGCTTGGTCTGCTGGGCATCGAAAACTTTACCGCGCGCATCGAGCTGCGCGACACCGAAATGATCGTCGACAACACGCTACAGGTTTCCGACCTGACCAAAGGCCTCTTCACCATTTTCGATGTTGAACCCTCGCAGCTGCCCTCCGTTTCCTTCATTCCGGAAAACATCAGCTCTCTCGAAGTCGGCCGCTTCAATATCCTGCGCTTCTGGCAGGAAATTCCGGTGGTACTCAACTCCGCCATGCCGGCCATGAAGCCGCAGTTTGATATGATTCTGGCCATGGTCCAGCAACAGGCCGGCATCGACCTTGAACAGGATCTGCTCGCCAACCTCGGCACCAAATATGTCTCCTTTGCCGTCGCCGAAGGCGGCCAGCAAAATTCCATCATCGCCATCGAACTGCGCGACACGACGGCCTACCAAACCGCGCTTGAAACGATGCTCTCCGCGCCCGCGCTTCAGCCGCAGGTTGCGCAGGGACTCGAAATCGAAACGTTCCTCGACCACACCATCTACACCACCAAGAACCCCGACCCCAGCCAGACCGCCGCCTTCTGCGTGGCCGCCGACCACCTCATCTACGGCCAGCCCGCCGCCGTCCGGCAGGTGATCCGCGCCGCCACCAGCGACGTCGACGCCAACCGCGCCTTTGAACACTCCGACCTGCTCCGCGGCCTGCGCGACCATGTGCCGGCGCGCGCCTTCGGCTTCAGCGCCGTCGACTGGAAAAAGAGCATGGAGGTTCTGGTACGCGAGCTGAGCAAGCCGCAACATGCCGGGGTCATTCAGCAAAACTGGGCCAAGAGCGGCTCCGCACTGCCGCCGCCGGACTTCAGCAAACTGCCGGCCACCGATCACCTCGCCTCGTTCTTCAACGTCTCCTACCAATATTCCGAGGCCACCCCCGCCGGCATTCACCAGAAAATCATTCTCAAGTACTAACTTAAACATGCGAATTTCAAACCACTAATTAACGCTAATGGACACTAATTTTCAGGACAGATACGCTTGTTACTATTAGTGCGGATTAGTGGTTAAGCAGACTTCAGTAGTCAGAAACATCTGAAAAGGCCAACGCCGTATGAGTTCAATAAATCGGAAATCAAAAATCGGAAATCTTCAATGCGCTGCGGCCCTCCTGCTCGCCGGACTGTGCGGTGCCGCCGACTCCGGCACCCCAAGGGACTTCGGCTTTCAGCCGCTGGAAATCTATAAGTTTAAACGGGGCACCGGCCGCCTGATCGTGACCGACCTCAATGGCGACGGGCGCGACGATATTCTGTTTGCCAACAACCATGTTTCGCGGCTCGAAATCCTGCTGCGCAAACCGGACGCGGAAACCGGCAACGAACTGCCCGAACTCGAGGAGCGCTTCGAAGATCATGGGCTGATTGTCGATCAGGCCCTCAAGGCCATTCGGGTTGGCGACCTCAACAACGACGGCCGCCCCGACATCGCCACCTTCGGCACCACGCTTGGCCTGCAACTGCGCTACCAGCTCAATGACGGCTCCTTTGCCGCACCGGAGCGCATTTTCCTCAAGACCCCCTCAACGGTCACCACCATCCAGCTCGGCGACCTTAACGGCGACGGGCGACAGGATATTCTGGCCTGCCGGCGCAGCGAGGCCGACCTGTTCTGGAACGCCGCCGAGCAGCCCTTCCGCAAAAAGAAAACCCTCACCTTCTCGGCCGATAAGTGTTACTACGGCGACATTGCCGACATTAATGCCGACCAGCTTCCCGACCTCGCCTTTTTCTTCAGCTCCAACCACAACCCGCTCAAGGTGCGCTACGGCAAAGGCGGCGACCTCTACGGAGCGGAGCAGCCGGTCGACCTGCCGCAACGCCAATATATGGACATTCTGCAAAGCGCCGGCGAAGCGCCGCGCATCGGCATGGTGCTGCGTAACCGCCTCGGCCTGCGCCTCTACGGTTTCGCCGAAAAACCGCGCCCCCAAATGATGGACGCGCAGGAAAGCGCGCCCGTGCGCATCGGACTGGAAGGAACCAACAAAAAAGCTGCGCCCTGGCTGGTTGACGACTTTAACACCGACGGCTTCGACGACCTGCTCGTCGCCGCACCGGAGCTCAGCCGCCTGCACCTCTATTCCGGCACCGCCGACGGCCTCGCCCCCGAACCCGGGCGCATCGACAGCCTCTCCGAAGCCGCGCGCCTCTCCCGTCTGGCCAACGGCGACATTCTCGTGATCAGCAAAAAAGAGAAAGTGGCCGCCATTCATAGCGGCGCCGATCTCGAACGCTTCCCGGCGATTCTCAATACCCCCGGCAATGTGCTGGCCGGATGCGCCGTCGAAAACGACTGCTGGTTTGTCTGCAAGAACGACGACAAGGAACTGCAGTTTGTGCAGATGCAAAACGATAACGTTTCCATCTATCCGGTCGAAATGCAGAACGACCCCGCCGACCTGCTCGCCTTCAGCCTGCCGGACGACCAAGTCGGCCTCCTCTGCTTTATGGCCTACGACACGCCGAAAATGTTTATCCTCGCCGGCAATGCCCTTGAAGAACTGTCCAGCGAATCGTTCCGCGCGCTCACCCAGCCGCTGACCCTTTCCAATATTCGGCTCGGTCAACCGGGCAGCGGCGAAAGCCTCGTGGTTTCCCTCGGCGCCGTCGCCCGCCGCTTCGAGTGGAACAACGGCCGCTACGACGTGGTCCGCCAGTTTAACCCCGAAAATCCGCGCGGGCAGCTGATTGCCTCCTGCGCCTACGGACTGCTCGACGATTCGCGCGGCACCCTGTTTTATGACCGCAACTCCGGCGACCTCGTGCGCTTTGCCGCAGACGGCAGCGAATGGGGCAAGATCCAGATTCCCGATGCCAACCCCGCCATCTTCGGCCTCACCCAGCTCCGCAACAAAAAGCGCGACGCCATCGTATTGATCGACCACACCGGCCTGAACCTCATCATGGGCAACGGCACGCAGCTGGACACCGACGTCATCGCCGAACATGTTTCGTCCGCAGAAAACCCGATGCTCTCCTACGTCAAGCGCGTCGAGCTTGGGTCCCCGCCCCGACCGCTGATTGCCGCCATCGATCCGGCCAACCGCGCCGTCGAAATCATGGAGCTCGACGGCGGCGAACTCAAACAGCAGCTCGCCTTCGAAGTTTTCCTCACCTCCGACTTTGCCGAGGTCGGCAACCGCCGTAATACCGAACCGCACGATCTCGAATCCGGCGACCTCAATGGCGACGGCATCGGCGACCTCGTCATCCTCGCCCACGATAAACTGCTGATCTATCTCGGAGAGTAAAACAACACCAACACAGGAGAGTAAAAATGAAGACGACCTACATTGCATCCGCCCTGTTAATCGCCGTTGCGGCATCCGCCGAACAGCAAACCCCGAGTAACGCCGACGCCGCCAAAGTAGCCGAAGCTCAACAGCCCACAGCACCGGAGGCCATCGAGAAACTGTTCGGCCAGGAGTTGCGCAGCGCCGAGAAGAAAACGGTTCCGACCGACGCACTCGCCGGCAAAACCGTCGGCATCTATTTTTCCGCGCACTGGTGCCCGCCCTGCCGCGCATTTACGCCCGAGCTGGTCAAGTTCCACAGCGAGCTGACGAAAAAGGGTGAAGCGTTCGAGATCGTCTTCGTCAGCTCCGACCGCGATGAAAAGGCGATGTACGAGTACATGGAAGAGATGGAAATGCCGTGGCTCGCCCTGCCCTTCGGCGACGACCACAAACAGCAGCTCTCCGAAAAATATAATGTCCGGGGCATTCCCAAACTGGTCATCATCGACAAGGAAGGAAAGCTCATCACCGAAAACGGGCGGGGCGATGTTTCCCGCCACGGAGCAGATGCCTTTAAGGAATGGAAATAGTTGCGTGATCCATCTCTGATCCACAGGAATGTTTAACCGCTGATTGCGCGGATGGGTACAGATTTGATTGGATGCGAACAGCAAGTTATTTCAAAAATCCGTGCCATTCGCGCAATCCGCGGTGGAGAACTGGCAACACCTAAAACTTAACACTTAAAACCACATAAACTATGAAACCCACCCTCATCATTATGGCTGCCGGCATGGGCAGCCGCTACGGCGGCCTGAAGCAGATGGATCCCGTCGGCCCAAACGACGAGACGCTGCTCGAATATTCGATTCACGACGCCATCGCCGCCGGTTTCGGCAAGGTTGTCTTCGTGATCCGTTCCGACTTTGAAGCTGAGTTTAAGGAACAGGTCGGCGGCCGCTTTGCCGATAAGATTGAGGTGCAGTATGCCTTTCAGGCGCTCGATAAGCTTCCGGAAGGCTTTTCGGCTCCCGACGGCCGCACCAAGCCGTGGGGAACCGGCCAGGCCGTGCTCGCCTGCAAAGAGCTCGTCAACGAGCCGTTCTGCGTACAGAACGCCGACGACTTTTATGGCGCGGAGGCCTACCAAACCATTGCCGCTGCATTTGCCCGGATGCCGGCAGGCGAAAGCTGCATGGTCGGCTATCACCTGCGCAACACACTTTCGCCGCACGGCTCCGTCTCGCGAGGCGTCTGCGCAACCAAGAACGGCTATCTGACCGAAGTGGTTGAGCGCACCCACATTGAGACGAACGCCGCCGGCACGATTCAGTTTGTCGAAAACGGCAGCGTCGTCGGCATGTCCGGCGATGAACCGGTTTCCATGAACTTCTGGGGCTTTGCGCCGGAATTTTTCCTGACGCTGGAGGAAAAGTTTATTGCCTTCCTGACCGAAAAAGGAGCTGAGCTGAAATCGGAATGGTACATTCCCGACATTGTCACCGATATGATGAAAAAGGGCGAAACCCGCGTGAAGGTGCTCGACTGCGACAGCAAATGGTTCGGTGTTACCTATCCCGAAGACCGTCCCGCGGTCGTGGAAGCGCTGACGGCGATGCATGACGCCGGGGAATATCCGGCAAC
>CAZABK010000038.1:0-28527 GCA_964483355.1 uncultured Verrucomicrobiota bacterium | reverse complement strand
CGACAACCTCGCCTGCGCCACCTCGGCCGGCTTCGGCTTCGGCCGGCTCGCCAACTTTGTGAACGGCGAACTCTGGGGGCGCGTCACCCATGCTAAATGGGGCATCATCTTTCCGCAGGAGCTCGGCCTGCACTACGGCAGCTACACAACAGAACAAATTGAAAACCTGGTCGAAGCCGGGAAACTGCTGCCGCGCCATCCATCGCAGCTTTATCAGGCGTTCGCCGAAGGCTTTCTCGTTTTCGGCATCATGATGCTGCTCCGCCGCACTGCCCTCATCAAACGCCCTGGCGCACTGAGCGCCGCCTACCTCGCGCTCTACGCTGTCGCCCGCATCGGCATGGAATTTTTCCGCGAGCCCGACAGCACCATCTATTTCGGCTGGCTCACCAAAGGACAACTCTACTCCGCGCTCATGATCCTCGCCGCCATTATGATCGCCCGCAAAAAAAGAAGGGTATAACCCTAGGAATTGCGCATCAGCAACCTGTACCGCCGCCATCCTGGCGGCTACGCGGAGCCCGCAAGATGCGGGCGATACCGCAATCACGATAGCATTGGAAGTGCTTCCGTACGCCGCGCCATCACCACAGAACGGGCGGAGAGCCTCCGTCCCTCCAACAAACGAATGCCCGCATAGCATCTTTACATATCTCAAGAAGTCACTACGATACTTGCCGAATTGCGGCGCGCACTTGGGCGGTATAACACGGTGTTATACGGACGTCCGCATAACACCTGTTCGAACAACAATGAGAAAAATATCATTCAACATAGCTGTATTTAATTGGGTGATGCTGATGGTCTTTCTTCTTTCAATGCTCGGAAAAGGAGAAATGCCAATTATCGTTCAGATCTTGCTAATCGGCTTTTTCTTGTCACCAATCACTTCACTTGCAGGCACACTCTTGGGGTTGATTACCGTGATTAAAGAAAAATGTGGATGGATAGCACTTATACTAAATCTCTCCTATCTCCTCCTCTCAAGCGCAACAGTTGTTTTCATCCTATTAATGAGTCAAAGTGTATAAAGAGGATTCGAACCATCCATCTGCGATTGTCCATCGACGTAAAACCGACTTTCGACAGGCCCGCTCAGCCTAAGAAAAAGAGTCGATCCCCGGATCTAAGCGCAAACGGAAACCGCCGAAAAATCCGCGGCATAAATTCACCATTAAGTTTGGACTTTACGCCTTCGCGCCATTGCGGTTTTATCCGCCCTCGGTTTTAAACGAACAGAGGATTTCGACATGGCAAAACAATACAAAGCACTTTCACTGCTCTCCGGCGGGCTCGACAGCCAACTGGCGGTTTGCGTACTCCAGGAACAGGGCATCCATGTTGAAGCCATCACTTACCGCAGCCCCTTTTTCGGCTCGGCAAAGGGCGAAGCCGCCGCCAAAGCGCTGGGCATCAAATGCCACGTCATCGATTTTACCGAAGAGATTCTCGAACAGGTTCAGCATCCGGCGCACGGACTCGGCGGCGCGATGAATCCGTGCATCGACTGCCACGCGCTCATGATCATGCGCGCCGGAGAACTGCTCGAGGAGTGGGGCTTTGATTTTATCGCCACCGGCGAAGTGCTGGCGCAGCGGCCGATGTCGCAAAACAAGCAGAGCCTCGGCGTGGTGGCGCGCTGCTCAAAATATGAAGACCTGCTCGTGCGGCCGCTTTCCGCCGCGCTGCTGCCGCCGACCAAGCCGATCCGCGAAGGCTGGATCGATGCCGACAAGCTGCCGCGGTTTTCCGGCCGCAACCGCACGCCGCAGATGAAGCTCGCCGAACATTTTGGCCTGACAGATTATCCCGCGCCCGCCGGCGGCTGCCTGCTGACCGAAGAGCGATTCGGGCAAAAGCTGAAGGATCTTCTCGATCATGAAGGGCCGGACGACGACCGCACCAACCTCTGGCTCCTGCCGGTCGGCCGCCATATGCGCCTGGCCGACGACGTAAAAATTATTGTCGGCTCCTGCAAAGAGGATAACGACACGCTCGACGCCAAAGCCCACGCAGAAGATTACCGCATCACCTGCCCCAATCTGCCGAGCCCGCTCGTTATTGCGCCGCCCAACGCCAGCGAAGAGCAGCTCAAAACCGCGGCGGCCATCTGCGGACGCTATTCCAAAACGCCGAAGGACCAGCCGGTCAAAGTCAGCATCACCCAAGGTTCCGAATCCTACACCGTCGAGGTAATCCCGATGGAACCCGACGCCGTCAAGGCGCTGATGGTTACGCCGTAATCGAAATACCGCACCACGCCGCCCCAAGAGCGAATAAGATTTTTCACTTCCATAAGTGCCGGCAATAAGTAGAATGGACCGGTATTTCTTGGGGGATTTTATTCGTGCTGTGCATTCGAAACATACTGGCTCTGTCTTTCGTCCTGTCCTTGCCTGCTTTCGCTGAAGAGGCGACGCATCTCGACATAGCCGTTCCCAGCCGCACGGCCAGCGGCTTTTTCGGCCCGGTCAAAAAGGTGGTCACCGAATACAGCTATGACATGTCGGAGCGCAAATTTAAAGAGGTACGCCATTATGACAAGTTCGGCAACCTGGAATCGCGCACCAAATTTGATCCCAAGGGAAAAATTTCCTATGCTGCGACCAACTTCTTTAATTCCGCGGACTGCCTGATTCGGCAACGGGTTGAAAATATCCGGGAAAAGACAATCAACGACTATGAGATCGTGCTGAATGCGCCAACCCGCAAAATCGCCTACCGCTGCAAGCTGACGGGCGAAATTGAAGTGGCAACGTATGAGGAGAATAAATTTAACAGCTCCAACACGATAAAAAAACGGGGAGGAAAAACACTCCCGCTGAGCCGCTACCAGCGCACCCCCGACAACAAAACCAAACTCTATACCAGCTATAATGAAAAGGGACGTCCGAAATATGTGGTCGCCTACGAATGGAACGACCAGGGTCTCAAGGCCCGCACGCTGGTCACCTATAAAACCGAAAAGCGCAAAGACCTCAACGTGTACGAATATCTCAGCCTCGACGAACACGGCAACTGGACGCAATGCCTGCACCAAAGCTTCGACATGCTCGACAACAAAAAGAAAAAGTTCGAAAAATTCTCAACGCGCACAATCGAGTACTATGAAGACAAAGGAGCGGATCAATAATGAAAAACCGTATCAACGACATCCTGATACTTTCGCTTGCCGTAAACCTCGCCGTCACTGCTCTGACTGCTCCCTGCCGGGCGGATGAAGACACCGAAGAGTCTGGTGCCGCACAAAAGGAAGCTGCGGAAAAGCAGCGCGAGGAGGAGAAGAAAATCAAGCAGGAGTTCATCTACTCCTTCAACGATATTTCAGACAAACTGGTCATCATCGAACACGAAGCCGGCTCGGGAAGCGGCTTTATTGCAACCATGAACGGTAAGCGCTACATCCTCACCAACCAACACGTCATTCTCGGCGCCGACCGGATCTCTTTCAAAACAGCCTATGGCACCCAGCTCCGCCCCCGGAAAGTGGAACTTTCCGCCACGCGCGATATTGCCCGGCTCCTGCTGGATGATGACGAAGGAGGGTTTGAGATCGCCGGCAACATTCAGATGGATGTGCCTGTGGGCGTCTTCGGAAACAGCGAAGGCGGCGGTGTTGCAACGGAACTCTACGGAGAAGTAACCGGCGTGGGAGCTGATGTCGTTGAAGTGTCTGCTGATTTTGTGAAGGGCAACAGCGGCAGCCCGGTGCTCAACCTTGAGCAGGAAGTTGTCGGCATTGCCAGCTACGTGAAATATTCCCGAAAGAAAAGAGATACCGAAGGCACTAAATTTGAAAATCAGACCCGACGCTTCTGCTATCGACTGACAGGAACGCAATGGAAAACCGTAAACTGGAAACAGTACAACAAAAAATACGGCCAGCTTTACCGCACCAACGAAGCCCTTGTTAATTCAATCTTCGAAATCATCAATAACTGGTCGGAAGATCCATTCGGCAGAGTCGGTGGCGAAAATAACCCGGACCTGGGTTTGCGCCGTTGGTCGGATGCCCATAATAACATGGTTAACCGTATTGTCCGGACGGCCGGGACAAGAATCACCCAGCACAAACTGGACAACACAAACAAACAGATCAGCAAAGACATCAGCGACAGCGCAATTGCCCTTGCCAAAGTTTGCGAAAACCGGGCACGGCAAATAAAACTCCTCGCCACTCAGCGGGAACTCACTGAATTCTTGCGGAAAGAATTCGAGGATTATGCCTATAGCCTTGAATATGCGGCAAAATCCATCGACCGCTTTGGCGACAAACTCTCTGGACTCAATTATTTCCGCTTCGAAAACGACAATTGATCGTTCATAAGCCTGCGGAACCGCGCCAAACCTTCGATATCTTGGGCGCCGAGTTTGTAGTGAATGGCGCCGTCGAGGTAGTCGAGCCAGAAGTGTATGGATTCGCCGAGCTTTTCGGAATAGCGCTCGGCAATCCGCTCCATGGATCGGAAGCCGGCGGCATAAGCCTTGTGGGCAATCTCGGTTACGGCATCGATTTCCTCAAAATCTTTGCGCACCGCCCAGACCGCAAAAACAAATGGGAGTTGGGTCCACTTTTGCCATACCTCGGCCAGATCAATATCCCCCGCCGGCGCCGGATCGGAACAGAGCGCGCGGTCGCCGATCACCACCGCTGCATCCGGCGATGCCTCCGCGCCAAAATCAACCATCTCGATATTCTGCTTAAAATATTTGGTCAGCAGCAGTTCCGCCAAGGCATTTGAAGTGGCCGACGCCGGATCGCGCGCGACCGTTTTGATCTGCCCCATCTTTTTGTTGCATTTGAGCAGCACACTCTGAACCGGCCCGTCGGCGGCAATCCCCAGCCCGTCAAGCATCACCAGCTCGGGATGGCTAAACAGATGGACCACGGGAATCAGCGCCACATCGGTTTTTCCCGACTTCAGATCATTCACCAGATTGGCCGGATGGTCATTAATCACCCGGACACGCGGATCGATCTCAACGAGCTTATCCACCAGAGGCGCCGAGTTGCTGTAGGGCGCACCGGCAAAAATTAATCCATCCTTTATCATGCCTGTTTTTCTCCGGAAAATATAGAAACGCACCCTAATGTCAGCGGCGTGCAGTGCACCATCGAAAATCCCGCCGCATTAAACATGGCGTTCACCTCAGACAACTGCGGAAAATCTTCGATCGAATCCAATAGATATTTATAGGCCTTCCCCCGCCCCCACAGTTGACCAATGACAGGCACCCACGACGTGAAGAGCCGATAGCCCACTCGCACGAATACATTTTCCGGAAAGGTGGCCTCAAGAACCACCAACCTCCCGCCCGGCTTCAACACCCGCAGCATCTCCTCCAGCGCTTTGCGCCGGTGTTCAATATTCCGAAAGCAGAAACCCGAAATGATGCCATCATAGTTATCATCCGCCATCGGCAACTCCAGCGCATCCGCCGGAAAAAAATTCACCGCATCATCCACACCGCGCCGCGCGGCTTTACCGCGGGCAACGGCCAGCATCTGCTCCGCCGGATCAATCCCGTCAACCAAAACCTGATCGGCCACCTGATCCAAAATCTCAAAAGCAAGGTCGCCGGTTCCGGTTCCGACGTCAAGATAGCGTCCGTTGCGGCGGGGCTTCAGCTGCGCCACCGCATGACTTCGCCACAGGCGATCCATTCCGCCCGAAATGATGCGATTGGCCACATCGTACTCATCCGCAATGCGATCAAACATTTCGCGGTTTTCCTTCGCCGAAATCAAGGTATCGCGTTCGCAACTCATAAATGGATTCCGTAGCTGTCCCACTTATCGTTCACGCGCTGCTCAATATCGGGATCAAACTCGAGCGGCAGGCGATAGCCATCTTTCCAGGTCGCATCAATCATCAGCGGAAAATGCATCACCAGCTTATTGCCCTGCATCTCGCGCTTCGCCGGATGGATGTCCATATAGGGATCGAAGCGCGTGAACCAGCCCCACAGCGCCATCATGTCGTCGTGGATATCCACATCCTCCGAAACCGCCACCTGCAGCACATACTGCTTCGTCACCGGATGGCCCTCGAGCGAAAGCTGAATCTCTTCGCGCTTATAGCCCTTCGCCACCTGCACCATCAAAACGCCCTCGCCGAACGCGCGCAGCTGCCGAATGGCCGGATGCACCTCCGACGGCTTCGGCGGCGGAGGCGGCGCGGGCCGCAGCGGCGAATTTTTGCCTTTGTTGGCAAGCAGCAGCAGGCGGCTGCCAAAGTTGATCGCCGGACCGGTAAAATCGAGCGTATCCTGCGCCGTCGGCGCCACCAGATGCACGCCGTCGAGCGGATCGAGATTTTCGCGCAGCGCGCGGCTCACCGCATAAAAGTCGCGGCAGTTCACATCGTCGTCCACCACCATCAGCACCTTGGTCAGCGAAAGCTGGCCTTCGCCCAGCACGCCAAACGCATGCTTGAGCGCCTCGCGGCCATACCGCTGCTTCACCGACACCGTCGCCAGCGGATGGAAGCCCGACTCGGCATAGGACCACAGGTCGACAATGCCGTGCTTCAGCATTTTCAAAAAGGGCGTACACAGCTCCGCCAGCGCGTTGCCGATATAAAAATCTTCCTGCGGCGGCTTGCCGACCACCGTCGCCGGATAGATGGCATCCTTGCGCGCCAGCACGCGATCAACGCGGAACACCGGGAAATCGGCCGAGTGCGAATAGTGGCCGAGGTGGTCGCCGAACGGCCCTTCGCGCCGGACGTCGCCGGCGGTCACACAGCCTTCAATCAAAAATTCAGCCTGCGATGAAATCCGATGCCCGGTTGTTTTACGGTGCACCACCTCCAGCGGCTTGCCCAGAATGAGCGCGGCAAATAGCCGCTCGTCGACGCCCTCCGGCAGCGGCGTGATTGCCGCCAGCGTCAGCGCCGGCGGACCGCCCAGCGCCACACTGATCGGCAGCGGCCACCCCAGCGCGGCCGCCTGCTTAAAATGAAATCCCCCGCCCTTCTCAATCTGCCAATGCATGCCGGTCGACGAATCGTCATAGCGCTGAAGGCGATACATACCGAGATTGCCGCCGCCGGTTTCGGGATCGGCGGTATGCACCAGCGGCAACGTGAAGAAATGCCCACCATCGAGCGGCCAGCATTTGAGCACCGGCAGCTGCATCAGGTTGGCCGGCTCATGGCAGGTTTCCAGTACGGGGCCGGAGCGGACGGTTTTCATGCGCATGTCCAGCGCGGTTTTGATGGTGCGGCGACGCTTCCACAGTTTTGAAAGCGTCGGCGGCATCATCTCGTCCTTCATGCTTGCCAGCTCTTCGCCGATCTCGCGCGGATCGCGGCCAAAGACCATCTGCACGCGCTCGGGCGTGCCATAGAGATTGCTAACCAGCCGGTACGGCGAACCCTTCACATTTTCAAACAGCAGCGCCGGACCGCCCGCCGCCAGCACCTTGTGCTGAATGATGGTGATCTCCTGATCCGCATCCACCTCGGCCTTGATCCGCACCAGCTCGCCCTTGGCTTCGAGCGCAGCAATAAACTCCCTTAAATCCCTAAAACTCATATGCCGACTTTCCTGCAGCGAATTTATGTAAAGCAACGAATCCAATCCAGACAACCCATTTGTTGCTTTGCATTCATTCGTTGACAATTTCCTATCTGATATCTTCCCAGGTTTTCGGCGACGTCTGCCCGAAGAGGGAGAGGACGTGATCGACATAGCAGCCGAGCATTTCGGCCATGGAAACCTCGTTGGGATCGCGCCCTTTGGCCATGTAGTATGGCGGCGACATCGGCATAATGGTTCCGCCGGCGGCCGCAACATTGGCCGCATTCTGCGCATTGAGCAGCGTCCACGGCGCCTCGCGGATGCAGAGTACCACCTTGCGCCCCTCCTTGAGCTGGCAGTGCGCCGCGCGCGACACCAGCGAATCGGCCAGGCCGCAGGCCATCTTGCCGAGCGTGTTAGCTGAGCACGGAAGAATAACCATGCCCGCCGTCGGCACGGATCCCGACGCAATCGTCGCCGTCAAATCCGCATCCTGCCAAACCTGGTCCGCCAACGCCTCCAGCTCCGCAAACGGGCCGACCTCCTGTTCATAGACGATGCGTCCCATCCTGCTCGCCACCAGCGTTACCGGCCACTGCGATTTTTCCATCAGCAGCTTTGTCGCCAGTGCGCCCGAGGCCCCCGTCATTGCCACAATCAAATTCATATTAGCCCTTTCGCAACGAATGAATGTAAAGCAACGAATCCACTACAGGACACCTCTTAATTGTGTTTCTGAATGACCTAGATTCACGAGCACTCCATTCTTTGTATTCGAATATTTCATGTAGGTTTTGAGATAACCCAAATCTGTTGCAGATGTAGATGCAGCAACACCGATCATAAAATCATGATCGACTGACAAAACATCAACTTCCCGCATTTCAAAGCGTTGGCCATTGAATTCAGGAGTCAGGCAAAGCGGCGAAACATCTGCGCCACAAAAAAACAGTTCTTCCCGGAGGAGCGTTTTGAAAACATCCGCACCATACCCCAAGCCGACTTCAGAGAGAATCCTTCCCATAGCCTGATCCACTAAGCCGCGTACTGCATCCGGAAGCTCACCCCACGCCCCGACATATTCTATTTCCACGTTTGGACTCGAGAAAGGTATACGTTTATATCTGAGTTTTTCCTGCCCAAAGTTAATGAGCAATCCCAAACGCTTGTCCCAACATTTCAGGTAGTTAATGATTTGGGTGCAATGAACCGGATGAAACCCTTCTTTGAGATGCTTCAGCTCCAGAATAACGAGATCATCGACAAGCAAATCCAACTCAAAACCATCAATTACCCGGCCTCTGTAAACCAGCTCTGCACGCTCGTGACTTGCCACGCAGTGACCGCGAGCTTCCAGTGCCGCTATCATAGCCCTGTGATAGTCCCATTCATCCCACCCCGGTCCAAACGAGTTGTGCACATCCATGCCCACGCCGATGATTGAATAAGACAGCTCCGGATAAATCACCTTTGAAGTATTTAACTGATTTAGCATTCGTTGCTTTCCATTCATTCGTTGCGGATCTAGCCGCCCAACAGGACCACGAACGCGCCGGCAATACCGGCGATGGCGGAGATGGGAAAAAACCTAACATGCACCGGTATGCCCTGCAAGTAGGCCGCACCAAAGGCTGCCATGGAAACCGCGGCCGCCATAACCGACCATCCACCGTCAACCAGCAGGAGCAGCGCGACAATCGAAACCAGATGCGTCGCCGCCGCAACGAGCTGCGCACCCGTTGAACCGAGCGCCGCCGGAATACTGCGCACCTTGTTGGCGCGATCAAAGTCGATATCCATCAACGCATAAATAATGTCGAAGCCGCTGATCCAGCAAAAGGTAAAGAGCGCCAGCAACAGGAGCTCCGGCGGAAAGACCAGCGAATTGGTGACGGCCACGAATGCGCCGACCGGCGCGGCGGCCAGGCAGACGCCGATGCCGTAGTGGCACAGCGGCGTAAAGCGCTTGAGCAGCGAATAGATGGAGAGCGGAATGAGCGGCACCAGCGAGAGCTTCAGCACCATGGGTCCCAGCCACGCGCAACCGGCAAAGTAGAGCAGCAATCCGGCGAGCGCCACCCCATAGCCCTGCGCCAGGGAAAGTTTGCCGGACGGCAGTTCCCGGTTTTGGGTGCGCGGATTTTCGGCATCGATATTTCTGTCGAGGATGCGGTTGATCGCCATGCCAAAGGTGCGCGCACCGACGCCGACCAGCGCAATCAGCAACAAGGTTTTAGATTCAGGGCATTTCCATTCCGCCCCGATCCATGCGCCGGAAAAGAGCAGCGGCAGGCTGAAGATGGTATGCTCCACCTTGGTGAAGGAGTGTATCTTTTTCCAAAACCCGTCTTTCATATTTTTCAGGCAGCAAAAAATTTCTTCCGCCACCGCTTCGGAAACCGGCGTGATGTGCGTCTGGATATCTTCCTTGCCGTTGCCGTCGCCAAAATCGGTCACGCCCTTAATCATGATGCAGTCGGCGCCGAGCTCTTTGCAGACGCGCGCAACGACATAGCCTTCCATATCGACCAGGTCGCCAAACTCCGAAAGCGCCTGCTTGCGCTCCGCCTCGAACACCGGCCGCTCAACCGTGACCAGCCGCAGGCCATCTGACTCCAGCCTCACCTGTTCCTGCTCTTCGGAAAAGACGGCCGAAATGTGATGGACCGAACCGCGCTCCAGCTGATCGGTCAGCGCGCCGCAGACACCGGCGTTAATGATCGTTGCGCAGCCGTATTCGTTGATCAGCTTTTCAGCAGCGACGCGCGCGGCCTCCATTCCCATTTCCGAGGCAACTTCCACCACCACGCCATCCGGGACACCACGGTCCAGAAAGGGCCGCGCCTCCATCTCGGTTGCAAACAAAATTCCGATCATGAAATAACTCCAGCCGCTTTCGCCATTGCCTGCAGTGCATCGATCGCGGCGCGGCCTTCGTTGCCAAGGTCGAGGGTAAAATCGTTGACGTAGGTTCTAATGTGCTCGCGCGTCACCTCATCGTCCAGTTCCTGCGCGTGTTGCTTTACATAGTCTGAAGTGGAGCCGGGATCGTCGAAGGCCGACTGAATGGAATCTTTCAAGCGGCGCTCAATTTCAGCAATGCGTTTTTTACCGAGACTCTTGCGTGCCGCGATGCAACCGAGCGGAATCGGCTGACCGGTCGTGCGCTCCCACCACTCGCCCAGATCCTGAAGGCATTGAAAACCGCGCTCTTCATAAACAAAGCGGCCTTCATGAATAATGACGCCGGCATCGGCCTCGCCGGATTCGACCGCCTCCATGATTTTGTCGAACGGCATAAAAATGCGCTTTTTAATCCGCGGGCTCCAGAGACGAAACAACAGATGGGCGGTGGTGTATTCGCCGGGCACGGCGACGACTGAATTCTCTGTCAGCTCCTTGCCCTTGGAAATGACCAGCGGGCCGCAGCCGTGACTGAGGGCGGCGCCGACGTTGAGTAGTTCATATTTATCCTGCACCAGCAGCCAGGCATGGAAGGAGAGCTTGGTGACGTCCAGCTTTTCTTCAAATGCCCAGCGGTTCAGGGTTTCAACGTCATGCAAATGAGTTTCAAGATCCGGCTGTTGCGCCAGCCTGCAAAAAATAAATGTGTCATTCGGGCAGGTCGAATAACCAACGGAAATGGGACTGTCCTGCATTTGTATATATACCTCGCTATCAAGAGATATTTTTCAGAATACCGGAGGGATAGTTAACCACAAAATGCTCAAAATAAACAAAGTGCGGGCGGCGCTTTTTTTGAAGTTCAGGATTGAGATTTCGGCGACCATGATATCTAATCCCTTCCCATGAAGCCACTTACGACATACGCGCTAGCATTGCTGATTGCATCGGGAGCATTCGCGACGGAAACCGCGGACCTGCTGCCGGGTGCAGCGGAAAAGGAATTGCTGCAGAAAAAGTGTATCCGCACCCAAACCAGCGGAATTCTTCCGGTCCCCTACCCGGCACTCACAACCATGCTTAAAAAGCCTGACCTGGTTTCAGCGGTGCAGCACGAATATGCCCGTTCGGTTTCAAAAACGGGAAAAGTCGATTTGCCGATCCTGCAAACGGCACCGGGATACTACCACTATTTCAATGAAGCGGGAGACCGCGTCGACATCACCGAACTCTGCCGCAAGGAAAGCGGAGACCACTGCGACTATATTGTGCGGGCTTCCGGACGCCGCTTTTTCGGACGCTACGATGTGATCGTCCACCTTCAGATAATCGATGCAAAAGAAATAGGCGCAATCTACACTGCGCAGATTCACGCCTATCCTCATAACGGCCCGATGCGTTTTCTGGTGCGGAAGCTGGGCTCCATTGAGCGCTACTTCCGCAAAAACACCCGAGCCATCGAAAGCGTTGCCCGCAAGATCACTGAAGGTCTCGCAGAGCAATCGGCCTTCGATATCACTTAGATGCCCGGCTCGGACTGATCTTCGATCTCTTTTTCCACCTTTTTCGGCAGCTTGACCTTCAGGTGGAGATCGCGGATCTGATGGTGCTCCACTTCGCCCGGCGCATTCATCAGCAGGTCCTGCGCCTTCTGGTTCATCGGGAAGGTGATCACTTCGCGAATGTTCGGCTCGTCGGCGAGCAGCATGACCATGCGGTCGACGCCCGGGGCAATGCCGGCGTGCGGCGGCGCGCCATACTGGAACGCCTTGTAGAGCGCCGGGAACTTGTTCTCAACCACGGACTGGTCATAGCCGGCAATGTCGAATGCCCTGATCATCATTTCCGGACTGTGGTTACGCACCGCGCCGGAGGAGAGCTCCACGCCGTTGCAGACGATGTCATACTGATAGGCGAGAATTTCAAGCGGATCCTTGTTGAGCAGGTCGTCCATGCCCCCCTGCGGCATCGAGAACGGGTTGTGCGAAAACTCAACCTTGCCTTCGTCGTCGAGTTCATACATCGGGAAGTCGACGATCCAGCAGAACCTGAAGACGTTCGGGTCGATGAGTCCGAGGCGCGCGCCGAGCTCGTCGCGGACGGCCGCGCCGATTTCGGTGGCTTCCTTCGCCTTGTCGGCGATGAAGAACATCACGTCGCCATCTTCCACGCCGCCGAGCTCCTTGAGCGCATTGAGCGTTTCCTCGCAGAGGAACTTGGCAATCGGGCTCTGGACTTCGCCATCGTTCCAGCGCAGGTAGCCGAGGCCCTTGGAGCCAACGGACTGCGCAAACTTGATCATGTCGTCGAAGAACTTGCGCGACTCGCCGGCGCAACCCTTGGCGGCGATGGTTTTGACGACGCCGCCGGAAGCAACCACGCCGGCAAAGGCTTTGAAGTCGCAGTCGCGGAAGAGCTCGGTGGCATCCTGCATGATGAGCGGGTTACGCAGGTCCGGCTTATCGGTGCCGTATTTCTCCATCGCTTCCTTGTACGGCAGGCGCTTGAACGGAATATCGTCGCACTGCTTGTCGGAAAACTCGGTAAAGATTTGGTGCAGCACTTTTTCGTTCACTTCAAAAACGTCGTCCTGCGTGGCAAAGGCCATTTCCATGTCGAGCTGGTAGAATTCGCCCGGCGAGCGGTCGGCACGCGCGTCTTCGTCGCGGAAGCACGGGGCGATCTGAAAATAGCGGTCGAAGCCAGAAGTCATCAGCAGCTGCTTAAACTGCTGCGGCGCCTGCGGCAGGGCGTAAAACTTGCCGGGATGAACGCGGCTCGGAACCAGATAGTCGCGCGCGCCTTCGGGCGAGCTGCTGGTCAGGATCGGCGTCTGCATTTCCATGAAGCCTTCGCCGGTCATCAGTTCGCGGATGCGGGCAATTACCTTGGAGCGCAGGATAATATTGTTATGAAGGCTGTCGCGACGCAGGTCGAGGAAGCGGTATTCCAGGCGAAGCGCTTCGTTGCACTCTTCATCTTTGGAAACCTGGAACGGAATCACCTTGGCTTCGCCGAGGGTTTCCATCTCTTCAGCCACCACTTCGATTTCGCCGGTGGCGAGCTTGGGATTGACGGCCTCGGGAATACGGGCCACGACTTTGCCGGTGAAGCAGATGGTGGATTCCACGCGCCAGTGCTCGACGCCTTTATAGAACGACTGCGAGGGATCGATCACCACCTGGGTCAGACCGTAGTGGTCGCGCAGGTCGATGAAGATGATACCGCCGTGGTCGCGCACACTGTGCACCCAGCCGGAAACCTTCACGGTTTCATCAATGTTTTCTTTTCTCAGTTCGCCGCAATTATGTGTTCTGTAACGATGCATGATATTCTCCATTTAAAGCGTTTTGAGCCAATCGGACAGGTTCGCTTCGTCCTGCGTTCCCTGTTCCATATCCTTGATGACTAAAGTTTGTTTTTCAATTTCGTCGTCGCCGCGAATAATCACCTTTTCGGCGCCGGCGCGGCTGGCTTTGCGCATCTGCGCCTTCATGCTCTTGGCGGCCAGTTCCATGCCGCAGCGGATGCCCTTGGCGCGCAGCTCGCGGGCGAGCTTCATGTTTTCGGCCAGCGCGGCTTCGCCGAGCGAGACCAGCCAGATTCCGCCCGCGGGCGCAAACTGTTCGGCGGTGATGCCGCAGGCGTTCAGCGCCATGATCGCGCGTTCAAAGCCGACCGCAAAACCGACGCCGGGAATGGCCTTTTTGCCGAGCGCAATTTCGTAGCGGCCGCCGCCGGCCACCGCATCCTGCGCACCGAGTGCGGAGTGGCTGATTTCCCAGACGGTGTGGACATAATAGTCGAGGCCGCGGATCAGCTTCGGGTTAACCGTCACTTCGATGCCCATGGCGTCGAGCGCTTTGACCACCTGGTCAAGATAGTCGCGCGACGCCTCGCTCATAAATTCGATGGCGGACGGAATCTGGTCGACGATCTTGCCGCAGCTCTCGTTTTTACAGTCGATGACGCGCAGCACGTTTTCGTCGATACGGCGCTGGCAGTCTTCGCACAAATCATTGAGGTGCGGCTGAAGCGCCGCACGCAGACCGTCGGCCACTGGCGTGCGGTCGGACGGTTCGCCGCGCGTGCTGATCTGGATTTTTGATCCGGCCAGTCCCCAGGCGTCGAGCAGCCCCTTCTGAAGCGCAATGCATTCGGCGTCGGCCATTGGATTGGCCGCGCCGGTGGCTTCGACGCCGACCTGATGGAACTGACGTTTGCGGCCGGCCTGCGGACGCTCGTAGCGGAACATGGAGGAAATATAAAATACGCGGGCGGCAAGCCCTTCTTCGCCGCGGCCGGCCAGGTGGCGAATGGTTCCGGCCGTTCCTTCAGGCCGCATGGCCAGCTCGTGCCTGCTCGGCTTGAAGGAATACATCTCCTTTTTAACCACGTCGGTGGTGTCGCCAAGCGAACGCTGAAAGACGGAAAGTTTTTCGAGCACAGGGGTGCGCAGTTCCTCGTAGCCATAGCTGTTGAAGACCGAACGCGCACGCTCCTCCATCATGCGCCAGAGATAAATCTCCGGTGCCTGAATATCGGACATGCCCTGCAGGGGCTGGAACTCGTTGGAGGCCATTATTACTCGCCGGTGATTTTTTCGCGCATGATTTTGCCCGGCTTAAACTTAACCACCTTGCGGGCCGGAATGGTAACAACGTTTTCAGGCTTGTTCGGGTTGCGGCCGATGCGCTGTTTGCGTTCGCGGACTTCGAAAACACCAAAGTTACGGAACTCGACGGTGTCGTCCTGCTCGAGCGCTTCCACGATATAGTCGAGGGACTTCTGGATGACGGCATAAACGTCCTGCTGAATCAGGCCGGTTTCATCTGCAATGCGCATCACCAAATCTCTTTTCGTCATTTATATATCTCCTTGAGTTTTAGACGGTTCAATAAAAGGAAAATCCGTTTTTCGAAAAATGAAGCACGGATAATAATGGGCCGCGTTGCGCGGTCAAGCTAATCCGATCATTATTAGTGGATTAGATGAATTCGAGCGAAAATCCAGCGGGCACATTCGTCGCTGAAAAACCGCAAAAACGGGAACGCCTAACGAGGGGGAAAATCGAAGTGCGTCTCGAAGAGCTCGGCCAGCTTTTTGCCAAAGGCCTCCTCATCGGGACCGGTAACCTGAATGGTGACTTCCGCCCCCGGCTCAAGTCCCAGCATAATGCACTCCAGCGCAGAAGTCAGGTCGCAGGATCCCGACTCTGCCGTGACGAGGATTTTGCCGGCATAGGCGCTCCCCTCTTTCACCAGAATTGCAGAAGGCCGGCAATGGATGCCGGCCTCGTTTTGTACGACTGCCTTTGTTTTAAACATTTTTATTCGGTCGGTTCAGGCGTCTCAACCTTGTTGTAATCAGCCAGAATCACCTTTTCAAAAACCACTTCGTCATTAACCGCATAGATATAGGCTTTGGCGGCAATGTTATATTTTTCGCGGCTGGTATTGCACTTCTTCAGGGCGGCCGTCGCGGCTTCCTTCAGGGTTGCGCGGCCATAGTCGTAACCAAAGGCATACTGACCAGTGGGCTCAATCGCAACCGCGAACACCTTCTCGCCCGGTTTCTGTTCATAATCCAGCAACTTGGCCTGCACCGCATTCGGAACCTTCGGAACATAAACGACATTGGAGGCACAGCCTGCCAGCAACGCGGCAACAACAAACACAAAAGCTAATTTAAACAACCCCTTCATACCAACCTCTCTATGGTTAAAAATTTGTACATAATGTAGTTTTCAGCACTCCGAAAGTCAACCTAGCAAACCAATGAAATGGCTAGATCACCAAACGCTTTACCGACCCAACCAGCACAATCTTCCCCTTCGGCAGCGGTCACGAATCCCCTGACAACCTCCACACTCGATCCCTTCTGCTCCAACGAAAAACGCGGCGTTGCGCCATATTTCCACTCATCCGAGAGCTGTCGTCCAATCAGTGGCTCCAGCACGGCTTCA
Organism: uncultured Verrucomicrobiota bacterium; assembly: GCA_964483355.1. Taxonomy (GTDB): domain Bacteria; phylum Verrucomicrobiota; class Kiritimatiellia; order Kiritimatiellales; family Pontiellaceae; genus Pontiella. Next base: position 12,134 of record CAZABK010000038.1, on the reverse strand, counting down.
TCCAGATCATCCTCCGACCACAATCCAACCACATCACCGGCATACAGGGACCGGAAACTTTCCTGCAGTGCCGCCGCAACTGCGGAAACCTCAAGGTTCAGGTTGGTCACCGTTGCCGGAACGGATGCAATCGCGTGGGTTTTTATGCCATCGAACATGGAGCCCAAATAGCGGTTAAGCCGCCCCAGATCCGTATTGAGCAGCAGTGTGCCGTGATGCAGCGCACGCCCCTTCCGAAAGGCAAACGCATTGCCCGAAAACTTCAAGCCGTCCACGCTCAGGTTGCTTTTTCCGGTTTTTTCGGCCCGGATACCGAATGTTTTCAGCGCATCAAACACCATTTCGTAGGCCTGCTCCTCGCGATATTCCTCACGCCCGACAATCACGCAATAGTTCAGATTCCCGGCATCGTGATAAACCGTGCCGCCGCCCGAAACCCGCCGCGCCAGCGGCACGCCCTCTTTCTCCATCAGATCCAGCCGGCACTCGCGCCAGGGATTCTGGTTCTTGCCCATCACCACGGCACACTCGCTTCGCCACAGGAACAGCACCGGCCCATGATCGCTCACCCGATCCATCAGGTATTCTTCAATCGCAAGGTTGCGGTAAACATTCAAACTCTGGGATTCAACAATCAACATGGGGATAGTTTTAAGTGATTAAGTTTTAGGTGTTAAGTCCCGAATCATGAGAACAGTCAACATCAGGTTATCCACACTCTTTTTTCGTGTGTTTCGTGTATTTCGTGGTTACCTTCAAACAGAAGAGGGTCAGACATGTCAAAGATTACCGAACAGTTCATCCGAAAAATTCCGAAGACCGACCTGCACCTCCACCTCGACGGGTCCCTGCGCCTTTCGACCCTCATCGAAATGGCCAAAGACGAAAATATTGAACTCCCCTCCAACGAAGAGGCCGGACTGAACGAACTCGTCTTTAAAGAACGTTACGCCAACCTCGGTGAATATCTCGCCGGCTTCGCCTATACCGTCGGCGTCCTGCAAACCCACGAAAATCTTGAACGCGCGGCTTTTGAACTCGCCGAAGACTCCTATGCAGAAGGCGTCCGCTATATTGAGGTGCGCTTTGCCCCGCAACTGCACGTCACCCGCTCCGCCGAAATCCCCGATGTCGTCCGCGCGGTGTGCCGCGGGCTTGCAAGCGCCAAGCGCCACCTCAACGCCTCCATCGCTGAAAACGACATGCCCTTTGAATTCGGCATTATTCTATGCGCCATGCGCCGCTTTAGCCGCGCGATGTCGCCCTATTTTGAGCGGCTCATCGCCCGTGCCGGAAAAACCAACCCCCGCTACATTTATGCGCGCGCCTCCCTCGCACTCGTCAAAGAGGCCGTCAACCTGCGCGACGAAGGCCTGCCGATTGTCGGATTCGACCTCGCCGGCGAAGAGTCCGGCTTCCCCGCCGTCCACCACAAAGAAGCCTTCCAGCACGCTCACCGCAACTTTCTGCGCAAAACCGTCCACGCCGGCGAAGCCTACGGCCCCGAATCCATCTTCCAGGCCATCACCGAATGCTACGCCAACCGCATCGGCCACGGCACCTTTCTCTTCTCCGAAGCCGCCATCAAACTCAAAACCATCCACGACAAAAAGGGCTACATCGGGCAGCTCGCCGAATACATCGCCAACCAACGCATCACCATCGAGGTCTGCCCCACCTCCAACCTTCAAACCATCCCCGACTTTGAAACCCTGTACGATCATCCCATCCAACAGATGATCGACAACAGCCTCTCCGTCAGCATCAGCACCGACAACCGCCTCGTCTCGCATACCAGCGTCACCAACGAACTGCTGCTCTGCACCAAGCATCTCAATCTGACCGACAGCCAGTTTCGCGACCTTGTCCTTGCCGGCTTCAAGCGCTCCTTCTTCCCCGGCCCCTACGCCAAAAAACGCGCCTACGTCCGCCGCGCCATCAACCTCTACGACAGCCTTGCCAAACTGCATCTGGACTAACCCCGGCACCCCTCGTCCGGGCAATGGCCGGCCCATATGCAGTGAAGCTAACCGAATTTGTTATGAATCAGTTTCAACGATAATGCCTTTGAAGATTTGAAAAGCAGTCGTCACGTTGGATACGTCCGGATCAATCTTTCCATCGGCGCCGGATATGTGCCCGTGCCCCTGCAGCTCCGCCAGCGAAAGGGACGCGCCGGATTTCAATTCGACCGAATAGACCAGCGAGGGCTGGCCGTTCGGATTCTTTGCATAGACCGGATCATCGGTAATATTTTCTTTATTGAAGTAGTCGTTTGCATCAAATGACTTGTTCACTTCAATCCGCACGCGCAGCCCGGCCTGCTCCGGATATTTTGAATGCACGGAAAAGCTGGTGAGCGGTGTTGCGCCAGACACGCCATCCACCACCGCCGTGCCCTGGTCCGGCATGAACAGCCCGTCGGCGGATTTGATGCCGCGCGCATGGCTCCACACCGGCAGGGCGCCGGGGCGGCGGCTCTTTCCGCCGCTGTAGTTGCCGGTCGCCGATTTCCCGGAGATATAGAGCGTTTCCAGATAATTCCCCTCGGCATCTTCCAGCCATACCGCCACCTGGGGAATGGAGGTGATCACCTTGCCGCCCGGCAGGATGGTTTCCGTCCGGTATTGCGGGCCGGCCTTGAAGTCGATGGTAATCGAGCGTCCGGCAACTTCGGACTTTGTGGTGATGACATACTCCGTTTTTTTCTCGATTTCATTCTGCTTGCGCAAGGTCTTGCCCAGCTCGACAATCTGCCTGAAAGGGGGGAGTGAAAAGATGACGCCCAGCGCAATCACGGCTACAACAGCAAGAAGCAGAGGGAGCAGCAGACGCGTGTCCTTTCGGGTCGTATACGCTTTGAGCGGCTTGAGGTTGTTTTTAAAATGAAACAGCGCCAGCAGAACAAAGCATAGGCTGAAAACCACATGGAACGCGGAGAGCAGTTCGTTGTATTTCTGCATATAGCTCATTACGCCCGTGACGGCCATTCCAATAAAAATAAAGGTGATAAAGAGCGACACAAATGCTCTGGATTTCATCTGATTCTCCAATGTTCGGTCTACTTTGATACAGTATGATGCATGTTTCAAAGGCGGGAACAGTTTAAACCGTCCCGCCCCTTTAATGTGATTACAGGTTTCTTATTCAGTCCGCATCGCGCACCAATAGGGCATAGTTATAGATGACGATGTAGTCCGCCGCGTTTTCCGATTCCCCGAGATCGAACTCGGTGGTCGTGTTGGTCGGATCGACGGGATACGGATATGCCTGCCCATAGATTTTCGACCACAGCTGCCGGGAAAGCTTTGGAGCCTGGGCAACTCTCCCTTTGATGTCTTTATAGTCCGCGCGGACCGCGCCGGGCCCATGGACATCCACGAAATCATCCACCGTCATATCATCCGAATTAACGGAACTCTGCCGACTCGGCGGTGGGCCCATCTGACCACCGGGCGGCGGGCCCATCGGCTTGCCGGAGCCGCCGCCCTGCGGACCCGAGCCGCCGTGCAGGTCGATACCGTAGGCTTTGCCGAAGACGACGTAGAGGGCGAGGTCGGGGAAGTCGCCGCAGGTGGTGCTGGTCCAAACGTAGCAGTCCGGGCGGCTCAGCTTGAAAAAGGACGAATCGGCGGCCGGCAGCTCGGTTTTGCCGTACTGCACAATGCTCTGCAGCTCTTTGGCATCAGGCAGGCGCCAGTCGCTGTGGTCGAGATAGTTGGCCTGATTCATCTTTTCCACCCAGGCCAGCGTATCGACCCAGGTGCGGCCGAGGCCGAAGTTTTTGTCGGTTTTAGAGCGGGGGCTTCCGTCGTCGTTCACCGCGCCGCTGTCCTGCTGCGACCACATGAAACCGGTGGCTTTGTCGGTGACGGTACCGTCGCCGTTATCCACGAAATCATTAACGCCGTAGACACCCTCCTCGCCGCGTACGGCGCGCACGCCGGCAGGAATCGAATTACCGCTCTTGGTGCCGTCGATGTTATAACCGTCGCCGTAGGATTTCATATGGCCATCGGCCCAGTTGAAACCGTAGTTTTTCTCCATCTTCTCATAATCGTTTCCGGCCGGCATTTTGCAGACGGTGCTGGTCCAGCAGGAGCCGGTGTAGGGCCGGCCCTGGTCGTAGGTGAAGCCGAAATATTTTGTGTCGATGTAAGGAACGGCCTTGCTGAGATTCTTAACGTTCAGGTGGCCGTCAAGATTGGCCAGCGAGAAGGATTCCTTAATCGTGGGCAAGCGCCAGTCGGTGTAGCCACCGAGTTCCAGACTTTCCACATAGGCTTTGGCCTGATCATAGGTCATTTTGTCGGCCGGAGGTGCCTGCTGCCACATCAGACCGGTGTTGTTGTCGGTGACGGTGCCGTCGCCGTTGTCGGTGTAGGAGGGTTGGATTCCCTGGTGCTGGGCATCCTGCCCATAATATGCTTCGCCCGGTTTCGGCGCATCAATCACATTGCCTTCGTTGTCGGAGCACTTAGTCTGCATGGCATCAGTCACCACGAATTTAACGTCGCTGACCGAAGCGGCCTGCGCCGCGCCGGCGACGAGGAGACCAGCCCCGAGGAGGGAACGTCCTGCTGTTTTCATGTGCTTTTTCATTGGCGTCTCCTGTTGCCCGAATCCTTGACATGCGTCCGGAATCGATAAATAGTTTATATGTCAACTATCGGAAAGGTATGGATATTTAATGGACACGTCAACTAATGACAAACAAGAAAAAGCGGAGAAGGATCTGGATCGGCACCTGGACGAGCTGATCCGCGATAAAAACCGCCTGCTGGCAAAATCGCTGGATGCCTATTCACTGGGTAACGGCCAGTTCCAGATCCTGAACGAAGTGGGCTGGAACGAAGGCATCTCGCAGGAGGAGGTCGCCCGAATCCGGAAAACTGATAAATCGGCCGTGGCGCGCTCCGTGCGCCGACTGATTGAAAATGGCTATATTCACAAAGAGCGCGACGAAAACGACGGGCGCGTTTTCCGCCTCTACCCCACAGAGAAAGGGCGGCAAATGCTGCCGATCATCGATGAAATCATCCACCGGCTCGACCAGACTTTTGCACAGGGATCGACAGATGAAGAAATCCGGCTGTTCAAAAAAATCTGCCGGCGGATGAACGCCAACATAATGGACATTTTGGAAACCGCCCCCCTAAGCGGACCGCAAACCTGACACGGGTGAAGGGACCGCCTGTATCAAACGCGTTTATTGGATCGCGGATATAAACCGTACGATAGCCGCCGAAACGGAAAACATCTTCAGCCAACTGCCGCGGATTTCAACGAGGCTGGGATGGAGATCGCGGCGGAACGCCGCAACTTCCGCCCGGTCCTCTTTTTAATGCGCGGGTGAACCCATATGCATTTCGATGCTTTTATATCGATTTTTAGGTTGGAGCCGAACGAACCGAATTGCTAGGTTCAGTTTTTCACGAATTTAACCATGAAAAGGGAAACATAAATGAGAGCATATAACTTTTCTGCCGGGCCGGCGATTCTGCCGGAAGAAGTACTCAAAGAGGCCCAGGCCGAACTGGTCGACTATCAGGGCACCGGCATGTCCATCATGGAAATGAGCCACCGCGGCAAAGAGTATTCCGCCGTGCACGACGAATGCATCGCCAACATCAAAGAGCTGCTCGGCATTCCCGAAGGCTACAGCGTACTCTTCATGACCGGCGGCGCCTCTTCCCAGTTTGCCCTCATCCCGATGAACCTGCTCGGCGCCGGCCAGACCGCCGACTACACCAACTCCGGTGCCTGGGCCGCTAAAGCCATCAAGGAAGCCCAGATGCTCGGTAACGTCAATATTGCCGCCGACTGCGGCAAGGAGATCCCGACACGCGTCCCGACCGCCGACGAGCTGAACCTGACCGACGACGCGGCCTACCTGCACATCACCTCCAACGAAACCATCTCCGGCGCACAATGGAAAACCTTCCCGAAGGTTAACGCGCCGCTCATCGCCGATATGTCGTCCGACATTCTCAGCCGCCCGCTGAACGTTGAAGATTTCGGCCTGATCTATGCCGGCGCGCAGAAAAATCTCGGCCCGGCCGGCATCACGCTCGCCATCGTCAAAGACGAACTGGCCGAGCGCTGCCCCGACACTGTTCCGACGATCATGCGCTACAAAACGCACATCGCCAACAATTCGCTCTACAACACCGTACCGACCTTCCCGGTCTACATGCTCTGCCTCGTCACCCGCTGGCTCAAAGCCAAGGGCGGCCTCGAAGGCATCCAGAAGATTAACGCAGCCAAAGCCGGCAAGCTTTACGACATGATTGATTCGACGGACTTCTACACCGGCACCGCCGTTCCGGAATTCCGCTCCGACATGAACGTCACCTGGCGCATTGCCAACGAAGAACTCGAGCCGCTCTTCATCGAAGAGGCCGCCAAGCAGAACCTCAAGACGCTCAAGGGCCACCGTTCCGTCGGCGGCATCCGCGCTTCAATTTATAACGCCTTCCCCGCCGAAGGCGTCGACGCGCTCATTTCGTTTATGAAAGAGTTTGAAGCCAAGCACGGATAAGCCTATAAATCCGCACTTTCGCGCGCCCATAGTTCAATGGATAGAATAGCGGCCTCCGAAGCCGTAGATACAGGTTCGACTCCTGTTGGGCGCGCCATTTTCCATCAATAAAAGGAAAGATCATGACAGATCAGACACTTGAAAACATCAAGATCGATGGTGACAACCTCTGGAAAGAGGAAAACTTTACCGACCTCCAGGTCGGCAGCATTCGCGTCCTGACGCCCATCAAGATTGACGGCACGCCGGACGAGTCGCGCCAACCGACCTTCTCGGCGACCACCAACATTATGACGCCCGGCGGCGCGCTTCCGATCTCCGGGGAGATTGAAGCCACCACGCTCGAAGAAGCGGTTGAAAAGTTTTCCGACGCCATCAATGCCGCCGTTAAGCAGCTCCAGGAAGACATGGTTAAATACCAGCAGGAACAAGCTTCCAAAATCGTTACCCCCGACGAACTGCGCGGCGGCAAAAACGACATTATCATCTAATCCCGCATTTCATCTGCGAGATCAAAAAAGGCGCCCCTCTCGGAGCGCCTTTTTTTCATGCCTCCGGCACTTCCGGAGAAACCCTGAAATCTTTGCCTGAAAATGCCTGAATGGCGCAGATCCAGATAGAAATGAGTCCCCAGCCAAGGCCGAACAGCACGCCGGCGTCGATAATGCCGCGCCACGGCTGGCCCAGCTTTCCAATAGCTTCCACCAGCAACACCATCAACAGAGTCAAAAGAAAGGCCGACACCACCCGCTTGCGAGGAGCATGGAAATAGCCGATGCAGAAAAAAGGCGCCAGAAGTCCCCGCCAAAACGTCGGATTGTTTTTCAGATAGAGAGCGCGGGCCACGCACCGGGGAGAAAACTTTTGGTGAAATGCGCGCAGGCCTTTGAAAAAACCGACAAAGCCCACACTTGAAATCAGCGCAACCCAATGAAACCACTCGAAGGATAGTCCAGATAGCATCCGTACATGAGGATAGATCCGAAACAGCGCCGTCCCCAACAGGATGCTGAGCCCCACAATTCCCCAGATTGTCCCCAGGATTCCTCCTGCGTTGCGGCATTTTTTCGTAAGTTCGATAAACTTCATCCACGCTCCAGATTTTCAAAAGAATAAAATCGGCACAACCACACCCCAAAAACACGGCCTCTTTCGGCCAAGGCAGATATTGGCACACCAATTGCTTTCAATTCTTTAACATCTCCTCCTCACCAGGCGGCAAGTTGGTCGGAGATCAGCTTGCTGCCTGTATTTTTCACCACCCAGTGGAGCAGCTCCCCGGCTTCCGGGGAGCTGTTCTTTTTTAATAGAGCCACAGCGTTTTTGCGCAACTGCGTGACACCGGCATAGGCAACGGCATTTCCCTTAATCCGGCGCCGCAGCTCCCCCGCCGGCGTTTTCAGCAGCCATTCGAGATCGAGCGGAATGCGCAGATCAACCGTGTCGCGCGGCGGACAGGCCGTTGAACAGCCGTCGCACCCAAACAGCCAGTCGCCAATCGCATCAGCCTCTTCACGGTTCAGCACACCGCGCTTCTCGATCGTCAAATAGCTGATGCATTTACGCGCATCGATCGGCTCGCCAAACTGAATCGCGCCGGTCGGACAGTTTTTCACGCAGGCCTGACAATCCGCACAGCGAAACGGCATTTGCGGTTCATGGATCACCTCCGGCAGCTTGGCATCGACAAAGAGGCAGCCGATAAAAACGCGAACGTTAGGGCGATCCGGCACGCGTAGCAGATCATTGCCGCCGACAACTCCAAGCCCGCCGACGGTGGCAAAGAGCCGTTCATAGACCGCTTTGGTATCCACTGTCGCCTCGGCTTGAATCCCCTCGCCCAGCAAATCCCTGAGTTCAGCGAGCATGGTCTGGCCGGTAATGTGGTAGTCGGTCTCTTTCGCGTAGGCGGAAATATAACCGACGAGCGCATTGTCTGCAGGAACAGGAAACGGATGCCCTGCTTCAGGGGCGCCCCAACGGTTGGTAAAGGTCAGCACAATCACCGACTTGGCAAAGGGAAAGGTTTTCCACGGTTCTGCCTTTTCCGGAAACATGCGCTCGAGATAATCCATCTCGCCGTGCCGTCCGGCTTTCAGCCACTCTGCGACCCGGACATTGTTTTCTTCAACTCGGCGCCGCAGAAGCGGATTGTCCAAACGGATGCAGGCTGCCGAATGCGCCCCGATTTTATTCGTCGCTTCCGACAACCACTGAGCAAATGATTCCCGATCCATTATACCGCTTGGGGGAGCAGGCTGACTTTCGTCAGTGCGCAAAGATATGGAGCACCAGAAAAACCCAGAACCCGATAAAGCTGAAAATCGCCAGGCTTTTGTTGAAAATGTAGAAATGGGAGTCCGGCGTGATGAGCATCAACTCCTGCCCAGCCTCCACCACATCGTAGCGGGAAACCAAAAGTTTCGTCACCTTGCCGCTCTTTTCGGTGCCCATTTCCGGCACCCGCACCAGCGACGCATCGATTTCCTGACTGATGGCCTGGAGCTGCTTACGCAGTTTATCGGCCAGCTCCCGCAGCGCCGGGTCATTTTTAACCTTCTTGTATTCCTCTCCGACCGACCTGCGTTTTTCAAGCAGTTCGATATCGCTCAGCTTGGCCACCACGCTTCCCGGAGTGTTCGTTTCCTTCTTCGGAGACATGACCTTTGAACCGGCCTCAACGCGAAACTCCACCAACTTTCCTGCGCGGGGCGCAGTGATTACCACCTCCTGCGGATGGCGCTCAAGCGGCTTACCGGAGGTAAACCACGCATCCTTGATTGCCCACAGACAGAGGAAGAAAAGAATCAAGGCGAGAACCAGAAAATCCTTAGTGCCCTTCACATTGTAGTTTCGTTTAGCCATGCAACACTCCCAATCTCAAAAAGAGCAGAGAAAATGGCAAAGAACGCCAAAATTGTCCATCTTCAAATCGGGACAAAGCCAGCCGGAAGGAGCCTCGATAAATTCATTTGAGCAGATACTTTCGGTCATGCTAGCTTTTCGGGCAGATGTAGATTTCCGAGGTATGATGACTATAAAATTAATTCTTATGACGGCGGCACTGCTTCCTTGCGTTATTACCGCAAAGACTATGGTCTGCCATGTTGACGGCAGATTTCAAGGCGAAAACTATAACGGCGAATCATGGAGCAGCGCCTACCCCAACCTGCAGGAAGCCATCAATACCACAGCGGCCAACGGCGGCGGCGAAATCTGGATCAGAGCCGGCATCTATAAGCCCACCGGCAACGGCCGCCAGGCCACCTTCGAGCTCAAGCCCGGCGTCGAACTCTACGGCGGGTTCCGCGGCGCCGAAACCGAACGCGAAGCACGTAACCCCAAAGCCAACCGCACCATCCTCAGCGGCGACATCGGACGCATCAGCGTCCGCTCCGACAACAGCTACCACATCCTCACCGGCGCATCGCACAGCCGCATCGACGGCTTCATCATTTCCGGCGGCAATGCCAACGGGCAGAAGGCCGCGGGCTGCGGCGGCGGGCTGCGGTTGCCCGACAACACCAAAAAGTTTACTGCCGCCAACTGCACCTTCGAAAAAAACAACGCCCTGCTCGGCGGCGGACTCTATGCAAAGAGTGCCGAACTGCTGGCCACCAATTGCATCTTCTACTCCAACTCCGCCGAAAACGGCGGCGCACTCGCCGCCGACGGAAGCACGGCACTCCGAATACAAAACAGCTTCTTTTCCTCCAACTTTGCCCCACAAGCCGGCGGCGCGGTATCGCTGCAAAGCGGCGCCGACGCAAACTTCGCCCACACCTCCTTCCTTTATAACTCGAGCGACGGCAACGGCGGCGCCCTCCATGCCGCCAACGCAAGCGCCGCACTTTCTGACTGCATATTCAAACGCAACGCCGCAACCCAAGGCGCCGGAGTGCTCGCCGCCCTAGACGGCGCCACCATCCAAACCAACGCCTGCACCTACACCGGCAACAAAAGCGCCAAAGAGATGCTAAACACCTTTGCCGACGAAACCTCTGCCATCAGCGACGGAAGCGTCAAACTCGCAACCAGCCAACCCGCACCAGAGACCGTTCTGTCCCCGACGAGCACCCCGGCGGCAGAAACAGACACCCATCCCAAACGTGCCCTCGCCGACCTCACCGTACTGAAACCCGACGGATCCGAAGTCAACCTGCGGAGCCTCGTGGCCAACAGCAAATTCACCGTTCTTTGCCTTGGCGACCTCACCGATGCGGCCTTCCTCAAACACTGCCGCGACATTGAGGCCGCCGCGCGCGACTACAAGAACAACGGCGTCCGCTTTTTCCACATCTACCGCCACCTCGCCCATCCCGAAAACCACGGCTACATTCAGCCCTTCACCCTCCGCGAACGACAGCGCCACGCAGTGCTCGCGACCAAACTGCTCCACACCAACATTCCGTGGCTCGTCGACCCGATAGACAACCCGGCGGCCCAGACCCTTGTTGCCGCCCCAAACCAGAGCGCCTTTATCTTTAATCAGGCCGGCCGGGAAGAATATGCCGGCGACATCTCCGCAACCACAGAACTCCGCCGCGCACTCAATCGCCTGGCCGGAACAATCGATACACCTACACGCCCCGGAAACCTTGCTCCTCCTGCACCCAACCCCATCAGCACACCAAAAGCCAAACTGGTCGAACGGGTAAAGGTCGACGTCTCGGACCGGTTTGTGCCGCTGAAAATCACACCGCAAAACTCCAAACACCCGTTCTATGTCAAAGCGCGCATTGAAGGAACGCGGGAGCTGATCGAAACCGGAAACGGAAACCTGTACCTCGGTTTCCACATCGACCCCATTTACAACGTCGCATGGAACAATCTCGAAACCCCGATGAAGTATGCCCTCAAAACGCCCGCCGGCGTTGTGGCTCCATCCATCAATTCAGCCCCGCGCATCACCGGCCAGGCCACCGACGCCGAACCGCGCGAATTCCGGATCGAAGCCCGGCAGCTTGACCCCGCAAAGCCACTGGCCCTGCAACTCAGCTATCCCATTCATTCAACCTCAACCAAACGTACCGTCAACATCACCCAGCAATATCTGATTCAGCTGGAACCCGATCCCTTCGGCGGCAAGGTATTCGGCCGGCAAATCTCCGCCGAATCAACCAAATCCCCCCAAACCGCTCAATCCGCCCAAACCGGGAAAAGCCGGTTTGATGTATACTTGAAAAAGATGGATCTCAACCGGGATGGAAAGATTTCCGAGGCCGAAGCCATCGGTCCTCTGCGGCGGCTCTTCAAGACGCTCGACACCAACAAGGACGGCTTTGTCGAACGCGAAGAATATCTCGCCTACAAAAACCGGAATGCGAGCTAGGCCAAGCGATCGGCTTCCTGCTGACGGATCGCCTCCTCATGGATCGACTGCATCACCTGCAACACAAAATCTTCGGAGAGGTCGAGTCCGGCGCCTCTTTTGACGCGGTCCGCAATAATTTCCTGCCAGCGGTGCGGCTGGAGCGTGGAAACATTCTGTGCGGCTTTGAGCCGACCCATTTCGCGCACCACACTCATCCGCTGCCCCAGTAGCTCCAGCAGATGGCTGTCGATGTCATCAATGCTCTCACGCAATTCGCTC